>NZFP01000046.1 GCA_002689325.1 Rickettsiales bacterium
TTGAGAATGTACATTTTACATCATTTGTATTACAATAAAATTATAATGATTGGATTTGATAATGTCTGAACCATCGAGAAAATTATCAACTGAAGAAGTAAACGCTTTAATGGATGGGCTGAGATCAGGTGATCTAAGCACATCTACTTCATTAAAGGATTCTTCAGCTGTAGAATATAAAACTTTTAATTTTGGCTCAGATGATTTAACTCTTCTAGGAGATTATTATGCCTTACGACTCATTAATGAACGATTTGCAAGAACAGTCAGAAGTGTTTTTCTGCCCTTACTTAGAGTTCAACCCAGAATAAGTTCTTTTCCTCCAGAAGTTAAAACTTTTGAAGAATATAGCTCTGGACTAGATGCTTTTATGAGTATGACTAATAACAGAATAGAAGAGCTAAGAGGATCCATGTTAACTGTTCTTCCACCTAATTTTGTTAGCTTATGCACTAGTAGTAGATACGGTGGCAAACTTGAGGTTCATGAGAACAGTAGAACTGAATTTACCTCAACTGAAGATAAGATTATTGAAGTAATAAACAATGGAATAGGTCAAATATTAGAAACATGTTGGAAGGATTTAACTCCAATTACTATACAGTTTCACAGCAGAGAACAAAACCCTCAGTTTGCTGCTTTTGTCGAATCATCCGATTTAGTTATTGTTTGTTCGTTTGTAATGCAACTACCAAAAATAGATTCTTTATCTTTTGACATTGTCTATCCTCTGCAAACGCTTAAACCAGTTTCATCATTATTAAGATCCAGAGTTCAAGCAGACGTCGTAGAATCCAGTTTATCATGGAGAGACAAGCTTGAGAAAGCTGTTCTTGAAGTTCCACTTAAAGTAAGCAGTCATCTTGCAAGGCCAATTGTTTCAATGTCGAAATTACTCAGAATGAAAAAGGGTGATGTTATGAATATAAATGTTGATGAATTAGTAGATTTTTTTGTAGATACGCAAAATTATTTTAAGGGTGAAATGGGTGAGATTAAGGGAAATGCTTGTGTTAAATTAACAAAAAGACTAAATTAAGGAGTTAAAAATGAATGCAGAAACTGTAAAGCAAGAAAATCAAGAAGATTTAGAAAAAAAAGACAACAAAGAGGAAGCCGTTGAAAATAAAACATTGGATTCTGATGTTGAACAAAAATCAAATGATAAACAAAAAGTAGCTGAACAAGGCTCAGCTGCAGTAAGTAATCTGAGAGTTTTAGAAAATATTGAGGTAAAACTTACGGTTGAGGTTGGTAATACTGAAATCAAGATTAAAGACTTACTACGTTTAAATGAAGGTTCTGTTGTAGAGCTTGAACGCTTGGCAGGTGAACCTTTAGATATATTGGCAAATGGTACCAAGATAGCTAAAGGTGAAGTTGTAATGGTTGGAGAAAAATTTGGTATAAGATTCACTGAAGTTGCAGATCCTGAAGAAATGGTTCAGAATCTCTAGTGCCATAAAATTGACATTCATTTATAAATCCTAATTTTTCGTCAATAATTTCAATAACTTAGTGATTATAATGTAATTTCGGCAATATTCTTGCATCTAAAAATTTAAAGAGAGGTAAAAATGCAAGAATACACTGGACCCAGTCTTTATAATTACTTACTAGTCTTAGGATTCCTATTAGTAATGTTTGTTGGCTTTTATTATCTGAAAAAAAATAAACATATTATTTCAAAAAAAATTAATTCAAAAAAAAGAATGACGGTTTCCGAAGTAACCATTCTTGGTCAGGGTGATAGAGCTTTAATATTAAACTTAGATAATAAAGATTATCTATTCATTTCTGGCAAAAACTCAGGTGCTCTTCTCACAGAAGTAAAGACAAGTAGTAATTTAAAAGTAAATAAACTAGAAAAAGTTTTTGAAAAAAGGTTATTGAATGAAAAAATTTAGCTTTACTTTCGCCTTTGTTCTTTTATTTCCAATTCTTGGTTTTGCTGAACCAGGTGGGTTAGATGCTTTGACAATTACTGAACTTGCAAATGGTGATAAGAAGTATTCTGTTTCTTTGAAGATACTTGCTTTAATGACAGCCTTAACGGTTTTACCATCATTAGTTTTGGGAATGACCGCTTTCACTAGAATAATAATTGTGATGTCAATACTAAGACAAGCACTCGGCACTCAACAAACACCTCCCAATCAAATTTTAATTGCTATTTCACTTTTTCTTACTTTTTTTGTGATGGCCCCTACATTTAATAAAATTTATTCAGATGTTTCAGGACCCTATCAATCAGGAGAAATGGATTTAACCCAAGCAATAGAAAGCGGTGGTAGTGAATTAAAAAAGTTCATGATCAGAAATACACGAAAGAATGATTTAGTTATGTTTTCAGATATGGCAAAAGAAGGTGATTATCTAGATTCATCAGAGATACCATTTTATGTGATTTTGCCCGCTTACATGACTAGCGAACTAAAAACAGCATTCCAAATTGGTTTTTTATTATTTTTACCTTTTCTTGTAATTGATATGGTAATTGCATCAGTTTTAATGTCCTTAGGGATGATGATGTTATCTCCAATGTTGATAGCTCTTCCTTTTAAACTCTTATTATTTGTTTTGGTGGATGGTTGGTCGATGACAGTCGGGTCTCTAGTGGGAACATTTTCATAAAAGGGATTATTATGGGTTTTGATGAAAATATTGAAATGGTAAGATTGGCTTTCTATCAAGTTTTAATTTCAAGTGGGCCGTTTCTAGGAGCAGCTCTTGCAATTGGATTAATAATTGGAATAATTCAAGCTGCAACCTCAATTCAAGAAATGACATTAAGTTTTGTTCCAAAAATTGTTCTTGTTATTCTTGCAATGGGAATGATGGCAAACTTTTTTTTAGTTAGTCTCACAGATTATTTCCAGTTTATATTTGAAACTATTTCAGGAATAAAATAATGTTTATTCCCCTTCCCTTTTATTCTCCAATGGATGCTGTTCCCGGTTTGGAGATTAATACCCTCTTGGATTATTTATTTAAGTTTTTTTTATCATCGATAAGATTATCAGCTTTTCTAATATCAAGTCCTTTTTTAGGTTCAAGAAATATACCTCTTAACGTAAAAATAGTCTTTTCAATGGTAATTTCTTTTTTTTATTTTGGTTATATTTCTGATACTGAAATAAGTATTAATGAACTTGAGAACTTATTTGTAATTGTAATTATCGAAGCAATAATTGGCGTTGCTCTGGGTCTTTCTCTAAGTATATGGTTTAGTGCAGCAACATTAGCTGGTGAAAAAATGGCTTCCTCAACAGGTTTGGGTTTTTCAATGATGGTTGATCCACAAACTGGCGGTCAAACTCCAGTTGTAAGTATGATTCTTGATTTATTTCTTATTACTGTTTTCCTATCTTTGAATGGACATTTAATTGCTATTGATTTCTTAATAAGAAGCTTTGATATATACAATATAAGTACTGATTTACCTCCCATAGCTTTGGTAAGTCTAGGAATTGAAGCAGCAGGTGCAATGTTTTACACAGGTGGTTTAATTATGCTACCTGTTGTAGGAGCACTTCTACTGACAAATATCGCAATTGGAGTGATAACCAGATCATCGCCCCAATTGAATATGTTCTCTTTTGCATTTCCAGTTACATTACTCTTAGCTTTTTTTGTTCTTTACTTATCATCGAGAACTATCGGAAATGCATTTGCAGATTTAACAAAAAATTCTCTTGAATCAATTGATGTATTATTTTTAGGAAAATAGATGGCTGAAGATAAAGATGAAAGTCAGGAAAAGACCCAGGACCCCACCTCAAGGCGACTAGAAAAAGCACGAGAGGATGGCAAGGTAGTTTCTTCAAAGGAAATGTTTGTGTTTACCGTTCTTACAGTCGGTGTGATTTTAATGTACATTTTCCCTCCCCTAATTGAAGATTTTCTCAAAATTTCAGCATCTTTTTTTAATTTTGGTCCTGAATTACTTTACGGTCGATCACCTTTACAATCCATAAAAGAAGCAATTTATTTTTTTCTTAAGGTAACTATAATTTTCTCAACTCCACTTTTTATAATTTGTGTTCTGACCCAGTTTTTAGTTGGTGGTGGATTAAATTTTTCTTTTAAAGCCATGCATTGGAAACTTGAAAAAATAAATCCAATTAAAGGATTAAAAAGGATTTTTTCAATGAAAGGGCTTGTTGAATTAGGTAAATCTATCCTTAAAGTTGTATTTTTGGGTGGTATTTCTTATTTCGTGTTAATTCATTATTTACCAGAATTAGTAAACATTAGTGATTCAAATTTATTTTCGGCAGTGAACCGGCTTGTATCACTATTTCCCATTCTTGTTATAGCATTACTTGTTGCATTAGCATTAATAGCTGCAATAGATTTTGCATGGCAAAAATATGATTATATTAAATCCCTAAGAATGTCTCACCAAGATGTCAAAGATGAATATAAAGAAACAGATGGTCAGCCCGAAGTTAAACAAAAAATCAGGAAATTACAAATGAATGCAGCAGCAAAAAGTAGAAAAGAAAGTGCTTCAGTTGATAATCTTAGTGAAGCGACAGCAATAATTACTAACCCAACTCACTTCGCTGTTGCTCTAAAATATGAAGTAGGTGATTCAAAAGCTCCAGTTGTCATTGCTAAAGGAAAAGGTAAAAATGCAGAGAAAATAATTAGTAAAGCAAAAAAATTAAATATTGGGAACATGCAAAGTCCTAAACTTGCAAGAGCAATATATTACACTTGCGAAATAGGTGAAGAAATTTTAAGTAAGTTATATAATGCTGTAGCTATTGCATTAGCATATATATATAAATTAGATAAAGGTGAAAAAATTGATAAACCCGAAATTGAAGTACCAGATGATTTAATTTTTGACGAATTTGGAAATAAAAATGTTTAATCGAAATATTTCAAAACTAATTGTTACCTTTGCATTTTTTTACAGTGCAGTAATTTGCCATTTCAAAGCTATTGAATTTTATGAAAAAAAAGAATTTCTTTTATCATACTTTTTATGGTTTTGTGCTTTAACTTCTTTTTTAGGAGCTTTACGATTTCAAATTGCAAAAATAGTTGAGAAATTTAAGAGTTTAAAAAAATGAACAATACTAACTGTAATAAATGTCAGCATTTTTATGTTACCTATAAACCCAAATTTCCTCACGGTTGTAAGGCCTTTGGTGTTATTTCAAAAAAATTACCTTATTTAGAAGTAAAGAGCATTTCTGGCATAGATTGTGCACTATTTTCAAAAAGAAATAAAAATGTTATTATTAAAAATAAAAAAGGAAGACTTGCATGAATCAACAAGTTAACGCAATGCAAGAAAGCATAAAGATAGCTTTAGATGCAGCGGATGCTGCAACTGATGTAACATCAGAATATAAAAGAATTAAAAATGAATATCTTAAAGCGGAGCAGAAAGTGAAAGAAATACATAAATACACAACAATTGTTTTTTCAAGTTCAATTGCGACAGCTATAATCGCTATTATATTAACTGGACTTCTTTATTTTAAATCTTTATCTGAACTGGAAGAAATGACAAGCACGAGCAAAGAAGCACTTGTTGTCTTTGCAGAAAATGTTGAAAACGTAAATAAAGCTGTGGACGATATGAACTCAAGTCTTTCAAAACACTCAGATTTAGTAAATGCAAACGAACAAATCGAGATTGCCTTAGATAATCTTTCTAATGCAATTAAGGCTAACGATAAAAACCTTATGGTAAATTTATCAAAAGAAATTTCTAACCTTTCTAATGGCCTTGCCAAATCTATTAAAGAAGAATCTAATAAATTGGGTAAATCAATAGCTGAAAGCAATGTGGTTACCTCAGCTAATTTCAACAAAGAATTTAAAAAATTAATGCAAGAAAGTAAAAAAAGTCAAAACAGTAAACTTTTGAAAGAACTTTCTAATAGTACATCTTCATTAAATGCTGCCCTTGAAGCAATCTCAAGCCAAAATAAAATGCTTGTTAAAGAAATTAGAGATCAAAAGGAAAGTATCACTTTTCCATAACTTAAAAAAATGGCTGAAGCTCAACAAAATACCACATCTAGCTTTCTGATAAAAATTGACAAAATTAGAAAGAAATCATATGCAAATTCTATTTTTTTAAAACCAGATGATGTAATTGTTGCGTTAAATAATCAGCTCTATACATTCGGCGAAAAAAGGTTTGTTGAAGAACTAAAAGATCTAAAAAAATCCAACGAAACTTCTCTACTGACTATCTTAAGAAATGAAATTTTTATTGATGTAATCATAGAAAATAGTCTTGGTTGTGGTTTTATAACTACTGACAGTAACGAAACAGAAAAAATTAAGGAAAAGTTTTCAAAAAAAAAAAATTATGACATTGAAGAACTTAAAGACTACATTGCTATGAGAGATGTTTACAGAAGATATGATGTTTATGAAAACAATAATTCTCTCTCTGCTGGTCTTTTTCCTCCACTTTGGTTGGCATATGCTCGAAAATGGTGGGTTTTATTAGCATTTTCAATATTATTTTTTATGTTATTTTCTGTAAACTTTTTTTTGTTCCTTCTTGGTTGGATTTTAACATCTGTCTATTGTTACAAAGCTCAACTTAACCTTCTATTTAGCTTCTCAATGCTTGAGGGAAAAGCTTTTAGTATGAAATTTGCGGCTAAATCAATGGATGAGGCACATAACCTAATAAGAAACCTTGATCCAAAATCACGCTTTATGTTTTCAAAATTAGGTGAACCAGAGAATGAGGAAGTTTCCCCTGAAAATACTAAAAAAAATGAAGAAAATTCAAACATTATTGATGAAAAATCTGAAGCTTTAGTATAGTATAAAAAATTAAATCTATATTTGAAAGAAATGGCAGAGCAATATTCAGTTCAAGCAGAAAATTTAATGAAAACTGCTGTTGAAGAGTACGTTGATATACTTAAAGATATCAAGGCTACCGATGCAAATTTAACAGTTATCAGAAATATCAGGGTCAGCGTTAGCGGTAAACCAAGAAGGTTGGTCGATGTAGCTGATTTAAGAAAAACCGATGACCCTCACCTTCTTGAACTTTTAGTTTTTAATACCGAACATATTGACTTATTAATAGAAAAGATTGATGAAACAGGATTTACTAACGAAGTTGATGGCCAATTTATTAAAATAAATATACCAGACCCTTCATACAAACAATTAATGGAAGTTGTTGATGATTTAAACAGAAAAAAAAATTCAGCAATGGGAAGGTTAACTAAAGCTAAATCTGAAGCCACAAGTAGAGCAAGAACAGCTGTTGAAAACGAATTCATTGCTCAAGGGGTTGCAAGTGCTGCCTCAAAAAAATGCGAAGAATACTATGAAAATTATGGTAGTCAGATAAATGATTTAACTATGGAAAAAATTAAATCAATTCTCGGTCCAGAATATTTTGAAAAATATAAAACAGAAGAATTAGATCTTAATTTTTAAACATTAAAGCTAAAAGTGCTTTTATTGTCACTATTTTCAATGTCCAGGTATTTTATTCTAGAGGATAAAGGTTTGTTTTCCAAAACCTTACTATCGCTCTCGCTTGGACTCCATTCTGGGTAGGAGAAATTTATTTCCCTAAACTTTTCTTCATTAGTTAATATTTCTTTCGTTTTTTGTACTGAAGAATTATCGTTGATTTCAGGGAGACCCTTAACAATACTATCATCAATTTTTTCAATACTCTTGTTTTTTGTAATATCTAATTGTTCACTTTTTCCAATAATATTTACGTCGGGAGCCCTATGCATTTTATTAAGTTTTTTTTCAATACCTACATTTGAAAAAGCATGCTTTTGAGTATCGCTTTTTTGATGAATTCCAGAATATTGAATGTAAAGCTTTTTTTCACCATCATTAGATCCGTTATTTTTTGCTATTTTTTCTAATTCTTCGCCTTCCTCTTTCCAAATATCACTAATACCTGTTGCATCTAGAGCTAATTCAGTAGGTGTCTTATCAAATATCTTATTGAAAACCCAATTTCCAAAACCAGCTATTGCGCCAAAAGGCCCACCATATAAAAATCCTCCCAAACTATTTTGGATTAGATCTCTATCTGATTCAGCATTTTCTGAATTCATACTTGAATAAATTCCACTTATCAATGGAAGATTTTGTAAAGGGTTAACGAGACCCTTAAACCAACTCCAGAATGAGAATTCGTTTTTTTCAGAGTCTTGTGAAGATGTGTTTTTTTCAATTAATTTCTCAGAGTTCTCACTGTTTAAATTAATATTTTTATTATAAAATGGGCTTTTCTCGATAATCATAAAAGTAATCAGTAATTAATTTCAATTTCTATTCTCCTGTTTTTTTCACGACCCTTTACGTCCTCGTTACTTGCAACAGGTTGAGTTTCTCCGTAACTTATAGCTTTCATTCTATCTGGTTTGAGTTTTCCAGAACTTGCTAATTCTTGAACAACTGATGATGATCTTGCAGCAGCTAAATCCCAGTTATCTCTATAAATAGACCCAAAAGTTAATGGTTTATTGTCTGTATGACCCGAAACAAGTATTTCACTTCTTCCTTTTTCATTAACCTCTGCAATTTTTGCCATTATTTTTTTTGCTTTACCTGTAAGATCAGCAGAACCAGATTTAAAAGCACCACCTGACCCAACAGTTATAATAACTTTGTCATCTTTTCTTTCAATATCTATCAAACCCTGACCAATTTCTTCCTTGAGAGCAACCTTAAATTTATCCTCAGCTAATTGAGCTTTTTTTTCTTCTTGCTTGGCAGTTTCTTCTGATTCACCGCTATTTGTTCCTTGCTGAGACTGAGCATCTTGTTTTCCTTTAGCTGCTGAGGCTGTAGCCAACATCGCGAGTTGTTTATCCATACCACCAATTAAAACTTCTGTTTCAGATTTACCTGAACCAGCTTTTGCTGATTCAACTGCATTCAAAGTTTCCTGAAGAAGATTTGGAAGTTCTTTCTCATCGGCTTCAGTAGGTGTGAAATTTACCACTACTTTATCTCCTAAGACTTCAACATCAATGTCTCCTCTAGAAATTGCATCTTTTATATTTTCAGCTAATTCTTTAGCATCCTCATTTTCTCCATCATCCTTAGTGTTATCTTGTGTTTTTGTTTTTAGCTCAACTTTTGGTTGATCTGTTTCTGTGGTTTGTTGTTTAAGGTTGTCTTGGACTGATGGTGTTGGGTTAGGACTGAAACTTAAAGAAAGAACTGTAGTTCCTTTGGGCTGTTCTACAACAGGCACCACTCTTTGTATTCCAAATGCGTTTTTCATACTTCCGCTAATTTGTTTAAACTTAGGAACGTTGAATTCAGCAAAGGAAAGAATCAGTACAAAAAAGGCCATTAAAAGAGTTGCCATATCAGCAAAAGTCGCCATCCACGCAGGGGCTCCTTTAGGGGGGCACTCTTCACATTCATGCTCCTCTTCCTCAGTTGTTTCCTTTTTTTTTTCTTTAGCCTCTTCTGCCATTTGTTNCTATTNCCTAAGTTGCAGCTGANTCAATTAGTTTTTGTTTTTCTTTAGGAGGAAGATTCGCAATCAACTGATCTTGAATGTTTCTTGGACTTTCACCTCTAGATATGAATTGTAGGCCTGTAATTATCATTTCTCTGTAGGTAGTTTCATATGCAGAATATCCTTTTAATTTGATAACCATAGGCATAAAGATAGTATTAGCGATCATTGCACCATATAGTGTAGTTAAAAGTGCCACTGCCATTGCTGGACCAATAGCTTTTGGGTCAGCCATGTTCCCTAGCATTGCTACCAAACCAACAAGTGTTCCAATCATTCCCATGGCAGGAGCTATATCGACCCATGACTGGCAAACACCGATGTTTTTTTCATGTCTAGTTTGCATAGATTTTAACTCTTTTTTCAGTTGAACTGTTAATTTTTCTTCATCCGCACCATCCACTAGCATTTGAAGTCCACTATCAAAAAAAGCATCAGGAGTTTCTTGACCTTCTAGCGCCATCATACCATCTTTTCTAGCAATTCCTGCAAGCTCAACAATACGAGTTATTAATTCATCCATTTTTTTTACGGGTGGTTTAAATGCTTTTCCCATGGCCCCATATGCCCCAAAATATACAGGAAGTGGAGCTGTGTACATAACTGCAAAAAAAGAACCACCAAAAACTATCAAAATTGAGGGAACATCAATATAAGAGCCTAAGCCCCCAGCTGATATCATCGCACCTGCGATCATACCAAGAGTTCCAAAAAAACCTATTAAAGTTGCTAAATCCATTTATAATCCATTAACGTTTATATATATAAAATAATCTTTTGGTATAGAAACTGCAACTTTAATACCAAAATTGATTTTTTTTTTTAAATTAGGCAATATTATTATTTATAAGATCATGCAAATCATATTTTTTACAATACTTTTTAGTTTTTTGTCATTTGGGAGCTCAATTTCCTCTGATTTTATTGATAAAGGTTTTTATGTTATTGATTTAAAAAATAGAGTTGAGTGGTTAAAGTGCACAACTGGTCAGCAATGGAGCGATGAAAAACAAGATTGTTTAGGGGAACCTGTCAAACTTGATTTTGAAGAAATTAAACTTGCATTAGATATACTTAACCAAGAAATTGAGGGTGCATGGAGACTTCCTAACAGAAAGGAACTTGAAAGCTTAGTTTGCAAAGACTGTGATGGAGCAAAAATTGATTTGATCCTATTCCCTCAGACTCCAGCACAACCTTTTTGGACATCTCAACGAAATTGGTGGTCACCAAAGTTTTTTTGGTCTGTAAACTTTTTCACAGGTCACAGTTATGGACGTTTTGTTCCAGAGAAGAAGCTTTTTGTTAGATTTGTTAGAAATCGTTAATTTTTGGATTTCAGATACTCATAAACTTTATACAAAAAAAGAAGAACTCCTAAAAAAAGAATAAGAACTGCTGCGTTCCAAGATGTTACAAAGGAAAGATAATGTAACTTTTCATTTACAGTAAGTGCTAAAATAGCTATGAAAACTACTGATACTAAGAAATATCTTATTATAGTGCATATTCTACAATTTTTCATTGTTTCTTAAAAAGACAATTTATCTCTACTTTTTTAGAAAAACTGCAGACTTTTTTTGCTTTTTCAATATCATTTGTTTGAGAAATTAATTTATAAAGTTTTCTTTTTTCATCAAAATCTACATTTATTGAAAAATCTGGAAATTTTGATTTTAGTTTTTTAATCAAGGAATTTTTTAAATCATTAGCATTCTTTTTTTTTGAAAAGGCCCCAAACTGAATGAGGTAATTGTATTTTTCTTTTTTCTCTTTGATATTTGCAACATTACTAGTAGTGCTTTGATTTTTTAGAGAATTATTTTTGATTTTTTCAGTTTTGTGAGAAAGATTATTTTTTTCAACATCACCTTTTTTATTTTCTATCTCAATTGACTCTTTTTCTTTTTCTTCAGTTATAGTTAAGTTTTGTTCTACTTCAGTTGTAACTGTTCTTACTATTTTTTCAGAACCTTGGTTAAATTCTTTTGTTTCTTCATTATCGATTTGAATAGTATTTACTTTATTTAGAGAAAAATTTCCTGTCAAATTTTTAACACCCAAATAAATTAGGAAAAAAGACAGAGGAAAAATTATTAATGGTATTAATTTTAACACAATATGATTTTACTAAATATGTCATAAATTTCTTAGGATTACCAAAAAAAAATGTAGTTAATAGGGTTTTATACTCAAATGTCATGTTTCTGACATAACAAGCATGTCAAATTTAAATTTTGCAATCAGTAAAAAAAAGTTGTCAAATTACAATGAAAGGAAAAAAAAATGCAAATATCTCAAAATTTAAAGTTGAAACAAAGTCAATCATTGGTAATGACACCTCAGCTTCAACAGGCAATAAAACTTCTACAATTAAATAATTTAGAATTATCTAATTTAATCAATAAAGAATTAGAAGAAAACCCTTTCCTAGAAAATGAGTCATCTGAGGAATACAAAGAAGCATCGGATGATAATACAGAGGATTTAAACGAATCTTTTTCATCGGGAGAATCCATTGCTGACGAACCGAAAAGTGATTATGAAAATAGATGGGATACAGATTCTTTTCATACATACGAAAATAAAAAATCTAACTATGACTCCGTTGACCCTGGCTCAGTTTTGGAACAAACTCTGTCTGAAAAAGTATCCTTAAAATCTATTTTGAAAAGTCAGGCCCAGCTTGAATTTTCAGATGATATAGAAAAGAAAATTTCTGAATTGTTAATTGACTATATTGAACCAAGCGGATTGTTATTACAATCTATTGAAGAATTAGAATCTTTTAGTGGTTATAAAAAAAATCAAATTACAGATGTCTTGTTAAGGATGCAAAAATTTGAACCATGTGGAGTTTTTGCAAGAAATTTAAAAGAATGTCTAATTTTACAAATGGAAAACCAAGAAATTCTAACAGAAAAAAATAAAATAATTATTGAAAATCTTGAAATGTTAGGCGAAGGGAATTTGAAAGAACTTCAAAAACTTTGCTCAATGAAAGATGAAGAGCTGAGAGAAAACATTCAAAAAATTAGATTATTGAACCCCAAACCTGGCTTCAAATATTCAGATGAAAGTCTGGATTTATTGAGTCCAGATGTAATTGTTACAAAAAGTAAGAACGATTGGTCAGTTGAACTTAACAATAGCACTCTACCAAAAATCACTGTAAATCAAGAATACATAGATGAAATCGAAGGTTTAAAATGCTCAGACAACGATAAAAAATTTATTTCTGAAAATATTAATTCAGCAAAATGGTTACTTAAAGCTATTGAACAAAGAAATATTACTACACTAAAAATAAGTTCTGAGATAGTAAACCAACAACGAGAGTTTTTTGAAAAAGGTAAAAAGTTTTTAAAACCCATGATTTTAAAAGATGTTGCAAAAAAAATTGATATGCATGAAAGTACAGTTAGTCGGGTAACATCTAATAAACTTATACTCACACCAAGAGGAATCTTTGAAATGAAGATATTTTTTAGTGCATCTATCAACAGTCTAACAGAAGGTGAAAGTCATTCTGCTGCATCAGTCAGGGAGTCACTAAAAAAACTCATAAGCTCTGAACCAATAAACCATCCACTAAGTGATGAAGCTTTGGTCAGTAAACTTCAACATGAAGGTATAAATTTGGCAAGGAGAACAGTTGCAAAATATAGAGAATTACTTAATATTCCCTCTTCGTCAACTAGAAGAAGAATGATGAAAATTCAAAACCTAAACATATAATACTGAAAACTAGTTATATTTTTATATTAAATGTTAACGTCTAAAATATTAATCAATAAAGTAA
>NZFP01000001.1 GCA_002689325.1 Rickettsiales bacterium
AATTGGTATTGCTAAATCTATAGAATGCTTTGAAAATGACAAACTTATTGGTGGTTTATACGGCCTAATAGTTGGAAAAATATTTTGTGGAGAAAGTATGTTTAGTATCAAAAAAAACTCAAGTAAAATTTCAATGGTTTATCTTGCAGCTTTTCTCAAAGAGGGGGGCTTTAAGTACATTGACACTCAATTTTATTCAGAACATTTAAAACAGTTTGGAACAAAAAAAATTGAAAAAAAAAAATATTTAGAAATTTTATCGCAACATGGTAAAGAACAAGTAGTGTTTCCTGAAGAAATAAAAAAAGGTGTATTAGAGTATTTCAAATGATTTTTTTAAAAAAATAGGGTCATTTACTAAGCATTCTTCAAGCTTAATATCAAAAGTGGGGTTAACTGGAACATTCAAATATTGGCTTGATTTAAAAATCCAACCTAAAAAGTTTCTTTTATCTAATTTAGAATCTAGTTTATGACTAATTAGAGCAATTTCATCATCACTTCCTTCTTTTTCAACCTTCATGCATCTAAATATTTTAATTTTAGCATTGTCAAGTTCCAAGGTTTGTGAAAGTGGAATATCATAAAAAACTTTTTCAGCGGTTATTTTATTGATAATCCTTAATTTAGCTCCCTGACACTCATTTTCTGATGCCAATACTGAAAACTTTAGAAAAAAAATTAAAAGAGTAGAAAGAAAAAAATTCAAGTTATTTTCTCCCAAGAGAAAATTCAATCTTATCAACAAGATCTATAATTTTGTTTTTAAAATCTTTTTCATCACAATCGATTAATACTGCGTCATCGTATGCGTTTTGAATTACATTCTTTATTTCATTATAATTTTCGTTCAAAACTTTATTAGTTTCATCACAGGAAATTATTTTATTATCTTTCGCTCGCCAAATAAATTTCTCAACTTTCTTTTCCATTATTGTGTGGCGAGAAAAATTATTTTACTAACTTGATCTTCTATGGATTCATAATCCTCGACTTTTTTAATTTCTTCTTTTTTACTTAATACCTTATCTAAATCTCCACTAGGTGTTATTGACAAGTACTTATTACCAAGAATACCATCACTAGCGATCTTTACACTGCTATCTTTGGGTACGTTAACTTCTTTATAAACGCTAAAATCTATTACAGCAAAAAAATCCTTATCTAATGAGACATTTTTTATTACACCAATTTTTACTCCCCTCATTTTTACATCATTTCCAATAACTATACCCCCTGCTTTTAAAAATTTAGCTTTTAGGTCATAAGTTTCATTACTTTCTGTATTAACGTCTATAAATTTTAATAAAAAAGAAACAGCGAGTATCAAAGTCATTAAGCCAAGAATAGATTCAAGATAATTTTTTTTCATAATTTGTTACTTTCTCCAATTTTTATAATCTTATCTAAAAGATCTTGAAGTAAAATAGAATCTTCCACGTAAGAAAAGCTATCATTACTTTTAAGGTATTCTTCTTCGCCACCTATTTCAATTACTAAAAATTTGGAACCAAATAGACCGTCAGTTTGAATTGAAATTGAAGAGTCGCGGGTAATTTTTAAGTTTTCGTTTACCATCATTGATATTTTTGGATAACTATTATCAAGAATTATGTCATTGATAAACCCTACACTAATACCAGAAATCATTACATTATCACCAATATTAAGACCATCAATTTTATTAAAAGTTGCAAAAAGATTTATCATACTACCTATATTTTTCTTTCTATCAATTAACATTAAATCAAACATAAAAACTATAAAGAGAAAACCTAAAAAAAATTTTGTAAAATTATTCATCTGGTTTCCATATTGATTTTTTTTTATCATCCTTATTAAAACTTTCATCTAGTTTGTATTCATAAGAAAAAGGTGTGCCTGTTAGATTTGGTGAATGATTCTTTAACCAAGATGGCTTTGAAATATTACTTTCAGGTGGTTCATCTTCAACATGATGCAACCAGGCATTCCAACGTTGAGGAACTTTACTTGCCTCGACTATGCCTTTATAAATTACAAATCTTCTTTCTCTAAAATTATTTTTTGGAGAACGACTTTTTTTTGTAAAATATGTATTACCATATTCGTCTTCGCCAATTTTTTTGGCAAAAATTAAGCAGAAAATCTTAAAAAAAATAGAGTTGTATGATAATCTCATTATTATAATATATATAATTAATATATACTTATATAATGATTGATTCCAAAGAAATAAAAAAAATCACTAGACTTTTTCTTAAAAAGAACCAACAAAAAATTAATAAAGCAAAACAAGCAAGCGATTTAGATTTAGAAAATATTTTCAATGAATTAATTGAAGAAATAAATGCTAATTTAAAAAAGAAATTTGTCAAAAATAGTAATCGTGACAAGTTGCCTCATAGAAGAAAAGGATACACTCAGAAGGCGTCAATTAATAATCACAAAGTTTACTTAAGAACTGGGGAATATATGGACGGAGCTTTGGGTGAAATTTTTATTGACATGCATAAGGAAGGTGCAGCATTTCGAAGCCTGATGAATAATTTCGCTATAGCCGTATCAATTGGCCTACAATATGGAGTCCCATTAGAAGAATTCGTGGAAGCATTTACTTTTACAAAGTTTGAGCCAAGTGGAGAGGTTAAAGGGAATGCAGAAATCAAGTTTTCAACATCAATACTAGATTATATTTTCAAAGAACTAGCTATTTCTTACCTTGGAAGAGATGATTTGAGTAATGAAAAAAGTAACCAAACAACAGAACTTATTCCTGATTATGATGACTATAAAAAAAATAGTGAGAATGCTGAAAGTGTGCTCAAAAAGTTTACAAGTAAAGGCTTCATACGAAAAAAAGTTTTTGATGGTAACTTGACATTGATCACAACTGAAAATACCAAGAATGAAACAGATAAAATAAAAAAAATTAAAAGCTTTGAAGGAGACCCATGTGATCGATGTGGAAATTTTACTGTTTACAAAGAAGATAAGAAAGTTAAATGTCTTACATGTCTTCATAACTTTGATGAATAACTTCCTGTCCAAAAAACTACTATCATTAAATTTGAATAGAAAAAATGAAGCAATAAGCCTAGCTAATTATAAACCATTTGTTATATTTGAAAAATTAATTTTTATTTCTGGGCAACTTCCTTTAGAGAAAAATAAGTTAAAATTTACTGGAAAAATTGATACTGAATTATCAGACGTAGAAGCTCAACAGTCTGTCTACTTATCCACTAATAACTTATTGTGGAATTTAAATGATGCAATTGATGAATTGAAAATTAACCAAATAAAATGTCTTAATTTAAAAGGATATTTTAATTGCACAAAAAGTTTTAAAGATCATTCTGTTTTATTTAATATATCATCTAATCTCTTGATACAAGTCCTTGGAAAAGTTAACGGAAGTCATTCTAGAAGTGTAATCGGGGTAAATTCCTTGCCAAAAGAATCACCCGTTGAAATTGATGGAATTTTTGGAATTCTAGATTAGATATTGGTTTAAGAATGAAAATTTCTACAATTTCATCGATTGAGAAAAATAAAAATTTTTGTGAAAAATTATTTAAAGATTCATCACCTTTTATTTCATATGACTTTTTTAATTATTTAGAAAAAACTGGATGTACTAATTCTAATTCAGGATGGGAGCCAGAACATATAGTCATTAAAGATAATGGAGAGAAAATTGGTTTTATTCCAAATTTTAAAAAACAAAATTCTAACGGAGAATATATTTTTGACCATGTTTTTGCAAATGCACACCATCAGATTGGTACAAATTACTACCCTAAATATTTATCCGCAATCCCATTTACACCCGTGCCCAAAGAAAAAATATTTTACGGTGAATCAGAAATCAACACAACTCAATTAGCTGATCTTCTAAAAAAATATTGTGTTGAAAAAAAAATTTCATCTTTTCATTTTAATTTTATTGATAAAAAAAATTCTGAACTCCTTAATAAAGAAGATTTTTACCAAAGATTTGGGATTCAGTACTATTGGTATAACAAATCTTATGAAAATTTTAATTCCTTCTTAGACGAATTGAAAACAAAAAAAAGAAAAAACATCATAAAAGAAAGAGAATATTTAAAAAAAAATGATATCAAACTTCTGATAAAAAGAGGGGATGAAATATCTAATCAAGATATTAATCTCTTTTTTAAATGTTATCTTAACACCATTAATAAAAAATGGAGTATTGCTTATTTAAACTACACTTTTTTTGATCAAATATGCAAGTCAATTATCAAGCAAAAAATTATTTTAATACAAGCTTTTCAAAAAAATGTGTTTGTTGGATGTTCACTTCATTTTATTGGTGAAAAAAATTTATATGGCAGATATTGGGGGTGTTTAAAAGAAATTCCTTTTTTACATTTTGAACTTTGTTATTACAGCGCAATAGAGTTTGCAATTAAAAATAACCTCAAAAAAGTAGAAGCTGGTGCACAAGGTGAGCACAAAATCGCAAGAGGTTATGAACCTAAATTAACATACAGTAATCATTGGTTTGGAAACAATAAACTTAGTCCTCTTATAAAAAATTTTTTAATTGAAGAAAAAAAAAGAATTAAAGATACCATAGTCCACTTAAATCAATTTATGCCATTTAAGTAGATAGTTTAATTTTTTTTTTGTGAGACATAATCTTTATTAAGAATTTTTCATTTTTACTACTATAGTCAATATTAATAGTTCCAGAGGGTTTTTTAGTTTTTAAAAGAATCTCAGATAAAGGTATTTTAATTTTTTCTTGTATCACTCGTGCCATTGGACGTGCACCATTTATAACATCAAAACCCAACTCTTGAATTTTATTTTTAGCAGATGAAGTTACATTAATTGTTAAATCTTTTTCAACTAATTGCGACTCTAACTCCATTAAAAACTTTTCAACAATTTTGATGGATTCTTTTTTCCCTAACTTGTCAAAATTTATAATAGCGTCTAATCTATTTCTAAATTCTGGGCTAAAAAAACTATTAATTTCTTTTTCATTATCATTCGAAGCAAAGTTAGCTAAAAAGCCAACCTTTTCTTTGATAATTTCGTTTGCCCCTACATTGCTTGTCATTATCAAAATTACGTTAGTAAAATCAATTCTTTTACCCATGTGATCAGTTAACCTACCATAGTCCATAATTTGAAGTAAAATATTGAATACGTCTGGATGAGCTTTTTCAATTTCATCAAGTAAAACTACCGAGAAAGGGGATTTGTCAATAGCATCAGTTAACTGGCCACCTTGGTCGTATCCAACATAACCAGGAGGTGCTCCAATTAGTTTTGAAACACTGTGCCTTTCCATATATTCTGACATATCAAATCTTATGAAGTTAATTTTCATTGTGTTAGCAAGTTGTTTTGCAAGTTCAGTTTTCCCAACTCCAGTTGGACCTGTAAAAAGAAAAGATCCAATAGTTTTATCCTGATTTCTAAGGCCTGTTTTAGACAACTTAATTGCAGAAGATAAAGCATTGACAGCTTTGTCTTGACCAAATATGAGTGTTCTAAGATCTCTTTCCAAATTATTTAACTTAATTCTCTCGTCTGATTTTATTGTATTTTCTGGGATATTAGCTATTTTTGACAATGTTTCTTGAATATCTGGGACACCTACTTTTTTTATTTTTTTTTTAAAATTTATTTTTACGGAGGCTGCAGTTTCATCAATTAAATCAATTGCTTTATCAGGTAATTTAGAATTAAGTAAATATTTTTTTGACAGTTTTACCGCTTCTGTAAAGCAATCATCATCAAATTCGACGGAATGAAATTTTTCATAGAATTTTTTCACTCCTTTTAGGATATTAATCGAGTCCTCAAAAGATGGTTCTTCTACATCAATTTTTTGAAATCTTCTGCATAAAGCTCTGTCTTTTTCAAAATAGTTTCTATATTCAGTATAAGTTGTAGATCCAATACATTTAAAACTTCCTTTTGTAAGTGCAGGCTTTAAAATATTTGATGCATCAATTGATCCTGAACTTGTCCCCCCAGCACCAATGATAGTGTGAATTTCATCAATAAATAAAATATTATTATTTTTTTTTTTCAAAAAAGCTCATTAACTTTTTCAATCGCTCTTCAAAATCACCTCTAAATCTTGTTCCTGCCAGAAGTCCACCCAAATCTAAAGAAAATATGGTTGAATTTAGAAGAGAATCTGGAACTTCTTTTTTGAAGATTCTCAACGCAAGTCCCTCAGCTAATGCTGTTTTTCCTACACCTGGATCACCAACAAAAATGGGGTTATTTTTGTTTCTTCTTGATAAGATATGAATTGCTCTGAGTATCTCATTATCTCTTCCAATAATAGGATCAATTTCTTCATTTTCGGCTTTTTTATTTAGATTGATGCAATATTTATCTAAAAAACTTTGAGAATCTCGATTGTTTTTAACAATTGATTCTTCATTTTCTTTTTGATCAATAAAAGAGAAGTTTTCTTCTTTTTTTTGTCCATGCGATATATAATCAACTACGTCTAATCTATTTAGGCTTTGTTTTTGCAAAAAATATACAGCATGCGATTCTCTTTCACTAAAAATTGAAACAAGGACATTAGCTGCAGTTGCCTCCTCTTTACCCGAAGATTGAACATGAATAACCGCTCGTTGTATGACCCTCTGAAAACCAAGTGTTGGTTTAATTTCTTCCAACTCTAAATTAACTAAATCTTTCAGCTTTTCTCTCAAAAAAGACTCTAACTCACTTTTGAGGGAATCAATGTCAATATCACATGCTTTAAATATTTCTTTGACATCAAAGTCATCAGTCATGGAAAAAAGAAGATGTTCAATAGTCATAAACTCATGCTGAAATGATTCAGCACAAAGTTTGGCTCTTTGAAGTGTTTTTTCTAGTTCATCTGAAATCATTATTCCGGCTCCATTATACATTTTAAGGGATGTTGATCATGCTTTGCCATTTTCAAAACTGTAAAAACTTTTGTTTCAGCAACATCTTTAGTAAATATACCACAAACACCTGAGCCTTTGTTGTGAATCATTAACATTATGTTAACAGCATCAGATTCAGACTTGTTGAATACAGCTTTAAGTAGTTTAACTACATACTCCATTGGAGTGTAGTCATCATTTAAGAGTATAACTTTAAAAAGCTTTGGTTTTTGTAACTTTTTTTTTGGTTTAACTAAGACTTGAGTAGATGGGATTTTTAAATTGTCATTCATTGTTGAAACCTTATTTATAAATTAATTAATATTATTTTTATTTTCAAGAAATTATTTCTTCAAATATATCAATATTAAATTCAGACAATTCATTTTTAACTAATCTTTTCTGAAACTCCAATCCATCTTCAGTAAGCGATTCACATCTTAAAACAATAGCTGGTTGGGTGTTTGATGCTCTTAACAACCACCAACCGTCTTTTTCAGAGACTCTAACACCATCAATATTTGTAATTTTTTTTTTACTTCTTTTTTGTCTTTCTATGATTTTACTCATAATATCGAATTTTTTATTATCATCACAGTCAATTCTTATTTCCGGAGTATTGAAAACTCTGGGTATTTCATCAACTAAATTCGAAAGTTTTTTATCATTATTATTAAGAATCTCTAAAACTTTAACAGCAGCAAAAAAAGCATCATCAAAACCATAATAATCTTTTGCAAAAAAAATATGACCACTCATTTCTCCTGCCAAATCTGCATTAAATTTTTTTAAATTGTTTTTAACATGACTATGTCCAGTCTTTGACATAAAAATCTGTCCACCTAGCCGCTCAACCTCATCAAATAGAACTTGGCTACATTTAACATCACCAATAACCTTACATTTTTGTGACTTTAACATTTCTTTTGCCAGAAGAAGTAATAACTTATCTCCAGAAATAATTCTTCCTTTATCATCAATGACTCCCAGTCGGTCACCATCTCCGTCAAAAGCAAATCCAACATCATATTTTAAATCTAGAAGTCTATTTTTACAAAAAACTAGGTTTTTGTGATCTGATGGATCGGGGTGATGGTTTGGAAAAGTTCCATCAATTGAACTGAATAGCAATTCATACTTTCCATCAATCTTTTTTGCCAAAGCACTCATTACTTCTCCTGCTGCTCCGTTTCCAGAGTCCCAAATAATGTTTATTTTTTTTTTTTGATTAAAATTTTTAACCAATCTTTTTATATATTCATCCATCAGACAAAGTTTTTTTACTGATCCATTCGTTTTTTTAAAGTAAAACTTTTCTGCTTTTTTGCTAAGTTCCATCAGACTTTCTCCAAAGAATGGTTTATTGTTTAAAACTAATTTAAAGCCGTTATGTTCCTTTGGGTTATGCGATCCAGTTACTATAATTCCTCCATCAGCATCTAACTCAAAACAAGAATAGTATAATAAAGGTGTGGGAACCAAACCAATCTCATTAACATTAACACCCGAATCAACCAACCCTTTAATAAGTCTTTCCTTTAAATTAATCGAAGACAGTCTTCCATCGTAACCAACATTCACATTTTTATTTTTTCCAACCTCTAACCCAAATAAATTTCCTAATATTTCAGCATCTTTATCAAATAAAGTTCCATCATATACACCTCTTATATCGTATTCTCTGATGATTGTATTATGAAATGAATGAGATTTTAATTTAGTCAAAGTTTCTACCCAGAGAATAATATTCAAAACCTAAATTTTTTACCTCCTCAGGATTATAAATGTTTCTTAGATCAATTATGATAGGTTTGTTAAGAATCTTTTTAAGTTTTTTTAAGTCTAATGCTCTAAATTGATTCCACTCTGTGAGAATAACTAACGCATCAGACTTCTTACAAGCATCATATGGGTCATTATACCATTCAATATTCTTGTGAAATTTTTTAAAAATAATTTTTGCTTCTTTCATACCTTCAGGATCAAAAAGCTTTAAAGAACATTTTTTTTTAATTAACTCTGGAACTAAATCTAGGCTAGGACTATCTCTCATATCATCAGTATTTGGCTTGAAGGTAAGACCAAGAATTGAAATTCTTTTTTTTTCACAGCCACCTAAAGCATTGAAAACTCTTTTGTAAATATTTTTTTTTCTACTTTTATTACTCTTAACAACATGCTCAACTAATTTAAGAGGCGAACCACTGTCTTGAGCTGTTTTGACTAATGCCAAAGTATCTTTGGGGAAGCAAGATCCCCCATAACCTGGTCCCGGATGAAGAAACTTTTTGCCAATTCTCCCATCCAAACCTATACCTATTGAAACGTCACTTACATTAGCTCCAACTTTTTCACATAAATCAGATATTTCATTTATAAATGTAATTTTTGTAGCTAGAAATGAATTAGCTGCGTATTTAATAAGTTCAGCTGTCTCTCTTTGTGTAAAAATGATTGGAGTTTCTAAAAGATATAATGGTCTATAAAGTTCTTTCAAAATACTTTTTGCTTTATTACTATCGCAACCTATCACAACTCGATCGGGCCTCATAAAATCACTTATTGCAGAACCTTCTCTCAAAAATTCTGGGTTGGACGCAACATCAAAATCAAGCTTTGGGTTTTTTTTTTTAATTATCTCATAAACTTCTTTACCCGTTCCGATTGGAACAGTTGATTTGTTTACAATTACTGAATATTGATCAAGACATTCAGCTATTTCTTCAGCCACCATGTAAACATAACTTAAATCAGCATGACCATCAGCTTTTCTAGAGGGTGTTCCAACAGCAATGAAAATAGCATCGGAATCTATAATAGATTTTTTGAGATTTGTTTCAAAAAACAATCTTTTTGAATTGATATTTTTTTTTACAAGTTCACCTAAGCCAGGTTCAAAAATTGGAATGATACCTTTTTTGAGATTGTTAATCTTATCTATATCTTTATCAACACAAGTTACATTTACTCCAAATTCAGCAAAACATGTTCCTGAAACAAGTCCAACATACCCAGTTCCTATGATAGTAATCTTCATAATTTGCTAATAATCTTTTTTAGGTTTTTATTAATTTCCTTGTCACTCATTCCAAAATTAATATTTGCTTCAATAAAACCTAATTTACTTCCACAATCAAATCTTTTTCCATCAAATTCTGATGCGTATAAACCAGGTGTATTTATTAGAGAAATTAGACTATCAGTTAATTGAATTTCATCTCCAAATCCTTTTTTGCCAAGTTTTAAAAATTGGAAAATCTTTGAGTTAAGTATATATCTCCCAACAATTGAAAGATTTGATGGTGCTTCACTTTTTTTTGGCTTTTCAACTACATCCGATACAGTGAAGACGTTTTTATTTTTTTTATTATATTTAATAACCCCATAGTTTGAAACTTTATCAATAGGTACTTTTTCAAGACCAATAACAGAGCCACCATTTGATTTTTTATGCACTTCTATTAATTGCTTAATGGCTGGAGTTTTTGACAAAATTAAGTCATCAGGAAGAATGACTGCAAAACTTTGATTTTCATTAAAAAAATTACTGGCACAACATACAGCGTGTCCTAGTCCTTTCGGTTCGTCCTGAATTACAAGAGAGAATTTTCCAAGTCTGTTTTGTGATTCAATAAGCTCAATTTTATCTATTTTTTTTTTTTTTTTTAAATTCATCTCCAGTAATTCAGATTTTTCAAAATGTTCAAGAACTATGTTTTTTCTTGAAGAAGTTACAAATATCATTTCTTTTATACCAGATTTGGCGGCTTCAATTACAGCCCATTCAATTACCGGTCTATCAAGAATAGTTAACATTTCTTTAGGCAGAGACTTTGTTGCAGGTAAAAACCTTGTTCCAAGCCCAGCAATTGGAAATATAGCTTTTGAAATTGATTGTTTCATGAATTATGAAGTTACTAAAAAAATAAAAAATCTCAACCTAAAAGAATATCTCTAGCCTTGTTTAATTTTTTTGTAACCCAATCCGAGCCCCCGATATCAGGGTGATTTTTTTTAATTAACTTTTGATGACTCTTTATAACATCTTCTTTTGTCGCATTTTCATCTAATCCAAGAATTTCCAAAGCCTCTTTTTTGGTCATACTTTGTTTATTTAAATGTTGGCTTTTATTTCTAAAAAAAACTTTGGCAATAAAATTAAAAAAATTTCCCCACCTAAAAAGTATTAAAAAAACTGCGGGTATAGAAGTTATTACTGCTGGAAAAAACCTCATTAAAAAAAAAACAAAACAAATAATTAATGTAAGAAAAAAAAATTTTATATATTTTTTAAATTTTTTTTTAGGTAGATGGATCAATTCTGTAACTATATAAATTAAGATAGTTAAAATGACTATTGCAGTAATAAGATAAAAAACCATAAAGTATCCTTATGAAAAAATATAAACTTTTATATTTTGTAAGTGAAGATGAATATTTTTTGTCTCACAAAATCTTTCAAGCAAAAGATGCACTTAAAAATAAATTCGATGTAATGATAATTTGTAATTTTACAAAACATGAAAATAAAATAAGATCTGAAGGCTTTAGAACGCAAAACATTAATTTTAACCGTAAATCTATAAACCCGTTTAACAATTTAATTTACTTACTCAGGTTATTAAAAATTATTTATACCTTTAAGCCAGATTTAATTCAGTGTTTTGCTTTAAAACCTATACTAATTACCTCAATAGCAGCTTTTTTTAACAAAAAAGTTAAAGTATTGTGCTGTGTAGTCGGTGTTGGTTTCTTAATTATCAATAAAAATTTTTTTTCAAATCTAATAAGAGGTTGTTACTTTTTTTTATTAAAAACATTCTCTATAAGAAATATAACCTATATTTTTCAAAATTTAGATGACCTTAAGCTTTTTGAAGAAAAAGGAGTCATAAAAAATAAAAATGTAAAAATTATAAAAGGTTCAGGCGTTGATACAAATTTTTTTAAAAAAGGTCACCAAAAAAAAATATACGACTTAATATTTCATTCAAGAATTTTAAAAGATAAGGGAATATTTGAAATAATTAATGCACTTAAAAAACTTCAAAAAAAAAAAATTATTCTACGAACCCTTATACTTGGAAACCCCGACCCAAAAAATTTTTCATCTATAAGTCTCAAAAAATTGAATGAATGGAATGATAATAATATCATCATTTGGAAGCCAAGAGTATTGAACGTTCTACCTTATTTGCAAAAAGCTAGAATAGCAATTTTACCATCATATAGAGAAGGTCTTCCAAGAAGTCTAATAGAGGCAGCAAGTTGTGAACTACCCATAATTTCAACAAATGTTCCTGGTTGCAAAGAAATTTGTATAGATAAATTTAATGGTTATCTTGTTAAACCTAAAGATTCAACATCATTAGCTGAGGCTATTGAAAAATTAATTTTTAACCAGAGGCTGATTGACAAATTTGGTAAAAATGGAAGGGATCATGTTGTGAAAAATTTTGAAAATAAACTTGTGAGTAAAAAATTTAGTGAGTTATATGAATCTCTTCTAGAATAAACCTTTAATATTGCCATCATTACCTATACAAACCTCGTAGGCTGCAGGCTTCTTAGGAAGACCTGGCATAGTCATTATGTCACCCGCGATAGCAACTATAAATTCCGCTCCTGCTGAAAGCCTTATTTCTCTAATTTCAATGCTGTGTCCTTCAGGTGCACATTTATTTGATGGATCTGTGCTAAAGCTATATTGAGTCTTAGCCATACAAACTGGAAAGTTATCATAACCAAGATCAGATATTTCTTTTAGTTTTTTCTTAGCCTGAGCTGAGAATGAAACATCTGCTGCTCTGTAAATCTCAACAGCAACTTTTTTTATTTTCTCTTCAGGCTTTTCATTGTCTTCATACAAAAATTCAATAGATGAATTTTCATTCTCAATATTTTCAATAACTGTTTCGGCTAATTTTGAAGCACCTTTTCCTCCATCTGCCCAATGTTCTGCAAGAATTGCATTTACTCCATTTTCACTGCAGACTTTTTGAACTTTTTCTATTTCTTTTTCAGAATCTGTAGGGAATCTGTTTAATGCAACAACTGAAGATAACCCAAATTTATTTAAATTTTCTAAATGTCTTAATAAATTAGGCAAACCTGATTCTAATGCTGATAGATTTTCCTCACCAAGATTCTTTGGATCAGCATTACCATGAAGTTTTAAAGCGCGAACTGTGGCCACAACAACAGCACAAGATGGAGACAAACCAGCTTTTCTGCATTTAATATTTAAAAATTTCTCAGCACCTAAATCTGCTCCAAACCCAGCTTCTGTAACAACATAATCGGCTAGCTTAAGTGCAGTTTTAGTTGCTATTACTGTATTACAGCCATGGGCAATATTAGCAAAAGGTCCTCCATGGATGAATGCCGGGTTGTTTTCTAGGGTTTGAACTAAATTAGGTTGAAGTGCATCTTTTAAAAGTACGGACATTGCGCCATCAGCTTTTATATCCTTGCAATAAACTGGTTCAAGATCTCTAGTATAAC
Source organism: Rickettsiales bacterium (assembly GCA_002689325.1). Lineage (GTDB taxonomy): Bacteria > Pseudomonadota > Alphaproteobacteria > Methylaequorales > Methylaequoraceae. Next base: position 13,407 of record NZFP01000001.1, read on the forward strand.
CAATAATAATTTTACCGAGTCTATTGGTTAAATCTTCAAAATTTTTTGATAGACACAAAATAGCCATTATTTCAGAAGCAACAGTTATGTCAAAGCCATCTTCTCTAGGGTAACCATTTGGAACTCCTCCAAGGGAATTAACAATTGATCGAAGAGCTCTATCGTTCATATCTACTACTCTTCTCCATGTTATTCTTCTCGGGTCTATTTTTGGTTCAAGATTCCAATAAACGTGATTATCTACCATCGCAGATAAAAGCATATGAGCAGAGGTTATGGCATGAAAATCGCCAGTGAAATGAAGGTTTATATCCTCCATTGGAACAACTTGAGCATGCCCTCCTCCAGCGGCACCACCTTTCATACCAAAACAAGGTCCTAGACTTGGTTCTCTTAAGGCAACCATTGATTTCTTTCCAATATAATTTAGGCCGTCATTCAATCCTACAGATGTTGTTGTTTTACCCTCACCAGCTGTAGTTGGAGTCATTGCTGTTACAAGAATCAATTTTCCATCTTTTTCTTTTTCAACTTTTTCTAAAAAATTAGAACTAATTTTTGCTTTGTAATGACCGTAAGGGATTAAATCCTGATCACCAATTAAAAATTTTTCTTTAGCCAAGTCAATTATTGGTTTTTTGTTAGCCTCTCTAGCTATTTCTAGATCTGTTTTATATTCAGACATAAATACTACCCTAATGCATTTAATTGTATTGATCTACATTTTTTTAAATTCAAGGGATCAATTAATTCTTCTTTTATTGAAATTTCCATAAGAAATTTATTTTGAATGTGATAAGCTTCTTTTTCCCTAAATGCGTCTACTAATTTTGATTCATTTAAATACTGTAATGCATGTATAATCTCATGAAGTAAGATTGACTGATTACACACATCTTCAAAATTCAATTTTGAGATTAATATCCCCATCTCTGGCCTAAAAAAAGCAATAACTGGACATTTCCCCCCACATGCTAAAATTTGAAGTTCACTTTCTGAAAGCTCAATAACTTCAAAATTAAACATACCTGCATCGTAATGCGTGTTGACTGTAATCCATTCCAAAAGAAATGGCATTATATTGGTGAGCATAAAAAAATTATTTTCAGTTTTTATAAATTATTCTATATAATTATCTTAAAATTCTCTATGACAAATATTGAAAAAAAAATATCAAGAGAAACAGCAAATATTCTCCTTAAAAAAAAATGCATTGAATTTAGTTTTAAAAAAAAGTTCCAACTTACTTCTGGAAGAAAAAGCATTTTATATTGTGATTGTAGGAAAATTATTTCATACACAGCTGAACGTGAAAAGTTAATTAATTTGGCTTTAAAAAAAATTAAGTCAGATAAAACACTTAATTCACTTACAAACATTGCTGGAGGTGAGTCAGCTGGAATCCCTTATGCTTCATTGTTAGCTCAAAAATTGAAATTGCCTTTGTCATATATTAGAAAAGAAAGAAAAAAATTTGGAAAAAAATCACAAATAGAAGGAAATATTAAAGTAAAAGATAACGTTTTAATAGCTGAAGATTTAATTACAGATGGAAAAAGTAAATATAATTTTATTGACGCTGTAGATAAAGTTGGTGGAAGAATTAAAGCTATTTTTGTAATTTTTAATTATGGAATTAACAGTGATTTCTTGGAATACAAAGGGAAAAAAATAAAAATAATTTCATTAGCTAAATGGGAGGATGTATTAAAAATTTTAATATCAAAGAAAGTTTTTCCCAAAAAAAAAATCAAATTAATTGTTGATTTTTTAAGTACTATGGGAGTTAAAAATTTGAAATCTTTCCTCTAAATGGGGTGCTTCTAACTGCTTTTTTTGTTTTTTCAATTGGTCCTGATTGATAACTTAATCTTCCGCTTTTTGTTGCTAGATTCATTGCATTAGCCATTTGAATTGGATCAAAAGATCTTGCAACTGATGAATTTAATAAAACTCCATCAAAGCCTAATTCCATCACTTTACATGCATGGCTTGGAGTACCAATACCTGCATCTACAATAATTACTCCTTTGCATATACTTCTTATAATCTCAAGATTATGTTCATTTCTAATTCCAAGACCAGAGCCAATCGGTGAAATTAAAGGCATAACAGCTACACAGCCTAAATCTTCTAATCTTTTACACAAAATTGGATCATCAGAACAATATGCAAATATTTTAAATTTTTTTTTAACCAATTCTTCACAGGTAGCAAATAACTCCAGTGGATCAGGCAAAAGCATTTCATTCTCACTTATTAACTCCAATTTTATCCAATCCGTTTTTAGGGATTCTCTCGCAAGTTCTGCTGTTAAGAGAGCCTCTTTTTTTGTATAACATCCAGCTGTATTTGGTAAAAAAGTATATTTATTTTTTAATGATTTTAGAAAAAACTTTTCTCCTTCTTGATTAAATCGCCTTATTGAAACTGTAATAATTTCTGTACCAGATACTTCTAGTGATTTGTTTAAAACTTCAAGGTTTGGGTAAAGCGATGTTCCCATAATGAGTCGTGATTCAAACTTTTTTCCATCAATAATTAGTTCATCTTTTTTATTAGGCATAATTAAATCATCCTCCAAAAAAAGGGTAGACAATTTCAATTATATCACCTTCTTTAATAATTTTTTTTTTCCACTTTGTTTTTTGAACTAATTGATTATTAACTGCTACTGCCAAAGAAGGCTGCTTTTTTTCACCAACAGCAACTTTAATTAATTCTTCTAGGTGGATACTACAATTCTCTAGTGTAAAAGGAGCTCCATTAACTAAACAATTTTTTTTACTCATTATCTATAATATTAAAATAAACTAAATTCTCATAAATTAAATCTATTTGGAGAAAAAAAATTACCATTAATTTTTTTGCCAAAAACATAATTGCTCACAATTTCAGCAGTAATAGGTGCTAACAATATTCCATGTCTAAAATGACCAAAAGCACAAATTACTTTTTTATTTTTTTTTAAACTACCAATTACTGGGTTTCCATCATTAAGAAGAGACCTCAAACCTGAGATACTTTTTATAAATCTAAAATTTTCAATTTGAGGAAGATATTCCCATATGCTTGTGCTTAAATAAAAAATTTCATCAAGTGTAACAAATTTTTCAAAACCTTTTTCGTCTTCAGTAGCACCAATTGCGAATTGATTATTTTTTCTGGGTGCAAGATAAATCTTTTTAAACCAAATATTATTTTTAAATAATTTTTTTTTAGCTTCAAATATCATTGAAACACCTTTTATTGGTCTCATAGGAAATTCAATTCCAATTTTATTTTTTAAAAAATCGTTACTCCAGGCTCCGCAAGCAATAACAATTTTTTCAAAATCAATTTTTTTTTTTTTAAAAATTAATTTATTAGATGTAAGTGAGATGTCGCTAATTTGATCGTAAACGAAAACCTCTCCACCCATTTTTGTTATTTTTCTTTTCAAATAAGATTTTAATAGTTCTGGGTTAGTTTGGTTATTATCCTCTAGAAAAAGAGAACATTTAATATTAGAGTTTAAATTAGGTTCAATCCTTTTAGTTTGTTCAGAATTTAATATCTTTGGATAAAAACCTAATTTTTCTATAAATTTTTTTTTAAAAAAAATTGATTCTTCTTCATCGCTATTAGTTGCAATAAGAAGTGATGAGTTTTTTTTTAAACCAGTTTTAAATGTAAATTTCTTATCTCTTAAAAAATTATCCCAGATTTTTTTTGATTCTATCATTAGTTTGAATAATTCTCTTTCATATGGTTTTGCCTCTATCAAAGGCGCTAACATTCCAACAGAAGCGTCTGTGGAATTTCCTTCGTTATTTTTATATTCAAATATTTTTACTTTTTTTCCCTGCATAAGAAGTTTATGAGCTGTAAACAAACCGATAATTCCAGAACCAATGATTGCAATCATAAGAAAATATTATTATTTTTTTATTTAAAAAATTTACTTATTTATTATATAGCTAGAGTATTTGATTATGACTATAAATAAAACTAATTTACAGAAAAGACTGAGTAAGATTGCTTTTGAAGTTACTCAAAATTCTAAAACAGAAGGACCTTTTACAGGAAAATATTTTAATTTTTTTGAGAAAGGTACTTATCAATGTATTTGTTGTGAAAAAGATTTATTCGATTCTGATAAAAAATTTAAATCAAATTCTGGTTGGCCCAGTTTCTCAGAGACTCTAGATTCAAACTCATTATCCTATATCCAGGATAATTCTTATGGTATGATTAGGACTGAAGTTAGATGTAAAAATTGTGATTCTCATCTTGGTCACGTATTTGATGATGGTCCAAAACCCAGCCTCAAAAGATATTGTATTAACTCAGTAGCAATTAATTTTAAAAAAAAATGAATTATAACCAATTTTTTAAACAAGAACTTGATAAACTTAAAGATGAAGGAAACTATAGAGTTTTTGCTGATCTAGAAAAAATTGCTGGAAATTTTCCTCAAGCACTTAATTACAAAGAAAATAATGTATCCGAGGTTACGGTATGGTGTAGCAACGATTATCTTGGCATGAGTCAAAAGAATATAGTTATTGATAGTATGATTAACGCACTTAAAAAAGTTGGTGCAGGGTCAGGAGGCACGAGAAATATTTCGGGAACTAACCACTATCATGTTTTATTGGAAAGAGAGCTGTGTTATCTTCATCAGAAAGAATCTGCATTACTTTTTAATTCTGGGTACCTTGCTAATCAAGCTACACTATCAACACTCGGCAAAAAACTTCCAGACTGTGTATTCATTTCTGACGAAAAAAATCATGCCTCAATGATCCAAGGAATTAAAAACTCTGGTGCAAAAAAATTAATTTTTAAACATAATGATTTATTTGATCTTGAAAAAAAACTTCAAGTTGCAAACAAAAATCAAACTAAGGTAATAATATTTGAATCTGTATATTCAATGGATGGTGATTTTTCTCCAATAAGGGAAATATGCAAATTAGCTAAAAAATACAACGCTTTAACTTTTTTAGATGAAGTTCATGCTGTAGGAATTTATGGAAATCGTGGAGCTGGTGTAGCAGACAAACTAGGGGTTATGGATCAAATAGATATTATTCAAGGAACACTTGCAAAATCATTCGGTGTTATTGGGGGATACATTACAGGTCGCAAAGAACTTGTAGACTTTATAAGGAGTTTTGCATCCGGTTTTATTTTTACAACATCTTTACCTCCATGTATAGCGGCAGGAGCATATGCTTCTATCAGGCATTTAAAGTTTTCTGAAGAAGAAAGAAAATTAATGTTTGATGTTGTTAAAAAATTAAAAAACCAGTTAAAAAAAAACAATATTCCATTCTTAGATAATAATAGTCACATAATCCCAGTTTTGATTGGAGACCCTAAACTTTGCAAAAAAGCTAGTCAAATTTTACTTGATGATTTTAGAATATATGTACAGCCAATTAATCATCCAACAGTCCCAAAAGGAACAGAAAGATTAAGGATAACATGTTCTCCAAATCATAGTCAAAGTATGATAAAAGATCTGGTAAAAGCACTCAAAATAGTTTTTGAAAATTTGAGGATAAAATATGCAGCTTGAAATTTAAGGCGACAAAATTTTTTTCTGCCATACTTTTTGTTTTAAATTATATACTTCTCTATCATGTAACCTAAACTGATTACCCTGCCAAAATTCAAAGCATGTAGGAGCTATTTTTATGCCAACCCAGTATGGTGGTCTTGAAACCTTTTTTTTTTCAAACTTCTTTTCATATTCTTTAAATCTATTTATCAAAATTTTTCTACTTTGAATTTCATTTGACTGTTTTGATGCCCAAGCCCCAAGTTGGCTTTTTCTTGGTCTTGAGGAAAAATATAGGTCAGACTCTTTATCACTTATTATAGAACCTTTACCAGAAATTCTTATTTGTTTTTTTAAACTTTCCCAATAAAAGCACATTGCAAGATTGTTGTTTTTTATAAATTGTTTACCTTTATTACTTTTTATATTAGTAAAAAAAACAAAACCATCTGGTAAAATTTTTTTTAACAAAACCATTCGTACATCTGGTTTATTATTTAAACTAGTAGATAAGGCAAAAGCCGTTGGATCAAATTCAAAGCTTTTATTTGCTAGATTAAACCATCTGTTAAATTTATTAAAAGGATTCATTATTTATTTTTACAGTGAAATGTATTATAAGTTAAATTAAATATAATTATTAAGTGTTATGTCATCAATTATTAATTTAAAGGGTAAAAAAGGTATTATACTTGGCATTGCTAATGACAAGTCGATAGCATGGGGAATAGCGGATCAGCTTAATCAATTGGGTGCCTCTCTTGCATTCTCGTATGTAAATGATTCCACAAAAAAAAGAGTAGTTCCTTTAGCAAAAACATGCAACTCGGAAATGGTTTTTGAATGTGATGTTAAAGATGACAAAAGCATCGACTTGTTCTTCTCTGAAATTTCTAAAGAATGGTCGTCTGTTGATTTTTTAGTTCATTCAATTGCTTTTTCTGATAAAAACGAATTAAAGGGTGGATACATTGAGACTACCAGAGAAAACTTTATTAATACTTTAAATGTTTCTTGTTATTCATTCACGGCTATTTGCCAAAGGGCAAGGAAGCTTATGAATAAAGGTGGACAAATTCTTACACTATCTTATCTAGGTGCTGAGAGGGTGATGCCTCATTATAATGTTATGGGTATAGCCAAATCTGCTCTTGAGACAAGTGTAAAGTATATAGCTGAAGATCTTGGTAGAGACAACATAAGGGTTAATGCTATTTCAGCTGGTCCGATTAAAACATTAGCTGCTTCTGGAATCTCAGATTTTAGATATATTTTAAAGTGGAATGAGTACAATTCACCTTTAAGAAGAAGTACAACAATTCAAGAAGTTGGGAAAAACGCATCATATCTTCTTTCAGACTTATCATCTGGAGTTACAGGTGAAGTCGTTCATGTCGATTGCGGATATCATATTGTTGGAATGAAAGCTGTCGATGCACCAGACATTTCTGTAGAATAAAATGACTGGGAGTAACATTGGAAAACTGTTTAAAATTTCAACCTGGGGTGAAAGTCATGGTGAAGCTTTAGGATGTATTATAGAGGGTGTCCCTTCAAAAATAAAAATAACTGAAAAGTTTATTCAGAAATTTCTTGAAAAAAGGAAACCAGGACAATCTAAGTATACAACTCAAAGAAAAGAGGGTGATAAAGTTAAAATTCTATCTGGAGTATTTGATGGTATCACAACTGGAACTCCAATTTCTCTAATAATTTATAATGAAGACACAAGATCAAAGGATTATGAAGAAATTAAAAAAAAATTTAGACCAGGTCATGCTGATTTTACTTATTTCAAAAAATATGGAATTAGAGATTACAGAGGAGGAGGAAGAGCATCAGCTAGGGAGACCGCGATGAGAGTTGCAGCTGGTGCAATTGCACAAAAAATTCTAGGAAGTAAGGTAAAGATTAAGGGTGCGTTAATTCAAATAGGAAAAAAAAAATTGATAAAAAAAGATGGAATTGGAATGAAATAGAAAATAACGACTTTTTTTGTCCTGACAAATTAACTGTCCCAAAATGGAAAAATTACTTAAAAAAAATAAGGAAAGATGGTTCATCAATAGGCGCAATTATACAGATAAATGTATCCGGAGTTCCCATTGGGCTTGGTGAACCTGTGTTTGACAAAGTTGAGGCCCTTCTAGCTAAGGGCATAATGAGTATTCCAGCTGTTAAGGGGTTTGAAATAGGTTCAGGATTTAAATCAGCAGAACTTAGTGGTGAGGAAAATGCTGATGAAATTCGCATTTTGAAAAATAAAATTTCTTTTAAATCTAATAACTCAGGTGGATCACTGGGCGGGATTACATCAGGACAAGATATTATAATTAAATTTGCTGTCAAACCAACAAGTTCAATATTAAAACAAAAAAAAACTATAGATGTCGATGGAAAGAATACCGATATCAGAACAATAGGCAGACATGACCCATGCGTTGGTATCAGGGCAGTTCCAATTGGAGAAGCAATGGTTGCAATTGTACTTGCTGACTTATTTCTAATTAATAAGATTAATAATTAGTTTTTTTTTACATAAATTAGAAATTCTTTATTACCTTTTTGACCCAAAACAGGACTGTTAATTATCTCTGCAAAATCTGGAAAAAAATTTTCAGCAAACCAACAATTTATATTTTCACAAATATTACTATGGATCTTTTCATCTCTAATTATTCCCTTTTTCCCAACTAACTTTTTAGAAGCTTCAAATTGCGGTTTAATAAGTACTATCATTTCATATTTTTTTTTTAATAATTTTTTAAAAGGAAGAATTACTTTTTTTAAAGAGATAAAACTGACGTCACAAACTACTAAATCAACCAACTCTGAAATAACTTCTGAATTAACATATCTAGCATTTGTTCTTTCTAACAAAATAATTTTTTTTGAATTTCTTAGTCTCCAATCAAACTGACCATATCCTACATCAATTGCAAAAATTTTTTTGGCACCATTCTTCAAAAGAACATCACTGAATCCCCCTGTAGAACAACCTATGTCAGCACAAACTTTATTTTTTACATTAATTTTAAAATTATTGATTGCTTCTGATAACTTCAAGCCTCCTCTTGAAACCCATGGGTTATCATTCTTTTTAATTCGAATTATTTGTTTATTCCTTATTAATTTTCCTGGTTTATCAACTCTTTCACCGGTTATGTATACATTACCACTCATAATTAATGAAATAGCTCTTTGTCTAGACTTAACAATGCCCATCTCAACTAACAATAAGTCTAATCTCTTATTGTTAAATTTTTTTGAAACAATATTTGAATTAAACATTATTAATTATTTCGAGATACTATAAAGTTTGCTAGATCAATCAAATTTTTTGCTTTTTCTCCAAATGGTTCTATTATTTTTAGAGATTCTTCTATTAAATCATTGGATTTTTTTTTTGCATTTTCTTTTCCAAGAAGAGAGACCAGAGTTTCCTTTCCTTGTTTAGAGTCTTTTCCTGTTTTTTTTCCCACATCAGTTATATTTCCCTCTACATCAAGTAAATCATCTTTAATTTGAAATGCTAAACCAAGTTTAGATGAAAAATTTTCAAAAACTTTTAGCTCATTATTTTTTTCGGCTAAAATACAAGGAGCTATACAAGAAAATCTAAATAATTCTCCTGTTTTTAATCTCTGTAATTGAAAAATTTTTTCTAGACTTAACGTTTTCTTTTCAGCCTCTAAGTCTAACATTTGTCCACCAACCATCCCCTCAGCACCAGATGATTTAGCCAGCTCAGTAATTAAACTACATCTTACTTCAGAGTTTTTATGTGTTTTCTTGTGAGAAATTATTTCAAATGCTAATGCTTGAAAAGCATCACCAACTAAAATTGCTGTAGCTTCATCAAATTTAACGTGACAAGTTGGATGTCCTCTTCTTAAATCATCATTATCCATAGCAGGAAGATCATCATGAACTAAAGAATAGCAATGTATAAACTCTATACTTGCAGCAACTCTGTCTGAATTTTCTTTTTTAACACCTAGAATCGAAGAAATTTCACTCAAAATCAAGGGTCTAAGTCTTTTTCCACCAACCTTCACAACATATCTCATTGCCTTGTCAAGCTTATCAGAAAAAAAAGAAGTGTTAGGTAGAAAGCTCAGAAGCTTTTTTTCAAAATTTGTTGAAAAACTCTTTGAAATTTTTTCTATATTTCCGAATTTTTTATTCATCAATATTTTTTATTTTATTATCAACAACCTTTTTAATTTTTGTCTCAGCATTTTTTAATTTTTCCTCACAATGGTTTTTGAGAAGAACTCCAATTTCGTAATACTTAATTGATTCATCTAAACTAACATCTCCCCCTTCAATTAACTCAACAACTTTATTCAAACGTTCAAAGGCTTCCTCAAAGGAGAGATTTGTGATATCTTTATTTAATAAATCCATAAATTTAGTTAGTTTTTTTCTATCTCAAATAACATAAAATTATTATGTTTAATTTTTTTTATTATTTTAATTTTAATTTGTTTTGTAAGTTCATTAATATCACTTTCTGCTTTGGGGTCATCAACTTTAACCTCAATAATATCGCCTTTTTTGATCTCTTTAATTTTTTTTGCAATCTTTAAGACTGGTAAAGGGCATTTAAGACCCATAAGATTAATCAATTTTATCTTTTTTATCATAGCTATTGCGAAAAAAAAATATTATATATTTATTCGAAAACATTTGATAACAATTTTATTGTAAATTAATATTATTTCAAATTTATGAAAATTGACTTTTTTAAAACTTTACTAGTCACATTATTTTTATTCTGCTTTAGTTCAACCAGCTCTCTAGCAAATAAAATAAGAATTGGCTCTTTGCAATACGGTAGTGTCAATTGGGAATTGAAACTAATCAAAGACCTAGGTCTTGACAAAAAAAATTCTTTCGAACTTGAAATTGTTGAATTAGCAAGCAAAAATGCTGCTGCTGTTGCCTTGCAGGGAGGTGCAGTTGATCTTATTGTAACTGATTGGTTTTGGGTTTCTAGGCAAAGAAATGAAAGCAGGTTTTTTTCTTTCATTCCACATTCTATGGCGGCTGGTGGTTTGATTGCTTCAAAAAAATCTAACATTCAAAATGATTTAGACCTTAAAAATAAAAAAATAGGCGTTGCTGGTGGACAGGTTGACAAAGGTTGGTTGATCTTTAGAGCTTATTATAAAAAAAAATACGGCACAGATTTAATTAATTTAAGTAGACCAATTTTTGGCGCCCCACCCTTGTTAAATAAAAAAATGGAACAAGAAAATTTTGATGCAATTCTAACTTATTGGCCATATCAAGCAAAACTTCTAACCGACAATAATTTTAAAAAAGTAATTAATATCAATGAAATATTAAATGAGCTAGGTATTCCGAATGGAATACCAGTAATTGGATGGGTTTTTAGAGATGCATGGGGGGAAAAAAACAATATTGACCTTGAAAATTTCTTAAAGGCATCAGAAGAAGCAAAAAAAATCATGCTTGATTCAGATCAGATATGGGAAAAGATAAGACCAAATATGATGGCAGAGGATGATTTGCTTTTTATTAATCTTCGGGAAATTTATAGAGAAGGAATTCCAAAAAAGAAGTTCACAAAGTCACAAATTGAAGGTGCAAAAAGACTTTATTCTATCCTTTCCAAAATTGGGGGGAAAGAACTTGTTGGAAACGCCAAAGAATTATCTCCGGGAACTTTTTGGAGTAACTAATTGTGGAATCTAACAGATCAAGCGCAATTTTAAGAATTGCTTCAGTTGCTCTGTTCTTTTTAATTTGGAAAATCTCAAGCCTTTTCATAAATATTGAATTACTCCCTTCTCCAGAAGAAGTTCTTTCAAAAATTATTGAGGAAGCGAAATCAAAAGATTTATTTTTCCATACTTTCATAACACTCAAAAGAGTTTTTATAGCTTTTATTATAGCAATGTTTATAGGAACCTTCTTTGGTATTTACATGGGAAGAAATGAAAAATTAAATACATTTCTGGACGATTGGTTAGTTCTAGGACTAAATGTCCCAGCCCTTGTGATTATAATACTTTGTTATGTATGGTTTGGTTTAAATGAAGTTGCGGCAATTCTTGCAGTTTCTTTAAACAAAATTCCAATGGTAGCTGTAATAATGAGAGAGGGTGCCAGGTCCATAGAAAATGATTACGTTGAAGTTGCAAAGTTTTATAAAATTAATAATAAAAAATTTTTTTTTAAAGTCATCTTCCCGCAACTTTATCCCTACCTATTATCATCAGCTAGATCTGGATTATCACTCATATGGAAAATAGTTTTAGTGGTTGAGTTGTTAGGTAGAAGTAATGGAGTCGGTTTTAAATTATACGGCTTTTTTCAATTTTTTGATATATCTGGAATACTTGCATATACTTTAGCTTTTGTTTTTTTGATAATAGTTATTGAATTTACATTAGTTAGGCCATTTGAAAAAAAAATTTCAGTTTGGAGATGATAGCGTGAGCTTTAAGATTAAAATTAAAGAAAAATTCTTTTATAATAAACATGACAAAAATAAAACAACTGTTTTAGAAAACATTGATATAAAAATAAAGTCCAACGAATTTGCATGTATTGTCGGTCCATCTGGTTGCGGAAAAACAACATTGATGAATATTATTGGAGGGCTAATTGACCCTGAAAATCAGGTAATTCAAGCCAAGAGTAAGGAAAATTCAGAAATTAACAATTTTGGTTATGTTTTTCAAACTTCCAGGTTACTTCCTTGGCTCACGGTAAAAGAAAATGTTGAACTTGTTTGTGACACTAACTCACCAAATTTTAATTCTGATAAAATTCTTTTTTTATTGGAAAGTTTTGGACTCAAAGATTTTTTGAATTTTTATCCTAAAACCATTTCTGGAGGTATGAGACGAAAAGTTTCTTTAGCAAGGGCTTTGATTAACAACCCAAAAGTTTTACTTATGGATGAACCCTTTGTCTCACTAGATCAACCTACTGCAGAAAGTTTATACGATGTTTTAGTGAGTTATAGAAAAAAAAACCCAATTACAGTAATCTTCATAACACATATGCTAAAAGAAGCTATACTTTTAGGAGATAGAATACTTTTCTTTTCAAAAAAACCGGGTACAGTTGTTTTTGATTACAAAGTGAAATCAATCAGAAAACCTCTAACGCTGGACAACAAATTGATTGACAGCGAATATAAAAAACTTAAAAGTAAATATCCACAATTGCTTGAAGGCTTGATCTAAAGTTAAGGATTAAAAGAAAATGGAAAATTTTTACGATTATATTGAAAAAGGTGGAATTATTTTTTCAATTCTATTAATTTTGTCAGCAATAGGACTTACACTAATTACCTACAAATTTTTAGAACTTAATTTTTTTAATGATTTTGATTTAGAAAGTTTTGAAGAAGATTTGTTGAAAAGTCGCAATCTAGATGATTTTATGCAATTAGTAGATTTGAAACCCAATTCAGAAAGAAAAAGTTTTTTAATTGAAACATTGAATATCGTTAGGTCAAACTCTTCAAAAGCCTGGAAAGATCAGGAAATAGAAACCCTTATTCACAAAAAATATTTAAAATCTCAAAGATTTCTGCCTTCTCTTGAAATTATTGCCCAAGTTAGCCCACTTATAGGTTTGTTAGGTACTGTTATTGGAATGATCGACTCTTTCAATGAGTTAGAATTAGGAGGAAGTTTAGTAGATCCATCCATCTTAGCAGGAGGTATTTGGACTGCTCTACTGACGACTGCCATGGGATTGATAGTTGCTATTCCAGCTTTGATATCTCATTATTTTTTTGACAAAAAATTAACTAACTCTACTCAATCGTTGAGTGTTTTTTTAACTAAACTAATCAACAAGACTAATTAGGAATAAAATTAAAGTTAAATGATTAATATTCAAAAAAAAAATATTAAAATTAATATAATTCCTTTAATTGATATTATTTTTTTAATGCTTGTTTTTTTTATGTTGGCAACTAACTTTTCTGAAAAAAAAGAAATTAGTTTTAAACTCAAACAAAATATTGAAATATTTAACGATAGCCAAGAGAATTTATTGATTTACATAAAAAATAATTCTTTTGTAATTAATGAAGATTCTATAGAAAACAGTAATGTTGAAGAAAAAGTGCTGAGTTACTGGAATTCAAAAAATTTTAAAAATATCATAATTCTAAATGATAAAAACTCTAACCTTCAAAAGTTAATTTTTATTCTGGATATTCTTAAAAAAAATGAAATTAAAAATGTAAGTTTTGCAGATGATCCAAAAATTTAAACTTAAAAAAGAAGTTAATTTAAGTGACTCAATTAATCTGATACCAATGATTAATCTAGTTTTTTTACTTCTCATTTTCTTTTTACTTACAGGTATTATTCAAAAGAAAGAAGACCCAAGTATTTTAATCCCTGAATCGAATCAAGGAATAAAGAAGGATAATTTTTCTAATAAGCAAACCATTCAGGTTAATGAAAATGGAATATTAAAAGTAAATAATAAAATAATTGAAAATGACGATTTGAACAAATTAAAAACCGATAATTTTAAAATATTAATTCTTAATATAGATAAAAACATAAAAATAAAAAAAACAAACGAAATTTTCAAAACCCTTAGATCAGCAGGATTTGAAAAAATACTTATTAATGTTACCGAAAAAAATGCTTCGAACTAATTTTCTTACGTTATCAGCTTTTTTCTCTATAACTTGTCACTTAATTTTCATTCAGTTTTTTGAAACCTACAAGAAAAAGGATGAGGAAATAATTGTCATGGATCTTAATTTATTTAAGGAATTTAAAGTTGAACAAAAATTAGTCCCCCCTCCTCCACCTCAAAAAAAAGAGGAAAAAATAATTGAAAAAAAACCAAAAATAAAAGAGAAAAAAATAATTGAAAAAAAATCACCAAAAAAGAAAGAAAAAATAATTTCCTTGGAAAAACCTAAGACAGAAGAAAAACCTAAGACAGAAGAAAAACCTAAAACAGAAGAAATAAAACCTAAAAAATTTGAAATTCAGGATTTTCCCCAAAATAATCAGCAAGCTCAAAAACCTCAACAAGTAATTACCTCTAAAATTAAAGCAGACTTACTTAATAAACAATTAAGTGTTTACCTCGGAAAAATATCTGAGGAAATTAACTTAATAGCTGCAAAGTCTTACCCAAGGCAATCTATAAAAAGAAGAGAGCAAGGAACAATAATAGCAACAATCACACTCAGCAAAGATGGACATTTACGTAATATAGATTTTGATAAAAAAAAACCAAAAAGACTTTATAAAACTACTGAAACAATTTTTAAAAAATATGTTTTCCCAAAACCTCCAGAACAAATCTTAGACAAGCAAAAATTGGTCAAATTTAAAATTTCAGTCAATTTTATTTTAAAATAAAATTCAGGTATATTTAAGATTGTTGTAAAAAAACAACAAAAACTGTTTTTTTTGCTCATCATAAACAAATATCTTCAATTAAGGTAATAATGATTTAATATAGAAAAATATTATTAATTTATAAGGAAGGAAATAATATGAACATTAAAAGAAAAATTGCTATTGCTGCTGTTCCTGCTGTAATGGCTCTTGCTTCTACTTCCGTTGACTCAAAAATCTTATTGATGAGTCAAGAAGGATGGGAAGTATCTTTTGACGGTGCTGCAAACGCTTTCATAATGAAGAACAGTGTTTCTAACGTTCCTGACAGTAGTGGTGGTGCTGGAAACCAAACTTTCGATACCTACGGTGGAGTTGCTGGCGGTAACGATGACACTAGTATTGTCACTGGTCTTTTACCGAATGTATGGGGTATGACTTTAAAAGCTCCTACTTCTAACGGTTTAGACGTTTCTGCTAGATTGGGTTTATACACTCACATGAACGGTGGTGAAAACTCTCTTGGAAATGGTCAAATCAACATTCGTGAAACTAGTGGTTCTGTAGCTGGTAGCTTTGGTACTGTATTAGTTGGTAGAAGTCTTGGTATTCACCAAAGTAATGCGATCTTAAATGATATGCTATTATTTGGTGTTGGTGCTGCGGCATCTGCTGGTAACTCAAATACTACTTTAGGTAGGATTGGTCTAGGTTACTTATACACAGATTTCAAACCTCAAATATCTTGGACACTTCCAGGAATGGATGCTTTAGCTGGTAACTTTGGTGCAAAAATTGGTGTTTTTGATCCAGATGACATAGTTGCTGACACAGCTGCATTTAGTGCTACTGATAAATCATCTCCAAGAGTTGAAGCCCAAATTAGTTATGCTGGTGGCATTGGTGATTTAGGTGTTAACCTTTGGGTGGATGGTTCTTATCAGAATACTGAGAGAAACGAAAATGAAGCCTCTTCTAGAACTGCAATAACTGATGCAGACGGTACTGCTAACGAAACACATGACAGAGACACTGATGTAGACTCTGCAGGTGTTGGTTTTGGTACTAAGTTAAGCTATCAAGGCTTTGCAATTGTTGCATCTGGTTTCTATGGCACTGCTATGGGTATTAGAGGACAACATGCGACAGGTACTACAGCTACCGGTGCTTTAGATGACGTTGGTACTGCAAGAAATTCATATGGTGGATATCTGCAAGGTACGTATGACTTCGGTCAAGGTACTTCTGCTGGTTACTCATATGGTGGTAACTGTCTAGTAAGAACTGGTAATGATATTCAAACACGTGGTGTTATGAACTGTCAGACTATGCATTCTGGTATGATTTGGCATAACGTAACGGATAACTTCAGATTAGTAGCTGAAGGCGGTTATACTGAGAAAACTTGGTATCTTGCTGACTCCGACCAAGAAGATTCATTTGGTGGCGTTGGTGCCTTCTTCTTCTGGTAGAATATCTATATAACACTTTTGAAAAAGTGTTTATAAAAATTAGGGAGAGTATTGAGCTCTCCCTTTTTTTTTGTTAACTTCTCGATCGTATGTATTTTAAAAAAATTTCACTCGCTTTACTTTTTGTAATTCTTTCTTCCTGTTCTTCTTATAACCTATTTAAAGAAAATAAGTTTTATTATAAAAATGGTTACCAAAGGGTTCAATTAGATATTGAAAATGAAAGCATTAGAAATATTCATCCAGTTAAAATAAACCCTCTAAAAATTGAAGGGGCACTAAAACTTATAATTACAAAATATGGCGCGAAATCAGAAACATTATTTCAAAAAAATAAAATTCTCCCTTATTCAGTATCCATAAGTGAAGCATTGGCTGATGCAAAATCAAATCAAGATGTCGTATTCACAGTTGAGGGTTGGTACAAAAAGAAAACTCTATCTGATAATAGGGTAACCTCTGGCAGAGTTTTTTATAATAAAAATGGATTGAATATTATTTTTGGCTCAATTATGAGAAAAGGTAATATTTCTGAAACTGACCCAATGGTATCTGCTGGAATCAACCCTGATTTAAGAAAAAACCCATATGTACCAGGTTCAAGGTATCAATCTGTTAGAAGTGAGTTTCTTCTATCAACAATACCTAATTCTGGAGTTTTTAGACCTAAAGAAGCTAAAGGAAGAGCCGATTGGTTAGTTTTCACAGGTAGAGCGCTTCAAGCAAGGGATGATTTAACTGTTGACCAGAAAAAATTTGCAACTGGTGCGAATATTCTAGTACAAGGCTTAAGAGATGAAGTTCAACAACTCAGAAGTGAACTTCAATCTTTAAGGAACCCAAGACAACCAATTCCTTATGGATATCCTCAATATCAGTACGGGACAATGCCATCACCTTACCAACAACCTTTTCCCCAACAAAGAGCCTATCCCTACTACCCACCTCCATATAGTAATCAAGCACCCCCTCCTCAACAGTACTATCCAGTTCAAAAATCTAAGAATAATAACCTCAGTTTAAAATCATTGGAAAAAATGAGAGAAAGAGGTTTGATAAGCGAGGAAAATTATCTGAAAAAACTTAAAGAATTAAGTTACTAATTAAACTCAAACTCAAAGTTCCATAATATTGCATGGTTAGCCGAAGCATCTGTTAGCCCATGCAAATAACCTAATGCAAGTTCAATTTCTGAGTCTGAAAGCTCAAATTCATATTCAAATTGAAAACCGTATTGATGTTCTTGATTACCAAAAGTATTGGTATCTGAAATTTCACCAAATTCGCTAAAACCCAAAACACCAAAACTTAGATCAAAAACAATATCGCGAATGTATACATAATTACTTAAAGAAAATGTGGTTGAACCAGAAGCAGTACTACCAACTTCCTTTTCAAAAATGAAGTTAGAAATAAATCCAAAAGTGTCATTATAAAATTGATTAAGGTATTTATATTCTACTTCATCAGCTTTATCAGACTCTGAAACAACATTATAAGAAAAATACAGTGCGGCAGCCCAATTTTGATAATCAAAAATTTGTAATTGATTTTGAAACTCTGTTTTTTCCCAATCCATAGGAGTGTTCTCCTTATCAGAAATGTGAAACTCTAACTCACTTTGCCAAAAACTTGTCCATGAATATTCTGTTTCAAGGACGTGATGGTGAGCTTTATTCTTTTCAACTCTGTCGTCAACATCAAAGTGACCTCGCCATTCTATAGACTGTCTTCCCTCCTCAACTATTGGACTATAAATTTTATGGTGTGAAAACAAAGGATTAGAAGAAAGTAAAAAAAATAATAAGACATTGAAAAATATTTTCTTTTCACATAAATTTTTTTTTTTATTTTTAATTAAATTTTTAAACATTAGATTGTAGCTATTTTTTTTTTTGTGTTGATAATAGAGCTCATTTATTAAAAAAAACTGTTCTAAATTATGAAGTTAACTATCTAGCAAGTCTTCTTTTAGAATAGTCATGTGAAATTGGTAAGAAACTTCTCCCTCATCATCTTCAATATAAACCAGACCAATAAATTCATCATCAATAAATATTTCACAGGAATCATCAATAGACTTTCTTTGTTTTGCAATAAATTTATCAGTTTTAAATTTATGATTTAAGTAATCTTGTAATTGTTTAATTTCAAATTCAGTCATTTTATAGA
>NZFP01000002.1 GCA_002689325.1 Rickettsiales bacterium
ACCATGGCTTGGTCTCTCTGCATTTATTACTTTATCACTTCAACTAAGTTTACTGGTTTTTATTGGTGAAGCTGTTAGAGATGCATTTGACCCAAGAAAAGTGATTTGAGATGAAATCGTTACTTGATATTAAAAATCTTAGTATTACCTTCGAGTTTAATGATCAGACGGTTAATGCTGTAAGAGACAGCAGTTTTAAAATTAACCGAGGTGAATGTCTTGCTATTGTCGGTGAAAGTGGATCTGGAAAATCAGTTACAGCTTTAGCAATAATGAGATTAATTAGATCAAACTCGCAACTTAAAATCTCCGGGAGTGCTACATATGAAAAAAAAAATCTCTTAAATTCAGATGAGTTAAATTTACAAAATATACGAGGGAAAAAAGTTTCAATGATTTTTCAAGAACCTATGACCTCTCTAAATCCTCTTCATAATATTGAAAAACAAGTTACAGAGTGCTTTGTACTAAACCAGAAGTCAAATAAATCAAAATGTATAGAATTGCTTAAAGAAGTTGGTATAGAAAATCCTGAGCAAAGACTCACTCACTTCCCACATCAATTATCAGGTGGACAAAGACAAAGAATTATGATTGCAATGGCAATAGCTAATAATCCTGATTTGCTAATTGCTGACGAGCCAACAACTGCTCTTGATGTAACAATCCAAAAACAAATATTAGACCTCTTAGATAAATTAAGAAAAAAATATAAAATGTCACTCTTACTAATTACTCATGATCTTGGAATTGTCAAAAAGATTGCTGATAGAGTATGCGTAATGAAAAAAGGTAAGATTGTTGAACAAAACACGACCTCGGAAATCTTTGGTAAGCCAAAACATATTTATACTAAGAAGCTTATAAATTCTAAACCTAGAGAAAAAAAAACTAAAAAAAAGAATGATGAAATTATCCTATCTGTAAAAAATCTTAGTGTTTATTATAAAAATACGAATAGTTTTTTCCTTAAAAATAAAAATGATACTTTTCAGGCTGTGAAAAATCTTAGCTTTGAGATCGCCAAAGGTGAAACTCTTGGAATTGTTGGCGAAAGTGGTTCTGGAAAAAGTTCCATTGCTCAAGCCTTACTTAAACTAATAGACTCTGAGGGAAATTTCTTTTTTAAAAATAAAAATATTTCAAATCTTAATGAAAAAAACTTTAGGTCTTACCGAAAAAATATTCAGATAATATTTCAAGACCCTTTTGCTTCTCTTAGTCCTCGCCTCACTGTTCAGGATATTGTAAGCGAAGGGCTTGAGGTACACTATAAAGAAAAATCAAAAAAAGAAATGGAAATTTTGACAAAAAAAATAATCAATGATGTTGGTCTCGATTCTTCAATGCTCTCTCGATACCCACATGAGTTTTCAGGTGGACAACGCCAAAGAATTGCAATAGCTCGCGCTCTTATTTTAAACCCGGAACTAATTATTCTCGACGAACCAACCAGTGCTTTAGATATGACCGTACAATCGCAGATAGTTGATTTACTTTTAAATCTTCAGGAAAAAAAACAGCTAACTTATATATTCATTAGTCATGATTTAAAAATAGTTAAGGCATTATCAGATAAAATAATGGTTATGAAATCAGGCAAAATTATTGAATTTGAAGAAAAAAATAAAATTTTTTTAAAACCTAAAAATGATTACACAAAACAGTTACTTAGTTCAGCTTATTTTTAAATTTTTTTGATAAGTTCAAGAAGTGCTCTCATACCCATCGCCTCTCCCCCTTCGTAAGAACAAAATTTGTTAGCTCTTGTCCATGCCATAAGATCTACGTGTATCCACGGAACATCTTTAACAAATTTTTGTAAAAATAATGCTGCTGTAATTGCTCCCCCAAACATACTATTTCCTATATTTTTAAAATCCGCATGTGCAGAGTTAAGTTGACCCGAATAATTTTCCCATAACGGTAACTGCCATAGTGGATCACCGGTTTTTTGTGACAGATCGATCAATTTCATAGCTAAATAATCGTCATTACAAAAAAAACTGGGAACCTCCGTACCCATTGCCACTCGTGATGCTCCTGTTAATGTTGCCATGTCAATTATTAGATTAGCATTTTTTTCACAAGCATAACTTATTGCATCTGCTAAAATCAATCTTCCTTCAGCATCAGTATCACCTATTTCAACAAAACTTCCTTTTCTACTCTTAATAATATCTGAGGGTCTTATTGATTTTTTTGAAACAGAGTTCTCGACTAGACACAACAACAATCTCAGATCTACATCGAGATTAAAATCGCTTATTAACTTTGCTAGACCAATACAGTTTGCAGCCCCACCCATATCTTTTTTCATCAGTGACATTCCTGAACCAGTTTTTATGTTTAACCCTCCTGTATCGAAGGAAACACCTTTCCCAATTAAAAATACTTTTTTCTTTGATTTTTTTTTATTGAATTTAAATTCACAAAAAATTGGCTTTTTTGAAACATCAGCCCCTTGGCCAACAGCAGATATAAGGGGAAAATTTTTTTCAAGTTTCTTTCCAACCACATAGTTAGTCAAAGTAAATTTTTTTAAAAATTTCTTTGCTTCATTAAAAATTTCTTTCGGACCTAAAATATTTGCAGGTGTATTAATTAAATCTCTTACGAAAAAGTAGGATTCAGTTAATAGATCTATTTCATTGTTGGATTCATGAAAAATTTTGGGAATTTTTTTTTGTAATTTTTTAGACTGAAACTTATTAAAACTATAATTAGCTAAATTCCACCCTAAGAGAAAACTTTTTATATTAGTTTCTTTACATCCATAATAATCAATAAAAAAATCTCCAGATTTACAATATTTGCTTATTGCTTGCCCAATCAATAAAAGCTTATAATTTTTTTGGAGAATGTTTAGTTTTGATATTTTCTCTAAATTAAGATGAATACTGTCATCTTTTTTTAAAACTGAGTAGGATGCAAACTCATCAAAAGTTTTTTTTTTAAATTCTTGAGGAATTTGATTTTTGAAAAAATATATGCAAATGGCTTTTTTTTTAAATTGTGCACTCTTACTTGTCATTACCTTTTAACGAATATATAATTGATTTTTTTTTAAGCAATAAAATAAGGGGATTTATGAATTTTTTGTCTAAACTAACACTTTCGTTTTTAACCATACTATTAACCTCAATCTTACCTCAATTAGCAATGGCAGCTGAGGGTTCTAGCGGACCAACAAGTCTTGACATGATTACAAGTCCAGCGGGTATCTTTTGTATAATCATATTTATTGCAGCCTATGCCTTTGTCATGGCAGAGGAATTCACACATTTTAGAAAGTCTAAACCAGTCATACTGGCAGCCACTCTGATTTGGGTCATAATTGCTTATGTAGCCTCTCAAGATCCGAGCATTGGCCCAAAATGGGCTGAAACTCAGTTTAGACACGTAGTGTTGGAATTTGCAGAACTTTTCTTCTTTTTATTTGTTGCAATGGCATATGTAAATTCATTGACAGAAAGAAGAATGTTTGATGCTTTGTGTGCGTGGTTATCAAATAACAACTTTAGTTATAAAAAAATATTTGTAATTTCTGGAGTTATAGCTTTTTTTCTTTCCCCTATTGCTGACAATTTAACAACGGCTTTAATACTTGGAACTGTTGTTATGGTTGCAGGTCGAGGTAATAAGGCTTTTGTTGTGCCTGGTCTAATTAACATTGTAGTCGCTGCCAATGCGGGGGGAGCTTTTTCTCCTTTTGGTGACATAACTACATTAATGGTTTGGCAACGTGGATTTGTTTCCTTTTTTGATTTTTTCAATATTTTTGTACCATCTGTTGTGAACTATATAGTTCCTGCTACATTTATGTACTTTGCTATCCCTAATGAAGTTCCTAAAGGAGATGGTAAAAAAGTAACAATTCTTCCCGGAGGTAAAGTAATTGCTTTTCTGGGGATTCTAACAATTACCTTAACAGTTACTGGACATAACGTTCTTCACATGCCTCCGATCTTAGGTATGATGTTTGGTCTAGGAATGCTTGGAACCTATGGTTACTTTCTTAAAACCAGATATCCTGAAAAAAATAAATTTGATATTTTTGCCATAACCGGAAGAGCAGAATGGGACACACTTTTATTTTTCTATGGAATACTAGTTGCTGTCGGTGGACTTGCTTCTTTAGGGTATTTAAAACTCATATCGGATGATATGTATGTTACTCTGGGGGCAACCTATGCTAATATCTTAGTTGGGATTTTGTCAGCAATAATTGATAACATTCCGATTGTATATGCAGTATTAACAGCACATCCTGCTATGGATATGGGCCAATGGTTGCTCATTACATTAACAGCAGGTGTAGGTGGCTCTTTACTATCTATTGGATCTGCTGCAGGTGTTGCTTTAATGGGACAAGCAAGAGGAGTTTATACCTTCTTTGCTCACCTCAAGTGGGCATGGGCTATATTGCTTGGTTACGCAGCATGTATAGTTGTCCATTTATGGATGAACGCTCATTTATTTGATCTAGTCCCTTTAGAACGATAAATTTTTAGTCGATAACTAATGGCACGAAGGAATTTTATTCTTTTGTGTCATTATTTTTAAAATCAAATATTCCCTTTAAAACCTTTTTATTTTTTTAAAATAAATTATGCAAAAATATGTAATTTTTTTTTCCTCTTTGTTAATGACTTTCCTTTTCTTTTCTCAAGTTAAGAGCGACTCAATTTATCACTCTATAGGAGATTACCCCACAAAAATTGGAAAGAGTAAAAGTTTGTTTGATTTCTCAACTGACTATGAAGGAAGAGTTGATAGTAATGGAAGTATTTATAATTCTTATGGTGATTATCTAGGAAGGTTTGAAACCTATAACAATAGCTATAATTCTTTTGGTGGGTTTAAAGGAAGAATTGATGAGTTTGGAAATATGTATGACTCCTTAGGAAGTTACCAAGGTAAACTTGAGAGAAATGGAAATATTTATGATTCTCGTGGGGGGTATAAAGGAAGTATTATTAAGTAATAGTATTATTAATTTATCTCTTAAATTTAAGAATAAGGTGTTCAGCCAATTACATAATTACTCTTTTTCCATTCCAATTTCATATAGCTCAAAGCTAGCCTCTTCTATATCACCTGTCTTAGCGTCAACATCAACTTTAATTTCATATCCAGCGTTAGATTGAATATCAAATTCGTAAGTAAGTGACCCGTCCATACCTATTTCTCTTTCTTCATTAACAATTCTTCCAGGATGAATTTCAAGAACATTTACTCGTGCCTGTTCAATGCTAATCTTAGCACCATTTTTAAATGTAGGGTTATTCTCGTCAACTTCCTTTTCGACTTCGATAATGTACCCTTCCTCAGCATTACATTCAACGTTGTAAATTGATCCATCTTTAGAAGATTCTATATCAAATTCATAAATAGGGTCATCTCCCTCTACTTTAAATTCTAGTTTTCTAGCGTGGCCTGGGATTGTATCGTAAGCCTGATCCAAACACTGCTCAACTTTTACAATGTCATACAAGCTTAATATCATCTAAATCTCCAGTGTCGGCGTCAGCATAGGTGAAGCATAGAAGCGAAAAAAATCCAGTTAAAGTTATTGAAGATATATATTTAAACATAACCATAAATTAATTTTTAATTTTAATAATTCAAGATTATAACGAATCTTCTACCATGTAACATTAACCCCAGCAAAAATTACACGTGGTTGTCCCGGTGTAACGAAAGTTCCGCTTCCACCTGTTCCACTTACTTCATTTTCTGCAAATATACCCCCTGTTTCATAGTTGACTCCAAAAATATTTCTTGCCGTCAAAAAGAAGGTACCATTTGCCCCTGCTCTAAATTTATCTCCCATGGAGAAGTTATACTCTGTTCCTACGTTAGTTAGAATATGTCCAGGAAGTTTTAATCCTGCGGTATTGTCTTCATCACCTCTATAAAACTGAGATGAGCTAGCTTCAATATCTGCACTAAAAGTCCAGTTCTTTTTAAAAGCATAACCTAAACCAAATCTTCCTATGTGAGGAGAAATTCCAGGTATTTTTTTTCCGTGCTTAATTGGAATTTGATACTGTTCTCTCAACACGTTATCGTCAAAATCATCATCCTCCAAAGTGTTTGATGGGTGCCCAACGCTCGATAGCATTTGAGAGGTTTCAAATGTTGCACGAACATATGCATACTTTGAAAACCACGTCCATTTTTCACCAAGTTGTCCATTCAGCGCGAATTCCGCACCATACCTTTGTGTGTTACCAACGTTTCTGAAGTAACCAGTACCGACTCTATTACCACCGATGAAAATAATATCATTATAGTTTCTGCCGGCGTAACCACTTACATTCCACTTAATAGAATGATTCATTCCCATTAATTGATAGCCACCTGCGGTGCCGTTAGCTCCAATTTCAAAGTTTCTATTTACAACTTGATCAAGAGGAGGGTCAGCTTGAAATGAGTTTGGTAATCTGCATGGCGCATTAGGGTCTGCACATGCAAGTTCAGCGACTGACGGTGTTCTACTTGATTCTTTGTATGAAGCAAATAATCTGGTAGAGCCAATTAAAGGAACGTCATTGAATCTTTTAACAATCCCAATACCAGGGTTTATTCTCCAAAAAAAATGATGTCCTTCAAGAGCTGTTCCGTTCTGGTCATTAATTTCCATAGAAGCCCAATTCCATCGCGCAGATAAGTTCAATGAAGTTGTGTCGTTAAGATCGATTGTATTGCTTCCATATAATGCCGTATTATGTGTTGTAGACTCAAGGTTTGTTATAAATTGTTCCTCACCTTCTGTATCTGTAGATAACAATACTCCTGTTCCCTGTACACCTCTATCAGCCATAACTATCCCTAATTCAGTGGAAGAGCCAAAACTGTTCTTTGAAAAATCATAGTTAACTCCTCCTATAAAAGTATTATTTTTACCGATTAATGAAGAGTCAAAAGTTGACTGAAAATTTAGACCAAAAGCATTAGTTTTAGTGTTTGATCGATTGATCGCGCCACCATTTTCGAGTTCATTTTCATCATCATCTAGCTCTAGGCCTAAACTGTCATAATTTATTTCGTTTCCTGCTAAATCTAGAATATTTACTGCATCAGCGGCAGCGTTTGATTCATATTCGCCACATAATGTGTTATCAGCAGCACCCCCACCTCTATCAAAATTAAAGCCACAATCTCTTCCATCAAATTCGTCACCATTGTAATTTCTTCTTTCCATGTGACGGTAATACATATTTCCTTGAAGAGACAGATTATCATTAACAATATGATTACCCCCCATATTAGCGTAATAATTTTTATTGTGAGTGTTGTCAGGATAAGTATAAACAGCATCTCTACCCTCAAGATCCATTAATGTTAATGGCATGGCACCATTACCTCTTAAATCGGTAAAAGCCTGACCAATATTTAAAAATAATTCTGTATCTTCACCTCTGTATCTAAAATCACTGTAAAATTTTTCTAAATAGGATTCTGACTCATCTCTCCATCCTTTATCAACATTAAAATTTGCTCCTAGGTAGACTGCATAGTCTCCAAATTTTTTACCATATTCTAATATTTCATTTGTTCTTCCGTAAGATCCACCAGACAAAGTGGTCTTAGCACCTTCATTCTCAAAACCATTTTTCATTTGTAGTGAAATAGCACCTCCAATAGCATTTTGACCAAATATTGGATCGCCTCCACTGAAAACCTGCATATTATTTATGGCAAAATCAGGCACTAGATCCCATTGAACAACCTCACCAAAAGATTCATTTACCCTCATACCATTTTGGTAAATTGCCATTGCTTGAGCCGTCCCCAGCAATGGGCCGGAAACATAACCTCTAAAATTAATATCATTTTGCATGGGAGAACTGTTTAAGTTAGAGATTGATATTCCACTTGCCTCTCTATTGAGCGTTTCAACAACCGAAAAGTTTTTCTTTTTAGAGAGAGAATCAACACCAAATGACTGAACATTAGACGGCACTCTTTCAATATTAATTCCGGAACCTTGCACAGGAGAAACAGATATAACGTTGACATCGGGAGCTACGTAAGTTTTATCTTGAGTTGATGCCTCACTAAAAAAAAACAGTGATGACCCCATAAGCATTATTCTATTTAATTTGTGCACAATATTTTCCACCAAAGAGTTAAACAATAGATTTAAAAAAATATCAAAGGTTTGTCAAACAAAAACTTAACAAAAACAATTATTTATAGAGCTATATAAAAATTAATAGATACTTAGATTTCGATATCAAATGAGAAATTTTAAAAAGTAATTAAAATTTCTTTAATTTTACGAATATAAATGTATATATAAATTTAATGTTTCCATTTCTTAAAAAATTTAAAAAAGAACAAAGTATTGAAAATATCTCAGATAATGAGAAAAATATACTAATTACATCTCTTCTAATTGAATGTGCTAAAGGAGACTACGATTTTTCTGATCAAGAGATTTCTAAAGTCAAAGATATTTTAAAAAAAAAGCTAAAAATTGACCAATCAGAAATAAATTTAATTTTCGATAAGGCACTCGAAATGATACAAGGAAATGTTGAATTATACTCTCTCACTAAGGATATCAGAGATAACTTAAGCAAAGAAGAAATTCTACAAATTTTTGAATATATGTGGGTTGTAGTACTGGCTGATGGAAAGATTGACGATTTTGAGGCTGCACTAATGAGTAAATTAGTAGGGCTTTTTCACCTAACAGGTAAAGAATCTGCGGAAGCAAAGAAAAAGGCTATGTCTCATCAATAGATATTTTTGCTCTTAGCTTTTTCCTCGATTGGGAAAATAATTTTCTATGCTTAATTGATTTTTCAGCCACCCTTTTTCTCCAAAGTTTAAAACTTGAAGGTTTTAAACTTTTTCTCATAAATTTAATAACCTCGGCTTCTGTTTTTCCTGTTTTTTCAAAAATCTCTTCAAAAGTAATTCTATCTGCCCATGCTGCCCAAATGATCCAATCTGAATTTTTAGGAGAAGGCTCCTTATTCTTTACCTTTGTTTCTGGGAAATTGCTTTTTTTAGACACTAAAATAATTCTGCTTCTATTATATCAAGCTTTGCATCGAAATCTTTTCCAAATGCAACAAAGGCTATACTTCTAATCTCAGATGATTTGAAATTTTGCGGTTGGTAAAAATTAGATTTTGTAAAATCATCAAACTTTATTTCTACATTTGTCCATTCTTTAGAAACAAAAAATTTACCTGCATAATACTGCCATGGTAAAAATAGTTTTTTTGTTCTTACGTGAACGTAATATTCACTTTCTAAACCTCTTGCTTTGAATCTTATGCCTTTATAAGTATCATTTTTAATTTCATACTCCTTTCTCACTTGAATAAATCCACCATTATTTTCAGTGCTAACTGTACCCTCTAATCTAAGAAAAAATTTATTTTTATCCTTTTTTAAAGCTGTTTTTCCCTCTGACACTCCTCCCATAACTTGATCAGAGAAAAACTTCCAATCTTCAAGTATAATTTTTTTTTCATCAACTTTATAATCAAGCAAATTCATTGCATTAATTTTTACACCTATTATAAAGAACAATATAGTAATTAATAATTTCATAAACTTACTCTAATATTATGAAAAAAAATGTAAATCTATTTCAAATTTCTAAAAAATTTAAAACTATCAATTATTTTTGTGAGGACAAATGACTAACAGTAAAGATGTTGATTTAGTGAATATTACCCAAAAAAAATGGGCGGACATGATATTAAAAATTGGTAAGGGATACAGAGAAAAAATTAAGTTAGATGACTTAGTGAATGAACTACTGCATAAGGTGTATGCATTTGATCACTGTGGCGTTTTATTTAAACCAACATTAGCTAGCCTTAATCAATTTAGATCAACAAAAGAGGAATTTATATCTTATTTTCTTGGACAAAATAAAGTATGTAAAGAGGATAAGGGATTTGCCATAAAAAACTGGCAGTCAATAAAGTTTGAAAACTTTAAAATTGTTAATTACAATAACCAATTACTTTCTATGGGGAATTATTATTTTGAAGATGAAAAAAATGAACTACTTAAAGTTGAATACACATTTGGCTTCATTAAGGTAAGTCCTGATCAATTAAGAATTAATTTGCATCATTCCTCTTTACCTTACAATGATTAAGCAAAAACAAACTAAAAATTTTATATGAATAAAAGTATTCTTACAAATTTGATCGCAGTTACCATAACAATTTATGGGCTTTTCTCACCAATTTTTTCGACAGAAATTTTTATGGCTGGATTATTTGCTCTTTCTGGTGGTTTAACTAATTGGCTTGCAATTCATATGCTCTTTGAAAAGGTTCCTTTGCTATACGGATCTGGTGTTATTCCAAACAGATTCGAAGATTTTAAAAATGGGATAAAAAATTTAATTATGAATGAATTTTTTTCGTCTACTATTTTAGAAAAATTTTTAAAGAATAAAACTGACAAAGCTGGAGAGGATATTCTTAAAAGTTTAGATTACGACAAAATCTTTATCAAACTAGTTGAAGCTATTGAAGAATCATCATTAGGTTCAATGCTAAATATGCTTGGTGGAAAAAAGGCCCTTGACCCTCTTAGAGAACCAGTTAAAAAAAAAATAAAAGAGTTATTCAATGATATTTCATTAAAAAATAATGATGAAAACTTTAATCCATCAGAAAAACTGAAGGAAGACATAGAAAATATTATTGACAAAAGATTAGAGGAGTTAACTCCAGAACACATTAAAATTATAATGAAAGAAATGATTCAAAAACATTTAGGATGGCTGGTTGTATGGGGTGGAGTATTCGGGTTTTTAATTGGTTTGTTACTTGGAATATTAGGAAGCCTTAATTGAAAAAAATAACCAAAACGCAAATTTTTAAATTTGATAATACTTATATAAATCTTCCCAAAAACTTTTATCAAAAGATTAATCCTGTTCCTGTAAAAAAACCTCACTTATTAAAATTAAACTATGAACTTTTAGATTATTTTAATCTTGATGCAGATTCTATAAAAAGTAATTTAGGGGTATCAATTTTATCGGGTAATAAAGTTCCTAATAATACCACACCTCTTGCCATGGTATATGCCGGTCATCAATTTGGCAATTTTGTTGATCAACTTGGTGACGGAAGGGCAGTTCTATTAGGTGAAATTATTTCAAAAGATGGACTAAGATATGATCTACAACTGAAGGGATCAGGTAAAACAATTTTTTCAAGGCAAGGTGACGGTAGATCGCCTCTTGGGCCAGTGATAAGAGAATACATAATAAGTGAAGCAATGCACTATCTTGGTATTCCTACAACTCGATCTTTGTCAATTATAGGAACTGGAGAATTCGTAGAAAGAGAAAAAATTGAACCTGGTGGAATTTTAGTAAGAATATCGTCGAGTCACATAAGAATAGGTACATTTGAGTTTTTTAGCGCAAAAAAAGATTTTGTTTCAGTGAAGAAACTTTGCGACTACACAATTAATCGGCATTTTCCAGAAATTTTATCCAGTAAAAATCCATACAAATCATTTTTAAACAAAGTAATAGAATCTCAAGCGAGACTGATTGCGCAATGGATGAATGTTGGTTTTATTCATGGTGTTATGAATACAGATAACACATCAATATCTGGTCAGACAATTGATTATGGACCCTGTGCATTCATGAATAACTTTGACCCCAATACTGTTTACAGCTTTATTGATGTTTACGGGAGGTATAGCTATGGAAATCAACCAAAAATTATGTTGTGGAATTTGTCAAAATTTGCTGGGTCCATTTCTTTTTTAATTGATGAAAAAAAGGAAGAGGCCAATAAAATAATCTTAAATTCTTTATCAAAATTTCCAAAACTATTTGATGATTTTTGGGCATCAGCTATCTCTAAGAAGCTTGGTCTTTTTAAAAACATGAAAGAAAACAAAAAATTAATTGAAAAATTTTTAGAAATTATGTTTGAGCAAAAAACAGACTTTACATTAACTTTTAGAGCATTGTCGGAAAGCATTGAAAATGATAAAAAAAAGCTAAAATTTTTCTCTCTTTTTAAAAAAAATAAACACATAACTAACTGGTATAATGATTGGTCACAAAGGTTAGAAAAAGGAAAGTATTCGAAAGAAAAAATTGTAGAAAAAATGAAAAATAGAAACCCACTCTTTATTCCCCGAAATCATTTAATTGAAAAATGTATTAATGAAGCAGTCGAAAAGTCTGATTTTTCTATGGTAAATGATCTTCTTGAAGTACTAAAAAAACCATTTGAGTATAATAAAAAATTAAGTCTTGGTGACCCACCCAAACCTAATAAAGATATTAAAAATACTTTTTGTGGTACTTAAAATTATTTAAGAGCAGAAAAACCATATTTTTTGCATTCATCAAAAATTTCATCCTCTGCTTCCTTCCAAAGTGGGATAGCTTGTTCTAAAATTTTATATCCCTTTGGAGTAAGTTTAACTATCCTTTTTCTTGCATCATTGCTTTTTAAATTTTCAATTAATTTATATTTATACAAAATATCCAAACCTCTACTTAATGTAGTTCTATCCATTAACAAAATTTCTGAAAGACTATTTACTGTCTCCTCTCCACCTGAAGCTAATAAAGAAAGAATAGAAAATTGGGTTATTTTTATTTTTAAAGGTTTTAACTTTCTATCATATAATTGTGTTGTAATTCTTGAGGCTTGTCGCATTCTCAAACATTTGCAACTTAAAAGTTGTCTGTATTTAAAAGTGTTATCACTCTTATTCATATAGTTCAAAAGTATATCATAGATAATTTTTATGCAATGAGATTGCTCTGAATAATATTGTTTTTGTGAAGAGCTGGCTTAAAATCAACTTTGTTGAAGTTCAGCAGATAAAGAACGTTCTTTATGTTAACTTAATAAAAAATTATTAGGGTTATACTTCTAGTCTATGATTTATATTTCTAATAAAATATAATCATCATTTGTATTGGAAAGTTCTTTATTTTTAGAATCAAAAAGATAAAGGCTATTGAATGTATTTAAAAAGAATTTAACCCCCTTTTTTTTGTAATTATTAAGAAAATTTAATTTTATGTACGCCTCTTGTTTTTCATTTCTTTCAAAATAATTTGCAGAAAATATTTTACAGTTATGAAAAAAAATAGTTGTTGATGAAACTTCAAACCCTGCTCTCAGTTCTATCGGTGATCGCTCTTGATGTTTCCTTTGCCATTTAAAACCTGTTTCAGTTCTCTCATCTAAAGAAAAGTTTTTTGCTTTCTTTACAATAAATGAGTTTTCAATCCCAACGATAGACATTATTTTTCCATTTCTGCAATCAAACCCAGCATAAATTAAAATTTGTAAAAAAACTGGTAAAATTGTTGACGCAATGTGTCCCTCCACAAATCTTTCAGCCGGATGTTTTGGACCAGAAATGACTAAGTCTCCATCATCTTTCAATAAATCATAAATTTTATCTAAAAAAAGTCCTTGATTTCTTTGGTGCTCAATTACATGAGAACAGTGAATCATATCATATTTTTTCTTAAAATTATGATGATTAAAATCGCCAACGAATTCTGCATCTTTTTCATATTTATCTATTAAATCAACAGAAAACCCGTATTTTCTCATTATTTCGCAATGTTTTCCTAATGCACCTCCGATATCTAAAACATCAATTCTTTTTTTGGAAGTTTTATGAGAAAGAAGATACTCTAATAAAGCAAATCCTCCATAGTCAAGTTTTGGAAGATTATGAAAAATTTTCATATCCGATAATTTCGGTAAGTTTGAAAGATTTAGTGGATTATTATGCATAAGTCAGAATGAGCAAATTAAATGCCAAAATTTAACTGTTATAAATTAAGTAAATTAAATAAATCTTTTATTAATATTTATTATGTTTTATTGACTTAAAATTTAGACAGAATAACTTAATTTTAATGATTTTAAAATTTTTGTTATCCTTTTTAATCTTTAATCTTTTTTTCTCATTGTCCTATGCTGCAGAAAAGATTTTATCATGTAAAATGAATTATGGTATATCTGGAGAAAATGACGAAACTGATATTGAGTTTAAAAATTTGAGTACAATTGACCAAACTCAAACTTTTTTTCTAGACATTGAAAAGAATTGGCTTTCGGTGAAATCTCAAAAAGATTCTAAAGATGGCGTTAGCGATTTTAGTAAGATAGAGTTTAGAACAAGTGATTCTATTATTTTTTCAATATCTTATTTAGAGGCAAATGGGCTTGTAGTAAAAAAAAATATTATTGAATTAGACAGGTATAGTGGATTTGTAAAACATGAGTTTCGAACAAATAATGAAACTATCTATAGAACTGGATATTGTGAAGTTTCAAAAAATAGTAGGTTGTTTTGAAAAGTTAAAAATTATGTAAATTTAAAAATCAAGTCACTCACTAGACTCTCCTAAATTTTCTTCTGCTTCTTTTCTAGCACCCTCCGATTCAATGTCTGATATATCTAATCTTCTGATCATTTTTCTAATTAATTCCATTCCACCCTCATCAACCTTAGCTTCTGTTGAAAGAACTCTTTCCCATAAAAACTCTACTAGCTCATATTTCTCTCTATAAACTTCAACTTGTTCAACTTTTTTTAATAAGGATTCAGATAATTTTTTCTCTAATATTACTGTCGCTTGATTTGAAGATATACTTAATTGTTCACTAAGTATTTTTTTTAATTGTGATGATTCTTCTGGTGCAATCTTACCTCCAATCGTTGAACATTCTGCCAACATAAGTGCTAACAATACACATTTTTCAAAAGCTTTAAGTTTATTGTAAGCATTTTTTCCAGATAAAACGGATTGAATTCCCTTTGAAATTTTAGCTCTGTCTAAACCATTTTTTTTTATTTCATTAAAGTTTTGGGACTCAATTGAAAACTTTTCAGCTAGATTTTCTACTAATCCAATCTCAAAATCATCTTCCTCTTCTCCTTTTGACAGAATTTTTTCCCATATATAAATAATCATTTGAGCTAAGTCACCCTCTAAAAACTTAGTTCTAATTACGTCAAAAAGTAAAGTATCATTGGTGTCATTCATTAATTTTTGAACTTTGGCAGAATCAATTTCAAACTTTTCAGTAAATATTTGTGAAAACTTTTGTTTAAGTTGATCACTTCCTAATTTGTCTAAATTAGAAATATGTAAAATTGCTAAAGCAACGTCTTTTCTATTGTCTATAGATAAGGAGCCAAAATAAATTTTGTTTGCTTCATTTATAAATTCTGAAATCTGGGTTATTTCAACTTCTTGACTTTGGATCTCAGGCTGTGAATTATCATTCCCTTCTTTGAAATCACTGAGACTGTAGGATACTACTTCACCTAATTGGCCTAAAATTCTTTTGACCATAAATTCATCTATTATGGTACCTTCTTCTATATCAAGAGTAAGAACTAATTTTACTTTTTTAGTCATCAAGCTATCCAATTATTTTTACTTATAAAAATTCTTACGGAAAAAAATTATACTTTTTTTTAACCCTATTACCTTTTAGTGCTTTATCCAAGAAGTAATATAAATATTAATTAATCAAGGTATTTTAAAGTTTTTAAGTTAAAGCTTAATAGTTTTTGAATGCTAATTTAAATCTATTCTAACTCAACCCTAGATTTCCTTTTTTATATACCTATCAATAATATGGCTTTCAAAATATTTAAGATTGAGA
The DNA here is from genome assembly GCA_002689325.1 of Rickettsiales bacterium. Classification (GTDB taxonomy): domain Bacteria; phylum Pseudomonadota; class Alphaproteobacteria; order Methylaequorales; family Methylaequoraceae. The sequence goes on from NZFP01000002.1 coordinate 15,678, forward strand.
TTTTCTTCTGTTGATTCTTTTAATAATTCGTCAATTTTGAAAAAATTTCCTCTTCTGTGAACATTTTCTCTAAGCCACTTAATAATCGGTTTGAAATTCCCTTTTTGTAAATTTAAATCATAATCTTTAACTTCTGTCCTAACTTTACAGGCTAACTGTGCAGCAATAAATGCCCCAATGCTGTATGTAGGAAAATATCCAAAGTCCCCTCCATACCAGTGAATATCCTGTAAACAACCAACTTTATCGTCATTAACATCTAGTCTTAAAGTTTTTAAAAATTCTTCATTCCAAAGGTCAGGCAAGTTTTCTACGCTTGCATCCTCTTCTATAATTTTATATTCAATATTAAATCTATGAATTATGTGAAGAGGATAATGGACCTCATCAGAATCAACTCTAATATAACCTGGCCTTACATTATTTCTTATATTATAGATAACATCACTTCTCCAGACATTAGGATCTTTGCCAATCTTATCTTCTAAAGTTTTTTGAATGAATTGGCTAACTGGAAGAGACTTTATTATTTGCATTTCTATAAAAAGTGATTGACTTTCATGTAAAGACATTCCTCCAGCAGAACCAATTGGTTGATGAGCCCATTTTTTTGGTAATCCTTGTTCATACAAAGCATGACCTGTTTCATGCATCAAAGCATCAAAACATGAAAATGAGTCTTCTTCACTAAATCTGGTTGTAATTCTTATATCTTGGGTCCCACCACCACAAAATGGGTGTAAACTTTTGTCAATTCTTCCCCTTGAAAAGTCAAAGCCTAATTGTTTCATGAAAATCTTTGATAAATTAAACTGATCTTCCTCATTTAAAAAATCATTAAATTCTATGTTTTTTTGCTTTTTTATTATCAATGGTAATTTTTTCTTTAGGAATTTCTCAACCCTTCTAAATATTTTAAATAATTGTTTTGAATCAAGAGATCTATCATATTTAGAAAGTAGACAATCGTATTTTTTTTTATTTTTAATTTGAGATAAAATTTCTGACTCTTCTTTAATTAATTTAACAAGTTTGACAAAAGAATTTTTTACTATATTGAAGTTAGACTTTTCTCTCGCTTCTCTCCAAAGTCCTTCACATTCAATTGATAATTCAGCTTTTTTTTTAAGTTTATTTGTAGGTATTGAATTAAAATAATCAAATTTATTTTTCATTAATTCAAAGTTTATTTTGTCAGATTTATTTAACTCACGATCATTAACTTTTTGAAAAAATTCGTTTTTTTTTATTTCATTAAAAATATTTTTTTTGTAGTCATATAATTTTGTAATTTGTTTAATTCTTTGTTTTCTTGAATTTTCAGGCATGTAAGTAGCCATATCCCAATTTAAAATCCCACTGATATCATTAATAAGGCTTTGTTCTTCAAATAAATTTTTTAAGTTTTTGTATGACATTATAGTTTATAAATAAAATGAGAATTGACTAAATTCAATAATTAAAAGAATAATTATGCTTAATTTCCATATAGACATTCTTTTTATGTGTAATTTATTATTAAACTAGGATGAGAGTAGTATTATACGTAATTATTTATTTTCTTGTATCCTTCCCATGCTATTCAAAGTGGGAAAAAGTTAATGAAAATAAAATTTTTACTGAGTATTTTGAATTAGATACAGTAAAAAAAATTGATGACATTATACATATTTGGAGTTTGGTAGATTATAAAAAGCCGCAAAAGAATGGGAATCTAAGTACTAAATATTACTCAATATATGACTGCAATGAAATGAAATATAAAGTTTTAAGTATAATAGAATACAAAACTAATATGGGTAAAGGTCGAAACTTTAGGTATACAAAAAATATTACCAATGAATTAATTGATGAAAATTGGATTTATCCCTCACTAGATAGTACTGATTATATTAAAACTATTTCTATTTGCAGTCCTTAATTAGTCAATATATCTGTCTATTTAATATGGCGGAGAGAGAGGGATTCGAACCCTCGAAACAGTTTCCTGTTTACACGCTTTCCAAGCGTGCGCCTTCAGCCACTCGGCCACCTCTCCATTAA
>NZFP01000003.1 GCA_002689325.1 Rickettsiales bacterium
TGGGACCTCCTCCAGGAGCAGATATGGATGGTGATGGAATGGCTCCACCACCACCGCCAGAAGGTGATATGGGACCAGGACCAGATCCATTATTTGGAGACAGTGGACCAGCGGGTGGACCACCTCCAGGGGATCCAGCAGGACCTCCTCCAGGGGATCCTATGATGGGACCAGATGATGGACCAATGGGACCACCACCAGAAGGTGATATGGGACCTCCACCGGAAGGTGATATGGGTGAAATGCACTCACATATGGATGATGCAGGTGCACACCATGGACCAGACCCTGAAGGACCAGATGGACCTCCTCCAGGAGCAGATATGGATGGTGATGGAATGGCTCCACCGCCGCCGCCTGATGATCCTACTGACGATGTAGTCTAAAGATCATATTAGTTAGTTATAAAACCCCCTGAATAATTATATCAGGGGGTTTTTTTTATGTTATTCATTAAATTTAGCTTTTCTCTCTAATTATTCTATATTTGCCTTCACTATCAGATGATATATCTAATGAGGTTGGCTAAGATTTAACCAATAAATATGTAGGGGGCTTTTTTTATTTGTTTTTAATTCCCTATATGATTAAATGAAGATATGGAAGCTATACGTGGTTCTCAAAAATCATTAATTTTGGTTGCAAGACAATTAGGTATTCATATTGGACCTAATGATATTCCTGAAAGATTTAAAATAGATGATAGAGAACTCTCTCTAAAAGAAATGTGTGAACTGGCAAGATCTTTTGAGTTGAAAGCGAAAGCTACAAAAATTAATGAAAACGAACTCTTAAAGCTTCTTTCAAAAAAACAACAAATATTGAAACTAAAAAATGGTAGATACATAATTGCCTTGCGAGCGATAACTGGTGATGATGATAAATCTGTTTTGTGTTTGGATGCTGGTATATCTAACCCAAAACCTCAACAAATACCTCTAGATGAATTAGGTAAAGGCTGGGATGGTTCTGTAATACTATTAAAAGCTAAATTAAAGATTTTTGAGGAAACAAGTGAGTTGAAAATTGGATGGTTAATTGGAGAATCATTTAGAAATAAATCAGTTGTCATCCAAGTTGTTATTGTAGCATTAATTCTTAATATTTTTGCAGTTATTCCTGCAGTCTTTATGATGCTCGTTCTAGATAAGGTTGTAAATTATGAGGCTTATTCAACATTATATGTAATAACCTCAGGCGTTGTAGTTGCGTATATTTTTAATGGAATCCTGGGGTACTTAAAGTCTTATTTGCTTGACTTTTTTTCTCAAAAAATTGAGGCAAAACTCTCTGTTAGAGTCTTTGAAAAGTTGGTTAGCCTACCTATGCAAAGATTTCACAGAGAATCTTTAGGTTTTAGAAGATTTACTTCACAAATAGGTCAAATTAAAACATTATTAACTCAAAAAGTTCTTTCAACTGGATTAGACTCAATTAGTCTCTTGGTTTTTGTTCCAATTCTCTTCTTTTATAGCCCGCTTCTATTTGGTGTTGTTTTATTTTTTAGTTTGTTGGGTGCAATTGCTTCGATGTTTTATTCAAAAAAGCAAAGAGATGCAATGGGCGGACTTGCAAAAGCTGATGCTCAAAGGCAAGAATTTATTTCAGTTTGTGTAAATGGTATAGAAAATGTTAAAGGCTTAGCCTTGGAGCCTGGTTTAAAAGACGAATGGAGGAACATTGAAGCTAATTACATATCAGCTTCAGATGAAATGCAAAGAAGATCTTCTATTTTAAACAATATTACTTCCACCATAAATCAACTAATGACTGCAATGGTAATCTTTGTTGGTGTACATCTAGTTTTCTCAGGAGGTCTTTCAGCTGGTATTTTAGTTGGTTTTAATATGCTAGCAGGAAGAGTTTCTAGACCAATTATTGATTTAGTAACCTTAAAAACTGAAATTACTAAGTTAGTGCAATCATTACAAATTGTTTCAGGAATTGTTGATGCTAATTCGGAAACCACTGTAAGAGGTCAAAAACCCCAGCTAATGGGACAAATTAATTTTAAGAAAGTTGAGTTCAGTTATGATGATGAAACCAAGGTTCTAAAAGAAGTAGATTTAGAAATTGCTCCTAGACAAATAGTTGGAATCACTGGAAAAAGTGGTTGTGGCAAAAGTACAATGGCAAAGTTAATTCAAGGTTTATATAGACCACAATCAGGTATAGTTGCACTGGACAACATTGATCTGAGATTACTTGATTTGAGTCACATAAGATCTCAAGTGTCATTGGTAAGTGCTGAAAGCTATTTTTTTCCTGGTACAATTAGAGAAAATATTTCAAGACCAATGCCAAATTCTTCAATGGATAGAATTACATGGGCTACAAAAAAAGTATTTGCTCATGAAGAGATTGAATCTTTTCCAGATGCATATGAAACCTTTTTAGAAGAAAATGCATCAAATATCTCCACAGGCTTAAGACAAAAATTTGCAATAGCAAGGGCCTTAATTAGAAACCCAAGAATATTAATTCTTGATGATGCAATGAGTGGATTTGATGTGGACAGTGAAATTAAACTTTATGATGGTTTACCTGATATAGCATTGGGAAGAACAGTTGTTATTGTGTCAAATAGGCTTTATCATCTTAGACTTTGTAATAAAATTTTTGTTTTAAATAACGGAAGAATTTCCCAGCAAGGTTCATTTGAAAATTTGAAGAATGAAACAGGCTTTTTTAGTGAAACTTATAAAAAGCAAACTTCTATCTTAGGTGAATTTACAACAAATAAAATTTTGAAAAAGGCTGTTTAAAATGAGTAAACAGAGAAAATCTTCACAACCAGCATTAAGAAACTTAGCAGCTGGAGACGTTTTGTTCAGAGAAGGTGAAGTAGGTGACTTTGCGTATCAAGTTGTCAAAGGAAAAATTGAAGTTTGTAAATTTAATGGTGATGAATACGTAACACTTTCGATTTTAGAAAAAAATGCTCTCTTTGGTGAGATGGCTTTAATAGATAAACAACCCAGAAGTGCAATGGCGCGAGCTGTTGAAGAAGCAGTTGTCAAAGAAATAGATAAAGAGGCATTATTAGGTTACCTCAAAAACTCACCACAAACAGCTTTTAATATGATGCAACAGTTAGCAAGCTATGCAAGAAATGCAAATGAAAAGCTATCTGTTGATGCCTTTAGTTCTGATTCAGATGTAAATGAAAGTGATGATAATAATGATAAAAAAGAATTATCCGAAGAAGAAAAGAAGAAAAAGATAAATTCAGAATTAATGAATGAGTTGCTTGATGAGTTTGATGATGACATTGATCGAATAAAATCTAGAGCAGTCCCCAAATCTGTAAAGTATTCAGTTTACTCTTTTGCTTTTTTAGTATTTTTTTTAATTCTTTGGGGATCTATATCAGAAGTGGATACAACTATTACTGCATCTGGAAAAATAACAACAATTGTTCCAAATGTTGAGGTTCAATCAAATTTTGATTCCGTTGTCAAAGATATTTATGTCAAAAAAGGACAAAGCATAAAAAAGGGGGATGCTCTTCTTACTTTTGATTCAACACTTCAAAAAGCCGATAAAATGAAACTGAGCTATCAACTAAATGTAATAAACTCTAAAATAGACAGGTTAAAAAAACAATCATTACTGAGATCAAATGTTAGTGTTAGTAGTCCAAAAGATGAAAGACAAAATAAAATTTTTAAAGATAAAAAGGATCAATATTTAGCTAAAATGGCATCTCTAAATCAACAAATCTCTTCCACAGAAGATGATTTAAAATATGTGAAGGAACAATTAGATATACAGAAACAACTTGAAGATTCAAAAAAAGAACTGTTTGATCTTGACCTTGTTGCTGAATCGCAGGTTTTGGCTGAAAGAAATAAAAGATTATCCTTAGAAAAAGAGTTCACAAAAACAAGTAATAAACTTAGTGAACTTAAATCCAACAGAAAAGAATATACAAGTCAGTTTTTTGGTGGAATCAATGATGAACTTGTTTCATTAGAAGATCAACGAATGAGTATGCAAGAAGATTTGAAAAAACTAGAAAGACAACAAACGGATGTTGTTGTTCGAGCGCCATCAAACGGAATGGTGCTTGATCTTCACTCTCTTTATGCCGGTGCAGTTATAACTAAAGGAAAAAGCGTGGTAACACTTGTACCAACTGGAGTTGAATTACTTACTGTTTTCGATGTAGACCCATCCGATATAAGTAAATTGATTCCTGACACATCCGTGAAGATACAGTTGAATGCTTTACCAGCACAAAAACACGGAGAATTAAAAGGTAAACTTATTTATGTTTCTGCAGATACTATTGACGAAGATGTTGATGGAAATTCTGGTAATTTTTATAGAGCACGGGCTCAAATCACCGGAAATGAACTTAAAGATACACCACCAGGGTTTAATCTAATGCCAGGAATGAAAGTTTCTGGAAAATTTAGAGTTGGGAAAAGAAAACTTATTACCTATTTTATATATCCTTTAATAAGGACAATAGGTAATAGTTTTGCGGAGCCATAAAATGAAATTAAAATTGAGTTTTAGGCTGGTAGTTACTTTACTTTCAATAATCGCTGCAGTTATTTTAGGTGGGATAAGGATTATCGATCCACAAATCGTTGAAGTAATGAGACTCAAATATTTTGATCAACTTCAAAAGAAATACCCAAGGTCTACTGATGGTCAAACCTATTCTGTTATAGTCGATATTGACGAAGCATCCCTTCGGGAAATTGGTCAGTGGCCTTGGCCTAGAACAGTTTTAGCTGATCTTTTTCAAAAGTCCAAAGAATCAGGCATGTTAGTTCTTGGGCTGGATGTATTATTTGCTGAAAAAGACAGAACATCTCCAACCTTAATAGCTAGAGATCTAGAAAAAAGAAATCCAAAAGTAGCTGATATTCTCAAAAAACTTCCATCCAATGAATCTATTGCAAGAGATGTGATGAAAAACTTTCCAACTGTTATTGGTCACTCTGGTCTTGATGTTACTGGTGATGCTGAAAGGGATGATATAAAGGACACATCCGTTAAAGTTTTTTTAGGTAAGAACAAAGATCCTAAAAATTGGTTAATATCTTATCCTGGGTTATTGGCCAATGTTACTGAATTTGAGCAAGCAGCATCAGGTGCAGGTACCGTATCTGTCGCCGAAGAGCCAGATGGTATAATAAGGCGTGTGCCTTTAATCTCAGATGTTGCAGGAACTGTAAGGCCAACACTTGGTTTAGAAATGATTAGAGTTGCATTTCAAGGAAATAGTGTTGCAACTAGAACTGGAATCAATGGTGTAGAAGAAATTATTATTCAAACAAAGGCAATAGGTAATGCAGCAATTCCTACAGATGAAAATGGAAGAGTTTGGATTTATTATGGTGAATCAGATTCAATTAAAAAAGAAAAAAGATATTATGTTAGTGCAGCAGACATAATCAAAGGAAGAGTTGGAAAGGAAAGACTTCAGGGAAAGTTAGGAATTTTAGGAACATCAGCAACTGGTCTTAAAGATATACGATTTACACCAGTTGAAGACAGAATGCCAGGTGTTGAAATACATGCTAATCTTATTGATACAGTCATATCTGCTATATTATATTATACCTCAAAAAAGAATGCTGATATCGCTTATAAAAAAGCAATTCAAAATGGAATGACTGAGGAGGAAGCGCAAAATGAAAAAAACAAAGTAAAGATTAGTGGTTCTCCATTTTTAAAGTCAGGAACAAACATGAAGTTTTATGAGGGAATTTTTACAATATTTTTAGGCTTTTTTATAACAATTTCTGCACTCAGATTTGGTCCTATCGTAAATATTTCTCTATTAGTGTCAGTTATAGGAGCTGCCTTTTATTTAAGTTTAAAACTTTTTTTAGAAGAAAAAACCCTATTTGACCCAACTTTTGCCGGTGTTTCTACTTTTTTAATATATTTTGGAAATACATTTGCAAATTATTTAAGAGATGCAAATGAGAAAAAACAGATTCGCGGAGCTTTTTCACAATACCTTTCCCCTGCTTTAGTAGAACAACTAGCTGAAGATCCTGAAAAATTAGTTTTGGGAGGAGAAACAAAAAAAATGACATTTTTATTTTGTGATGTAAGGGGATTCACAACTATTTCAGAATCTTTTAAATCAGACCCACAAGGTTTAACTAAATTAATAAATAGATTTTTAACTCCTCTCACCAATGAAATTATTAATGTTAATGGCACTATTGATAAGTACATGGGAGATTGCATCATGGCGTTTTGGAATGCTCCAATTGATGTTGACGGTCATGAAAAGATGGCTTGCGATGCTACACTTAGAATGCATGCAGTAATGAAAGATCTTAACGCTGAAAGAGAAAAGGAAGCAAAAGCTGAAAATAAGAAATACTTAGAGTTAAAGATTGGCATAGGACTAAATACTGGTGGATGTGTTGTTGGAAATATGGGCTCTGATCAAAGATTTGATTACTCCGTGCTTGGTGATTCTGTAAATTTAGCTGCCAGACTTGAGGGGCAATCAAAAAGTTATGGTGTTAAAACAGTAATTGGACCTGAAACTAATGAAAGTGTTAAAGATTTATATGCAACTCTTCAATTGGATATGATTGCAGTTAAAGGAAAAAAAGAAGCCGTAACAATATTTACATTAGCAGGTGATTTAGAATTTAAAAAAAGTAGTGAATTTAAAGCATTGGAGGAAAAGCATAAAAATATCTTAAAAAATTATTTTGAACAACAATGGGATAAATGTTTAAAAGAAATGAGTTTAGCAAAAAGTCTTTGTAATAATTTAATGAATGAATACTATGAAATAATGACACAAAGAATTGATGAATATAAAATTTCCCCTCCCCCAAAAGATTGGGATGGTGTCTACGTTGCAACAAGTAAGTAAAATATGGCGCTCAATAAGAAAAGAATTTTACCTGATGAATATGTTGTCAAACAGGGAGATGAAGGAAGTACTGCTTTTTTAATAATATCAGGTGCTCTAAATGTTGAAATTGATGGAAAAAAAGTTGGAAAAATGGAATCAGGTGAGATTTTTGGAGAATTATCCCTTATTTTAGGTGAAAAAAGAAAAGCAAGTATAAAGGCAATAGTACCAACTGAAATTATAGAAATAAAAAAAAATGCCCTTGAAGCGATTCTTCTGTCAAGTAATATAGAATTGCACAAAGTAATTCAACAAATGTCAAAGGAATTAGGAAAAAATAGTGATCATAAACTACCGATAACTCAAAAAGATTTAAAAGAACTTGTTAAAAAATCCCCTGATGTAATCCGTGCATTGGCTTTACAGTTGCATTATCGTCTATCTCAAAGGATATTTCATTGAAAAAAATAACACATGGTCAAACAACCAAAATTCTAATGCTTGAAGACGAAGTTTTATTTAATCAAGGAGATGAAGCGAATAAAGCATATATGGTTGTTGCTGGAAGACTTTCAGTAGAGGTTGACAAAAACGCAGCTGGTTATATGGGAGATGGAGAAGTCTTCGGAGAATTAGCACTATTACTTAATCAGAAAAGAAGTGCAACGGTAAAGTCTGTAAAACCCACAGAATTAATTGAAATTAATAAAGAAGGTTTAGAATTAATACTTAATTCAGCATCAGGTATAGTAAAAGAGATGATTTTAAAACTTTGTGAGGAGTTATCCAAAAGAACAGAATTTCAAAAAGTACCATTTACTTTAGAGGAATTAAATTCTAAAGTTGATTGTGAAAACGAGTTGATCACAAAATTAGCCCGACAAATTTTTTATAGACTTGATAAATCAACATCGCATGTAGAATAATTGTTTTTATTACAAACTTAATATGTTACTTTAAATTATGAAATATTCTGAATTTTTACATGAGTCCGAAGTTAATCATAGAAGCATTAGCTATAATAATTTAACACCTAAACCATCTAAAGGTAAATCTTTAAAACCTGAAAAAATAAATGTTGGCGCAGCAAAAGCCATATCTCTTTTAGCTCCCTACACTTATGTAAGAATTCTTGAACAAGTAAAGGCAGTTGTTCCATTGGCTGCATATTTATTTTTATTCCAATTACTAATTCTTAGACAGCCAATAGCTGAGGCTTCTACTATCTCTCTTGGTTTAGTTGCTGTTATAATTGGTTTGGCGATTTTTATGGAAGGACTTAAAACAGGTCTTATGCCCTTTGGAACAATAATAGGTGATACACTCCCTAAAAAAGCTTCTCTTTTTGTTGTTTTAATAATTATTGCAATTCTTGGTGTAGGTGTTACCTATGCAGAACCAGCAATTGGCGCATTAAAAGCCTTTGGTGCATCTGTAAACCCTCAGGAAGCTCCTTATTTGTACGAAATTTTAAATAACAGAAGTGAAACTCTTGTGGTTATGGTAGGAGCAGGTGTGGGTATAGCAGCTGTTATTGGTACAATTAGATTTGTAAGAGGCTGGTCACTAAAACCTCTGATTTATTTAGCTTTAGCTCCAACAATAGCCTTAACTATTTACGCATGGACAAACCCTGATCTAAGGACAATATTGGGATTGGCATGGGATTGTGGAGCCGTTACAACTGGCCCAGTCACTGTTCCACTTGTTTTGTCTCTGGGTATTGGTATTGCTGCCTCTGCTGGTAAGGGTGATTCCTCACTTTCAGGTTTTGGCGTAGTAACCATGGCTTCTCTTTTCCCTATCATTGCTGTCTTAATTTTAGCTATCTACGTTTCACAAACAACAAGTGTTGACGAAATTATTTCAATGGCTTCAATGGCAGCAAGTAACTCTATAGGTGACGATACTTCTATATGGACACAAACACCATATGCAGAGATAAGAGGTGGAGTTCAAGCAATATTTCCTCTAGTTATATATTTAATGATAGTCCTTTTTGTAATTCTTAAATCTAAACTTCCTAACAACTTGGTAACCACTTATGGGCTTGCTTTATCAATAATAGGAATGTGTGTATTCAATATTGGATTAACCTATGGACTTGGCGCAATTGGAGGTCAAGCTGGATCAATTCTTCCTGCAGCTTTCATGGAAGTTTCATTAAGTGAAGTATCACCAATTTATAATGAAATTTTAGGTCTCACTATTGTTATTCTATTTGCCTGGTTATTGGGTTTTGGTGCTACATTAGCTGAACCAGCCCTAAATGCCTTGGGTTTGACGGTACAAGAGTTAACCAACGGTGCTTTTAAAAAATCAATGCTTATGTATAGTGTTGCCGGTGGAGTTGCTTTTGGAATAGCATTAGGAGTTGGTAAAATTGTATTTGCTTTTGACTTAGCAACTGTTTTAATTCCCCTATATTTATTGGCAGTTGTATTGACTTATTTCTCTACTGAAGAATTTGTCAATGTTGCTTGGGATAGTGCTGGAGTAACAACTGGTCCAGTTACCGTTCCATTAGTTCTTGCAATGGGTCTTGGTCTTGGAAATGCCGTTTCAGCTACAGAGGGATTTGGTATACTATCAATGGCTAGTATCTGCCCAATATTAGCAGTGTTATTAATGGGTCTTTTTATACAATTTCAACAAAAAAAACAAAAGGATAATTAATTATGGCAAGAGAAATTACATATCTTACTGACGTCTTCTTAATCACATGTGTGGTTGAAAGTGGAATTGCAGATAAAATAATTGATGCTGCAACAAGTGTGGGAGCACAGGGTGCTACAATAAATTACGCTCGAGGAACAGGGGTAAGAGATAGAATGGGATTATTAGGTGTAACCATAGATGAGCAAAAAGAAATTATTAGAATCATCGTCTCTAAAGAACAATCTAATAGAGTATTCGAATCAATGTTTTTAGCTGGAGATCTTGATACACCAGGTAAAGGCATAATGTGGATGGTAAAGTTGGATAGAGTTGCAACTCATATACCTAAAGATGTTCTAAAAAGAGTAGGAACATCAAAATAATGACTAACTTTATTGAAATCGGAGGGTTAATCAAAAAAGGCCTTGGTCACTTGGTAGTTGAGAGATTTTCAAAAAATATTGATGTAATTTCCATAGGTTATGCCAATGGAAGATCTTCAGATCTATTTGATATTCAACAATTTGGAGATGCCAGCGAAGCAGAAATACTTACCATGATAGTAAAGCAAAGAAAAAGTAATAGCATTTTTGACGAGTTATATAATTTCCTAAAATTATCTAGTGAAAACAATGGTGTAATTTATAAATATGATCCAATATCTAAGATAAAAATGTAAATTCATCTTTCTGAAAAAGCAAAAGACAAACCTGATTTAAAGGGTGTTAAAAAATAATCAACAAAGCTTCTTTTTCCCGTAATAACTCCAACGACCACCGGCACACCTGAATACAACCTAAAACTTTCATTTTGCTTTGTAAAAGATTTTTCATTTGTTTCAATTTTCACAAGATAATAATCTTCTTCCTCATTTTTAGTAGATGTTCTATCTGCACTTACAAAAACTACTATTCCATTAATGGGTTTGAAACGAGATCCTTCAGGAGTATTTAACCTTATTTTTGCATTTAACCCTAATGAAATATAACCAATTTCAGATAAAGGTAGATTAGCTTCAATAATTAACTTTTCATCTTCTGGAACAATCTCAGCAACAGTTACTCCAGGAGTAACGATAGCTCCTTTAGAATTTACTGAAATTAATTTTACCGTACCGGAAACTGGACTTTTGAGTACAGTTCTTTTTAAGCTGTCTGAAAACTTTCTAATCCTTTTGTTTAATTCAATTCTTTCTTTTTTAAGGTCAGATAATTCTTTATTTAACTGTTCATTATAATTGTTGTTTACCTGGTCTAAGTCTGTTTTAGATATAGTAATAATCGATTTTTGTTCGTCAATCTTAGCTTCAACATCAGATAATTCACGTAATAGCTCAAGATGTCTTAATCTATTAGTTGCTTCAGCTTCCAAAAGTTTTTGACTTATAGATTCTTGTTCTTTAACTATATTAAGTCTTTTTTTTAAGTTTTTTAGATTGTTGTTTGCTTTTTCTATAGAAGATTTTTTTGATTTCCTTTCAGAATCTATTGAGTCTAAGCGACTTTTTAAAAGCTCTTGCTCAAATTTAATCTGTTCTGAATCATATTTATTTTTATTATCATTTAAAATAAGTAACCTTTTACCTTTTTTTTCAGAATTAATCCTCAAAATTGATAAATCAATTGACCTTAATCTTGTATTAATTTCCTCAAAGTCAGATGTTGCTCTTTCTTTAGACAAAATTACCAAAGCTTGGTTGGTTTCAACTTTTTCTCCTTCTTTTACCAAGATTTCCTCAACAATTCCTCCTTCTAAATGCTGAACATATTTAATTCTTCCTTGAGGAATAACTTTACCATCCGCCAAACTTAAAACTTCAATAATTCTTAAATTAATAAGTAAGAAAAAAATTATCAAAAAAGAAAAAATTAAAAGTTTAAATTTAGTTGAATAAACAAAGTCAGTATTTGATTCATTAATCAATTCATTCTCATTCCAATTAATCCATTTTTTTGTCATAATTTTAATTTCCTATAGTAATACTCTCATCTATGACATTAGACAAAATGTTGTTGTCTGAAAATAAAATTATGGTTTTATTTGCCCTTTTTAAAGATTCAATTAATTTTTGTACTATTTCGACTCCTTGATTATCTAAATAACCAAATGGATCATCTATTATAAAAATTTTAGAATTCTGAGCTAAAGCTCTAGCATAATGAATTTTCTTTTTCACACCTTTCGAAAGATTATCCTCAATCGGATCAAGAATAGTTAAGGAGGTTTTTTTTAATTTTTGATCCAAACCTACAGTTTGAAGTAATCTACTCACTTCTTGTTCATTTAATTTATCATTGCCTAGCAGTATATTATCCATAATTGAAGAATTCAAAATATTTGGGGTTTGGGGAATATAGGAGACTTGTTTCTTCCACCATTTTAATGATAATTTATTTAAATTAGTACCATCAACAAGAACCTCACCAGCACTTGGCTCTAAAATTCCCATTAATATTTTTGAGAGAGTAGTTTTTCCGTCACCATTGGCACCAGAAATACAAAAAACTTGTCCTGAGTTAATTGAAATATTTAGATTTCTGAATAAAAAGTCACTGTTATCATAAGAAAAATCAATTTTATTTAGTTTTATATTTCCAGTAACAGTATTTAATTGCATTCCCTGATACCTTTCTTTTGAATCTTTTAGTTTTTCGTAAGATGATAAGATAAGAGTATTTAAGCCAGTTAAATTTAAATATGATCTCTGAGCACCTGAAGCTAATACTAATGCTCTTGAAGAAAATATATTAAAACCAATTAAACTTCCAACAGAAAGTTGACCTTTAACGACTAAGACTGCCCCAAAACCTATAATAACAATTGACGAAAAAAGAATAAGAAGATGATTAGAGGAAAATTGATAATTATCAAAACTTGATAAACTTGAGTCATTAAATAATTTTTTTTCCAAATATTGTTTCAAATTATAACCAACATATTTTAACGAATCCTGCGTATCAAGAAATTCATTATTTAAACTTAATTCTTTTATTATTTGGTTGTCATAAGCACTTAATTTATTTTTATTAATAAAACTTTTTTTCTTATCATCAATTTTTTTTTGTATTAATAAATACATAGTTATTATTGTTAGAAAAATTCCTGTTAAAATCTTACTAAGAAAAAAAAGGAAAAATATTATTATTACGACAAATAATGAATCAAACATATTTGATTGATTTATGGGGGATAAATATTGATAAAATTGATTGTTAATATCAAGAGATTCAGATAATTTTTTTCTATTTTTCCCTACTCTAGTAAAATAATTTTTTACAAAATCAAGCTTTGTAACTTGTATAGGATTTATAATAATCTTTGAAAAAACTTTGTTTCGTAAATTACGAAATAAAAACTCAAATATAGCTACTGATAGAGCACCTAACATTAGAAAAATTAAAGTACCTTCAAGACCAAAAGATATATATCTATTAAAAATATGAATAATAAAAATAGGGCTTAATAATCCCATTATAGTTATCAAAACTGACAGTATAATTATAGTTCCTAGTGATCCACTATTTTTGAGTACTTTAAGCCAGTAAGACATGAAAATTAGTTTACATAAATATTAATAATCATTCTATTATAAATAAAAACAACTAAGTGAATTAAATTGTACCAAATACTATTTCGGAGCCAGTAAGTGTATCGTTGTCAAAATTTGGCAGTGTTGCCACAAGGGTAAGTTCGTTATTGGATATTCCATAACCTTCAGATAAATCGTCCCATAACCATATAGCGCTGTTTGTACCATCGCCCACAACAAGAAAAACTTCACTGCCTGTTCCACTTGTAGAATCGGTATATTTTATTGAAGAGACGATGCCTGATCTAAATGACTTTGTATTATAGTTATTAGTATTTTCTGTGAAATTAAATAGGTAGGGTAATTTATTATCACTTCCTACAGACGAAGTTGAGCTTGTTCCTAATCCAGTAGAACTACTTGTTGGTGAAATACTAAGATTTAATACAAAATCACCTCTTGTGCTTGAATTTCTGTTATAAGGTGCATCTTCAACTAAAAGATAAAATGACTCTGTTGTACTAGTAGTGTAAGTAAAATATGAATCCTCTGTTCCAGAACTACCTGCACCTCCTAAAGAAATAGCAGAATCGTCATTTTCAGCTACAATAGAAGATAAAGCTTGATTCCACATTGTTACATAAGAATTAAAATCTATACTATAAGAATCACCATAGTCTATATCAACAGTTAGCGTCTCGCCAGCTTGTAGGTCTACTTTAAAAATATCAATACCATTATTGATGTATCCACCTTGTATTTTTACCCATGGAATACTATCATCACCAACATCCGAATTTGTGGCTATTTTAAATCTTGACCTTGCAATTACTTGAGCAGAACCAAAAGTACCATTTGGTTCTGTTTCATTAACTGTTTGTGCAGTTGTTGATGGTTTTGAGTCCCATGAAAGAGAAGATACCGAAGCAGTGCTAGTATATTCATAAAAGTCCGACCTTGTTACAGAGTGAGTTGAGACTGGTTCATCAAAAGTAAAATTAATTGTAAGTGTTTGAGACAAAGAGAAATCAGAAATTGTTCTTCCAAAGTCACTAACTCCGTTAATGTAAAAAGAATTAATTTCAGATGTTTCTGTTTCTTCTTCTTCCATAATAACATTATACAAACTAGGGTCATCAAAGAAAAAAGACTCTTGAAATACTTCAACTTCAGGTTGCGAGTATATGTCACCAAAAGATGGTCCTATAGGCGCTCCAAGTAAATCAATTGCAGCTGTTGCTAAAGGTCCTCCGATAGCTGCTGGTCCAGCCGGACCACTCATCATATCTGCTGGACCTGTTGATACTGACATCATTCCTGGATAGGAGCCAGGAGCTCCACTTGCAATTATAGCATTTATGGGAGCTATCATTGGATTAGCATTTCCAGCCATTGGGTTTGATATAGAATTAGGATTATTTGATTCAATTGAATTTGCCTGTCCTGGGCCATCTAATCCTGCGACTTCAGCTGCCTCAGCCATAGCTTGCTCGGGACTAGCACCTGCAGCAAGTGCAGTATCAAAAGCTTCTGCTGCAGCAACTTGTTCCTCTACTGATGCTGACTCTTCTCCAGTAGACGATATCTCACCCTCTGGGGATCCACCTGCTCCCTCATCACTTGGTAATGAGTCTCCATCAGAATCTGAAATTGGTCCCTCTTCTCCTTCACCTTCAGGTGGACCTTCTTCACCCTCACCTTCTCCTTCAGGAAGACCTTCTTCACCCTCACCTTCTCCTTCTTCAGAACCTTCTTCTGCAACTTGTTCTTCACCACCTTCTTCTTCAACTTCTTCTTCTGCAGCCTCCTCTTCTTGAGTCTCCTCCTCTTGTGTTTCTTCCTGAGGTGGTGGAGCAGATTGTGGTTGTGGTGCTACCGCTGGAGTTGGTGGTAATACATTAAGTGCAGAACCATAGTTAGCTTGAATCTGTGCTGCTGATAAAATAATTGGTGCTGGAGGCGCTGCGGTAAAACTTGAAACACTGGTTGTAGCTCCCACCTGAGCTAAAACTTGCGTACCTCCATCATTACTTACAGAAATTTGTCCAACCCCACCGTCCGCATCTTGAAGTAACGTAAAACTATTTTCATTTCCCTCAACAGCTGCTTTACCAGCAACAGTTGTTCCTCTAATTCCCATTGTAACAACAGGAGTTTCAAGAGTCATGGCATCAGGCCCAGTTTTTGCTATTTCACCACTTATAAAACTAAATGCTCCTTCAACCATATTTACCACCATGCTACCTGTTGCCGTTGCTGCATCAAAAACCAACTCATCCAAAATCATCTTTCCTCCATCAGATAGAGAAAATGTTGTTTTATCTAAAAAAACTAAACCTACAGCTCCAGAGCCCTCGGTCTCAATGGTGTCTCCTTGGAAAACAGGGTCTCCAACACTTAAATTAGTGGTTGTACCATCTAATCTTGTTGCTTTTGCCGATCCAGAAACTGTTGAAACTTCACCAATAGAAAGAACATTGCCATCAGTAGCTTGAGCGTATTGCCCTTTTGCTAACGGACCTGCTAAATAATCTACAGTATTACCTTTAAGTTGAAGGCCATTTTCAGTGTATATGTTTGGTAGTTCAAAATTAGTAAAATAATCAACTAATGTGAGCTTCTCACCATTTGGAGATGTTGCTATTAAATCAGTATTGTTTCTAGAAAAATCAGATTTTAATAGCCAAGAAGGAAGATTATTTACTGCTGTTGAGTTTCCAGCATAAATTGATTCAGATAAATTGTTAGAAACTTTGGTGTTATACATACTGCAAAAGACTATTTTTTTTCCACAGTTTAATAAACTGTGGATATATTAGAATGTCAAGGTTTACTTAACTAAATTTAAGCGGAAATCTTTCTAAAATGTTTTTTTTGCAGTTACTTTAAAAGTCGATACAAGGTATATTATACAAATTATTTTTGAGAATGCAACTATGCTAATAATTCAGAAAAAATCTGGAATGCAATACAGCTGATTACTTTTTTTGAATTACAAGTTTCCAAAAGCAACGTTAGCTGCTGTCATACTATCATTATCATAACTATTAAGTGTAGCTAAACGAACTAACTCAGTCTGCTCAACAGTACCATTAGTTCCACTATTTTCCCATCCCCAGATACTAGTGTTACCAGAATTTCCAGTTACAATAAGAGCATCTTCAACAGTTGAAATATCAGTGCTACCATCAGTTGTAATTCTAAAATTACTTAGGAAGTTTGAAACACCAGCAGAAGCAGTGTGATTTGCATTATTAGCTGTAAAGTTAAAAACAATTGGAAGGTTTCCACTGCTAGCATTAATATTATATACAGAACCATTAGCGCCGTTATCAGATTCAAAAGTTACTGATCTTGAATAATTGTTTGTAAAATTATATCCAAATTTTAAAGTATCAGCTGCACTAAAAGTTCTTATTGTATCAGCACCCTCCAGAAAATCAGAAAAGTAATAAGTATCACTTCCACCATTTCCGGTTAAATCATCAGCTCCTAAGCCACCAAAAAAAGTATCATTACCGCTTCCCCCTTTAAAAGAATCATTACCGCTAAAACCATCAAATCGCCAAGCATCTGATGATGTTGATTTATCTTCAGAGTCATCATTATTAGTACCAGTTATAGTATTTCCACTTCCTGATCCACTTCCGCCACCACCATTTTCCTCCTCTTCCTCTTCAAAAAGTTCCGGTTCAAAAAAGCCCATATATAGTGAAGGATCATCAAAAAAATAATTCATAGGTTCTACATAGTTTTCAGAGCCACCCATCATAGGACCACCAAAAGGATCAGGTCCAAAACCGCCAGGTCCTCCAGGTCCACCCATCGGACCACCAAAAGGATCAGGTCCAAAACCGCCAGGTCCTCCATAAGGATCAGGACCAAAACCTCCAGGACCACCCATTGGGCCACCAAGAGGATCACCAAAACCTCCAGGACCGCCCATATGACCACCCATTGGACCACCCATTGGACCAGCATAAGGATCAGGTCCAAAACCTCCAATAGGGCCTGATGTAAAACCACCTATTGGTGAGCCAAATGCTCCAACTGGACTAAATGTGGCCGCTCCAGGAGGTTGAGCACCCATAAATTGTCCAGGAACCATGCCACTGGGGCCACCAGTCCCAAAATCTCCAGGACCGCCAAAACCACCAGGGCCACCAGGTCCAAAATCTCCAGGACCACCTGGACCGCCAAAACCGACAGGTCCTCCCGGACCACCAAATGGGTCACCAGGTCCTCCAGGTCCACCTGGGCCGCCAAAGGGATCACCAAATCCACCAGGGTCACCAAATGGGTCACCAGGTCCTCCAGCGCCACCTGGACCACCAAAGGGATCACCAAATCCGCCAGGTCCACCTGGACCGGCAAAGGGATCATCAAATCCACCAGGGCCACCAAAAGGATCACCAAAATCTCCAGGACCACCAGGTCCAAAATCTCCAGGACCACCAGGTCCAAAATTTCCAGGCCCTCCAGGGCCACCAGGTCCAAAACCTCCAGGAGGTGAAGGTAAACCAGCGGCTTCTGCTGCTGCTGCCATAGCTTGCTCTGGGCTTAATCCGTCTGCTAAAGCTGTCTCAAACGCCTCTCTTGCAACTTCTTCTTGTTCAGGCGATGGTCCGCCAGGTCCACTGAAATCAGCCGAACCGCCAGGTCCAAAGTCACCGGGACCACCTTCTCCAGATGGTAAGGGTTCTCCATCTGGTCCAAGGGGTGGGCCGCCTTCACCGGGTCCTAAGGGTTCTCCATCCGGACCAATTGGAGGACCACCTTCTCCAGGTGGTAAGGGTTCTCCATCTGGTCCAAGGGGTGGACCGCCTTCTCCAGGTGGTAAGGGTTCTCCATCCGGACCAATTGGAGGACCACCTTCTCCTTCAGCTAATACTTCTCCATCAGGTCCAACTGGTGGGCCCTCTTCACCTTCAGGAGGACCACCTTCTTCTCCTTCAGGAGGACCTTCACCTTCAGCAAGAGGCTCTCCGTCAGGTCCAACTGGTGGGCCTTCTTCTCCTTCAGGGGGACCCTCTTCTCCTTCACCTTCTTCTGCAGGACCTTCCTCAGTTACTTGTTCTTCACCGGCTTCTTCTTCACCTTCTTCTTCAGCAGCTTCTTCCTCTTGAGCCTGTTCTTCCTGAGCTTGTTCTTGGGGAGGTGGCGCAGCTTGAGGCTGTGGTGCTACCGCTGGAGTTGGTGGTAATACATTAAGTGCAGTACCGTAATTAGCTTGAATCTGTGCTGTAGTTAAAATTACTGGTGGTGGTGGTGGTGCAGTAAAACTTGAAATACTTGTTGTTGCACCAACTTGAGCTAAAACTTGTGTTCCTCCATCGTTACTTACAGCGATTTGTCCAACTCCTCCATCTGCATCTTGAAGTAAAGTAAAACTGTTTTGATTTCCTTCAACAGCTGCCTTTCCAGCAACAGTTGTTCCTCTGATACCTATAACTGCAACTGGTGTTTTAACTGACATTGCATCAGGTCCGGTTTTAGCTATTTCACCACTAACAAAACTGAAAGCACCTTCAAGCATATCAACAGCCATACTACCCGTTCCCGTTGTTGCATCGTAAACTAACTCGTCTAAAACCATCTTTCCTCCATCGGATAGAGAAAGTGTCGTTTTATCTAAAAAAACTAAACCTACAGCTCCCGAACCTTCTGTTTCAATAGTATCACCTTGAAAAACTGGGTCTCCTGCATTTAAGTTGGTAGTTGTTCCGTCTAATCTTGTTGCTTTTGCTGTTCCAGAAACAGTGGAAACTTCACCAATAGAGAGAATATTACCATCAGCAGCTTGGGCATACTGACCCTTCG
Organism: Rickettsiales bacterium; assembly: GCA_002689325.1. Lineage (GTDB taxonomy): Bacteria > Pseudomonadota > Alphaproteobacteria > Methylaequorales > Methylaequoraceae. The sequence continues at coordinate 18,855 of NZFP01000003.1, forward strand.
CTAAAGGACCAGCTAGTGACCTTACAAGAGAACCATTTAAAAGCAAACCGTTTTCAGTTAATAAAGACGGTAATTCAAAATTACTAAAATAATCAATAAGTATGACTTGATCACCATTATCAGATGTTGCAATTAAGTCACTGTTATTTCTTGAAAAATTAGATTTTGGTAACCAAGAAGGTAAGTTTTCTATCTTAAGAGAATTACCCGAATAAAGGTTTAGTGCTTTGGGTTGACTGTTTGCTAATGAGTCATCGTTAAATTTATCAGTAAAGTTAATTTCTTTTAACATTAAATATAAAATTAGTTTTCAACATTTTTTGGTTGCATTAACTGAACGCTATCTAAAGTAAGTCCTCCCATTAAACTTAGTAAAGTGTAACTATTTATTAAAACCTCAATTTTTGCTGCTATGGCATCAGCTTGTGCATTTATGAATGCTGTTTCACCATTAAGAACATCTAAGAGTGTTCTATTACCTGCTTGTCTTTCTGTTCTTGCAAGCTCTAAAAATTCACTTGAAATTCTAGCTTGGTTTGTAAGAAACTGCGCATTTTTCTGAGCAGTTAATAAACCGTCCCAAGTAGTTCTTAGCATTTGTTTAATCATTGATTCTTGATCCCTTATCCTGGTAGACGTTGCTAAATAAGATTCAACTGCAGCTTCCTTACCAGCGTATTCAGACAAGCTTAAATTAAGCGGATAGGAAAAATCAACCTTTGCAGAACTTTCTCTTTTAAAACCCACTATTCCTCCAAAATCTTGTTTCTCAGAATGACTTATTATACCTTTAACGGTTGGAAACAACGTTGCTTTTGCTGTATTAATTCCTTCCTTACTAATTTCTTCAGTAATTCTCGCAGCTACTAATGAGGGATTTTTTTTCATTGTTAATTTTTCAGCCTCGTCAAGAGATTTGGGTAAAGAATCAAAAACAGATTGTAAGAGAAGAAGACTATTTAGATTTTTTGGAAAAATTTCAAAAACATATTCAAATTCGTGTTTTGCTGCAGATAAAACACCTTCAAATTGAATTTGTCTTGCTTGAGCACCTGCCAATTGAGTTTTGGCTTGAAGTACATCAGATGTTAATCCACCACCAGCAGAAACAGCTGCATCTTCTAATTCTGTTTGTTTTTTAATATTCGCAACTGATTGAATAGCGTATTTTACACTTTCTCGTGACTGAATTACTCTTAAATAAGCAGTTATGGCTCTCAGCAAAATATCATTCTTAATTTGATTTTCCATTGCTCTTGATTGTTTAAGCGACAACTTCGATGTTTTAACGGTTGATCTTGTAAGACCAAAATCTGTTATTGTTTGAGTTATCTTAGCAGTCGCATCTCTTGCGGCTAATTGCGTGTTGTTACCAGCACCATATTTAATAATATTTTCATGACCATAATTTGCAGTAACATCTAAAGATGGAAAAAAACCACCTCTAGACTGCTTTAATCTTAATTTAGCTGCCTCTACGTCATTTTTGGTGGCCTTTATCATCTTATGATTTCTTAAAACACTTTTAAGGGCGGAATCTAAATTAAAATACTCGATTTCTGGAGTGTTATTTTGATTTTCCTGACTTCCGGCAGAACTAAAACTTAGAACAAATATAAATAATATTAAAAGTCTCATAACAAAAAGTTACCCACAAACTTTATATTGTGAATAAATATACGACAAAATACAATATTTTTTTAAAATTAACACGATTTTTTTGACGAATCTAGGTATAAAGACTTATTATCTAAAAATTTTAAAAAACCAGAAAATAACTGTTTAGATCCTCCTTCAAACCTTAATTCATGCTTTAGTCTACTTGCAAATTCAACACCTACATCTAATCCAAACATAAGAGATGCTAAAATGTCAGCATCTAAGATTATTTTTTGGACATGGTCATCAACTTTTTCTGGTTTGATTGGGAAATATGTACTTCTAAATATTTTTTTTATTCTTTGGTTTTTTTTAAAATTAGGTTTTGCTCTAAATAAATTTCTACTCAATTCACTAAAACTTTTTTCCTCTTGATAAAATGATTGATTTTGAATTCTTCTACCCAAATGACCTAAATCATGCGTTAGTGCAATTATTATTAGTAGAAATTTATCTTCATTATTTTTTAAATTTGACAGTTTAGCTAGGAGACATGCAATAATAATTACAGACTTAAAGTGATGTGAGTCATGATAAGTGTTGTAAGTTACATTTTTTGAACATAAAGCTGATAGTTTTTTTAAAATTGGTTTCATCTTATCAATCTTGTGGACGTTCAAATCATTTAAGCAATTTAAACATAAGTTATATAAATCGGGAAGTTTGTGATTAGATAGGATAAATTTTTTAAGAACATCTTTAGTTCTCGGCCAATTATTAGCAATGTAAGATATTGAAGGAAAGTTTTTTTCAAAAGTGTAATTTCTCATTTACTTTTCATGACCCAAACTCCATCCCAATTTTTTGGTTTTTCAGAAATGAGCTGGTTACATCTATCAATATAAGTTTCAGATAATTTATCTTCAGAGTTAATTTTTAGACATTCCTTAAATGAAGTAATTGCTTGATTAAAATCTCCAGAAATATATTTTTTTCTTCCTTCATTAAAATGATTCACTACATCCATAAGGTTAGGAAAGGTTTTTTCACTGTGATAATCCAAGACTTCATGAACTCCAACAGGTTCAGTTTTGCCCTTAACAACAACATCATCAATGTACCTTATCCTGTATGTGCCTTTCAGTTTTTTGAAGGTAAAATCACTAATTAGAATTCTTGCGTTGTACTGCTTACATGCACTTTCAAGCCTAGCGGCAAGATTAACGCCATCACCAATCATCGTATAATCCATTCTTTTTTGCGACCCAATGTTTCCTGCTACAATTTTATCAGTATTAAGCCCTAAGCCCATATCCAGGGGAGGTTTCCCATCTTTTTCTCTTTGGTCATTCCAGTCCCAAAGTCTTTTAATCATATTGATACCGGCTTTAACACCTCTATCCTCATCATCTTCATGAGAAATAGGCAATCCAAAAGCTGCCATAATTGCATCTCCAATAAATTTATCAAGCATACCTCCTTGTTCAGAAATACACTCAACCATAATTTCAAAATATTCATTTAAAAGTTTTACTGTTCCTTGAGCACCCAAAGATTCTGTAATATTTGTAAAACTTCTCAGGTCAGAAAATAAAAGTGTTGCAGTAGTGTCAAGCCCACCCATTATATCAGCACCATCTTCAAGTAATTGGTCTGCAATTCCAGGGTCCATATATCTTGACATTGTAGATTTCATTCTTTTTTCTGAAGAAATATCTTCAATCATTAATAGAATACCAAGAAAACTTTCTTTTTCGTCAGTTCTACCATCACTGTCTTCGTTAATTAAAGGTAATATTGTGAGGTTAACTGAAATAATTTCATTTTTTTCTGTTTCGTGATTAAAAACTTCTATTTCAGCATCCATTATTAGTTCTGGTTCCTTAGAATCTCTTACTAAATTAATTTTTTCTTCAATCCATTGATTCTGCTCTATAAAGAATTTATTTGAATCTAAGCCTATTAAGTTTTTTTCATTTACTTTAAAAATTTTAAGACCTGATTTATTACAAGTTACAATTTTTCCATCACCATCAATTGTAATTACCCCATTAGACATACTTGAAAGCATACTTTCATTATATTTTCTGGATTTCGAAACATCATCAAAAAGCTTTGCGTTCTCTAATGCAATTGCAACTTGCTGTGTAAAAGCTTTGAGTCTTGATTCATCTTCTTCAGTAAACTTCCCCCCTTTTTTGTTTAATACCTGAGTGCAGCCAATAACTTTACCATTTTTATTTGTTACGGGAACACATAAAATTGATCTCGTAAAATACCCAGTTTGTTTGTCAAAGGCAGGATTAAACCTTAAATCAGCATAGGCATAAGGAATATTCATAGTTTTACCAGAAGTGAAAACACTACCAGCAATACCCGCTGTGTTAGGTAATCTTATTTCCCCCATTCCTTCTCCCATTGCAACTCTAGAAAAAAGTTCATTTGTTTTTTCATCATTTAAAAATAATGTAGCTCTATCTGCATTTAGCATTCTCGTTGCTTCTTCCATTACCCTTTTTAGAAGAGCACTTAAATCAATTTCAGCAGTCACATCTGAAACAATACTTATAAATTCCATTTCTTGAGCACGTTTTTTTTCGAAAAATTCGTTGTTTTGAGCATTTTGTATTGAAACTGCTGCTTGAGTAGCTACTGAATTAACAAATTCTAAGTTGTCCTTTGTAAACCTTCCTTTATTTTTATTTAATACTTGAATTACCCCAATAATTTTTCCATTAACAGTCCTGACTGGTGAACAAATCATATTTTTTGTTTTATAACCTGTTTCCTGATCAACATCTTTGTTAAACCTTTCATCTAAATAAACATCATGAATAATCTCCCCAACTTGAGATTGAAAAATACCTCCTGCAATTCCAACTGTATTTAAAATTCTTATTTCTCTTGTCAAATCCCCTTGAGCAACTCTTGAATATAATTCATTAGTTTCTTCATCATTTAAAAATAATGTCCCTCTATCAGCATCAACATTTTTTGTAACAAACTCAACTATTGTCCACAGAATTTCTGAGAGGTTTTTAATAGAGGCAATTTTTCTTGAAATATCTAGCAGTAATTTGGATCTACTTATCTCCGCCTTAAGAGTTTTAATATCTTCAGGTTTTTTATTTTTTTTCATATATCAATCTTTCTTTAGTTTATTTTCATAGTTTTGTATTATTTTTTCTATCTCTTCTCTTAATTTTTGACTTGATGATTTAAGTTGTTGAATTTCATTATTTGAGTTAAGTACTGCATTTTGAACAGCTTCCTTTTTTTCAAACTTCAAACTTTCAAGTTCGTTTCTTAAATCTGATATAGATAATTTTAATTCTTTTATTTCTTGACTAGATTCCAAAATAGCTTTTTGGACTGACTCTTGCTTATTAAATTTTAGGTTTTCAAGCTCATCTCTCAATGCTGTACAGGATTTTTTTAATTGATTAATTTCATCTGTAGAGGCTTGAATTTCTCTTTGAACAGCTTCTTTTTTTTCAAACTTAAGTTTATCTAATTGGCTTCTTTGTTCAGTTATTGTTAGTTGAAGTTGTTTGATTTCATCTGCTGTTTGAAGTATTGCATCTTGAATTTCTTTGTTTTTTAGAAATTGTTGATTTTCTAATTGATCTCTCAACGAACTTATTGTTGAGTGTAAATTAACTAATTCATCGTTATTTTCAAGCCTAATTTTTTGTACAAAGTCATTAAATTCAGCAAGAAAAGCCGGCTTATCTTTTTTTAGTTTGTCTATTAAATTCGCCATAACAAAAACTATAAATACATTTTAATAATTAAAAATGATCTAAACAATGATAATATCTAATATTTTTCACTTTGGTTTTGTTAACTACTCTCCAGGAAATTTTTCCCCCTACCTTAATGTCTAATTTTTTTACACATCCGTCAGGAATTTCAAGAACACCAATCACATGAGTGACTGAGGAAATTATTTTTTTGGAAAATGGCTCCCCTTTCTTAATAAGGACAACTTTATTTTGATCATTTATAAAGATTATATCCAATGGAATTTGTGTATTGTGCATCCAAATTTTTACAATTTTAGGTTTTTTGTAAAGTAAAAGTAGTCCATTAGTTTTAGATAGTTTATTAACAAACATTAAACCTTTTTGTTTTTCTTCTTCAGTTTTTGCTAATTTAACAAGTAGGTTGGAGAATGTTTCTGAAAATACTATTGCTTCTTTGGAAATTGAATTTGAAGGCAAAATTATAAGAAACAGAAAAAAACTATAAAGTAAAAACCTCACCTTTTTTAATTCTTTCTAATGTGACTTTTGCTTCGTCACTTAATTCAGTCTCTTCTTCTTTGGTGTTTTCAATAGATTCCAATGATAAATCATATTTTTCTCTTAATTGCCTAAAAACTTTTATTTCGTATGAATTTAAACCTTTTTCAAAATTTGATTTTGTTTTTTCTTTAATTAATTTTAACTTTTCTAAACGTTTAATACTTTTTGTAAGTCTATCTTTCATTTATTTTTAACATTTATGTTTAATCTAATTATTTAGATTCTATAATATCGTTTATGGATGAAAATGAAAATTACTTATTAAAAATCAAAGATGAAATGGAAAGTGTCAGAGAATTATATATTAAAGGGTATATTGATAAAAAAATTTATCAAAAAGAAACAAGATCATTATTTGAAATAGCTGTAAAATATGGAGCATAAAAAAAAAATTACTGATTTAAAAAAATCAATTGAAAAATTTAATGACTTTTCGACAAAAGAAAAGTCGTCACTTGTTGATTCCATTGAAATGTTATGGCTAAATGCAGGTATTCAAAAGAAAAAAAAGGACATAAAAATTGATGGAAATAATTCAAATGATCACATAAAAAGAATCAGACAACTTTTATCAGCAGCATGGTCTGAAGACTTAAAAGATTAAACTATAAACCAAAGATTTTTGCTTTTTCATAAAGCCTATCAGTTTCAGATATATATATTCCTTTACTTATATATCCTCCAACGTAAAGCTCTCTAACTGCAGCCATTTCCTCTTCAATAGCAGCTAAGACATCTATAAAATCGTTATCGTCATTTATTTTTAGGTTATCTGAATCAATTATTTCATTTAATGACGGCTGCTTTCTTTCTAGTTTACTATTAGATTTTTTAAAAAATAATTTTAAAAGTAGACTAAAAAATAAATAAATTAATAAAGTTAGAAAAACAAAAAATAATATTAGATATCCGGTATTGTCTAAATATACAACCAAAGACTCTAATTCAATTTTTTCCAAAGCTTTTTTAATAAAATCCATTTCAAAATCTACATATAGTGTTTGATTTTAATTTATAACACTTTATATTGTATTTATGAGTTTATTTAAATTATATAATAAATCAAAGAAAAGTATAAACAAATCCTCGATAAATTCAAAGTACGCAATTTCTTTTAAAGCTTACGAGTTGCTAAAAAAATTCATTGTTAGGAATGTTGTACAAGCTAGAATGTTAGATAATGCTTATCCAAAGAATACAAAATTAAATGTTCTGAAAAATGTTTCCCAAAGATCTATGCAAACTTTTTACAAATTATCTGACAAATATCAAACTAATAAATCTGGTGTTCTTTCTCAATTTATTAGTTTTGAAGGCAAACGTCAAAAAAGGAAACTTTCACGAAAAGCAAAAGACCTCCTTTTTAAGATCAAGAATGATCTACCCAGATATGAAAGTATTGACTACCTTATTAAAAATTTAAAAACAAAATAGTAGTCTATTTCTTCCTATAAATACCTTTTTTGACTTTTTCTGCTACACTTATTAAAAATTTCGCTATTTTTTCATCAGTATTTTGTAGCGATAACTCCCTTATTACTTCATCAATAAAAGCACCAATTGCTATATACGGATTAATTTTTTTTTTTCTGCATTCAGCTCTTGCTTTCAATACGATTGCTGAAGCTATTTTCTTTTGTTCATCTTCACTCATACTTTTATCTTTGGTATATCACACCAATTAGTAGTATAGCAAGGTGATCTATATTCTGATTTCATTGACCATTTTTCATTTTTTTTTGAATAGAAAGAACCGTTTTCATCTGAAGATAATCTTAATTTACTATCCCCAAATTTCTTATTAACACTGTCCATTATTTTCATTAATTTTATACTATCACTTTTTTTTTTGTAGTAGCCCTGATTTCTATCATGAAATAAACTTTTCTGTATATTATCATAATCACAAAAATCAGAAAGGATTACTCCTACTTTACTGTATAAAAAATCAGATAAATAAATTTCCTTAAGTAATTTTTGAGACATATTCCATATTACCCTTACATCATTCGTTCCCTCTAAAAAAGAATAGGTTTTTGTATTGTTATATTTTTTTTTTTGATACTTCGAGGTCTTTAAAAAAACGGTTATAGATTTACAAAAAAAATTATAATTTCTCATCTTAGACGATGCTTTCTGGACATACACTATAAGCGCACTTCTTATATCTTCATAAGCGTTAAGTTTTGCACCAAAAGATCTGGAGACACATATTGACTTTTTTTTAGCTAATTCTTTTTCAACCTCATTACAGACAATACCTTTTAACTCAAGAATTAAACGTTGCAAAATAACTCCTTTATTTTTTCTTGCAAAACTTTCATTGAACTCTTTCAATTCAAAAGCGTTATTTACATCATTATCTATTAAGAACTTAGCTAATTTAGTACCTATCCCCCAAATATCATTCACATTTGTTTGTTGTAAAACATAATCTGTGAATTTTTTAGATCTTAGTTCAAATATACTATGATCATCTATTTTAAAATAAGGATACTGAGTTTTTTTTTTTATAACTCTATTTGCAATTTTCGCTAACGTTTTAGTTTTAGCTAAACCTATACTCACTGGAATACCTGTCCATTTTAATATTTTCTTTGCCAATTTATTGCAATAACTAACCCTGTCATTTTTTAAATCTAGAATGAAGAACGCCTCATCTATTGAATAAACTTCAACAATTGGTAGACTTTTTTTTAATATATTCATTATTCGATTTGATATATCACCGTAAAAAGAATAGTTAGATGATAAAACAGAGATATTATTTTCTATTATAAATTTTTTAAGTTTAAAAAATGGTTCCCCCATTTTAATTCCAATTTTTTTTGCTTCTTCAGATCGAGAGATTACACAGCCGTCATTATTTGATAGTATAACAATAGGTTTTTCTAAAAGCTTGGGGTTAAATAATCTTTCACATGAAACATAAAAATTATTACAATCTAACAGACCTATCATTACTTTAAGATAAATTATGTATTACGTGTGTAGCAACTCCCCAGATAGTTGTCTCCATTTTAGAGTCTAATATTATTTTAGGATAGTTTTCATTCTCAGATTTTAAATAACATTTTCCTTGTTTATCCTTTAAAAATTTTTTAATTATCAACTCTCCATTCAGAGAAGCAACAACAATAGACTGATTTTTAGGGGTCAATGATTTATCTACAACCATTATATCATTATTATAGATACCTACATTAATCATTGAGTCACCAGATACCCTGACAAAAAATGTTGATTCAATATTATTTACTAAATATTTACCTATATCTAAGTTTTCTTCAATATAGTTCTCAGCAGGTGAAGGGAAACCAGCTGCAGCACCGACTATTATTATTTTTTTATTTTTCAATTTTTTCCTCATGGTATATTATAAGAACAAAGGTAGAACTTTCAAGTTAATTAACTTTTTATGTAAATAATAATTAGAAAACGAGATAAAATTATATAAATTAGGAACGTATGAGAAAAAAGAACTATGACATACTTGACTTATATGAAAGTTATATAGTTGAAAACTATTTGATAGGAAAAAAAAATATTAGAGACATAAGAAATACAATTAAAAAATATGGGTATGATTTATTTTTCAAGCCAATTGAAAAAATTACAGAAAAAAATATCAAATCTTGCTTAGAATCTAATGATTTAATAGGGAAAAAAAAAGAGTCAAAAAAATTGACAGTATATCTATATATTTTACTAAATTTTGCTAAAAAAAAGTCAATAATAAAAAATAATCCAGTTTCAAATATTTTATTTAAAATAAAAAATTAAGAAACTTTATTATTCTAAATTAAAAATATAATGATACCCCTGAAGGACGAAAATAAAACCCAAAAAAAATGCTACATCAGGCTAGTTATTTTAATAGTTTGTGCATTAGTTTTTTTTTCTCAAATACTATCTACTAACAATAATTACTGGATTTATTATTTTGGATTCAAACCGTTAAGTTTATTCCAAAATTTAACATATCCTTCATTTCCTGGCTATTTAACTCTTATAACCTCACTTTTTCTCCATGGAGGATGGATGCACTTTCTTGGAAATATGTTATATTTATGGATTTTTGCGGATAATGTTGAAGATAAACTTGGTGCAAAAAGATTTGTTTTTTTTTATTTGATATCTGGAGTTTTTGCTTCATTAACACAAGCTTTTTTCAATTTTAATTCTGAGGTGCCCATGATAGGTGCATCAGGTTCTATAGCTGGTGTGTTAGGAGCTTATCTGTTTTTCTTTCCAAGAGCTAAAGTTTTGGTTTTAATTCCTTTTTTTATTTTTTTTACTGTTAAAGTTCCTGCTTATATTCTTCTTATTTTCTGGTTTCTATACCAATTTTTAAATCTTTCTAACATTGACTCCTCTGTAGCCTGGTTGGCTCATATTGGTGGCTTTATTTTTGGTTATTTCTTTGCCGTCTTCAGTAAGAGTTACAATGTGGAGAAAAAAGGTAAAACAGTTTTTTTGGATAAGGACGATAAAGGTCCATGGGACTAAAATTTAGTTAAATTTTTTTAATATTTCTAATTTATTTTCATTTAAATCTGGGGATTTTTTTACATTACTATTGATATCCATGAAGGAAAATTTTAGAGGATTACCTGAAATTTTTAAATCATTAATTGCATTAAAATTATAATCTAAAATCATCTTTCTATTTTTAACCTGTTTGTTTTTAATCACATCTTTAATATTGTTGATCTTTGAATGCGGAATTTTTTTTTTTGCAAAAACTTTACACCAATAATCTGTTTTTTTTTTTTTCATTTCGGATTCAATATCTTTCCTGAGAGCCGAAAGGTTTCTATTTCTTTTTTCATTATTTTCATATTTTTTTTTTTTATATAATTTTTCATTTTTAATTGCGTAACAAAAATCTTTAAACATTTTATTATTTCCAACAGCTATTGCCAATATCCCATCTAAGGTTTTAAATGTTCCGAATGGAGTTATTGACGGATGATCATTTCCAAGGGGACATGGAATTTTTTTTTCAACCGAATATCTAGCTATAGCATTTTCAAGAATTGCAACTTGGCAATCCAGCATACTTAAATCTAACCTTGATCCCTTTTTTGATTTATTTCTAAAAATAATTTGTGTCAAGACGCCAATTACTGCGTAAAGTCCAGCCACTATATCACCTATTGACGAACCAACTCTGTAAGTTTCGTTTTTATTTTTCCCAGTAATACTCATTATTCCTCCCATAGCTTGAACTATCATATCGTATGCTGGGTTTTCCTTAAATGGACCTGTTTCACCAAAACCACTGATTTTTGTTTGTATGAGTGATGGAAATTTTTTTTTTAAAAAGCTAGAGGAAAATCCATACTTTTCAAGTGTTCCCGGTTTAAAGTTGTCAATGAGAACGTCTGAAATAGAGAGTAACTTTTTAAATAGTTTTTTATCTTCATCTTTTTTAAAATCTATTATTATGCTTTTTTTACCCCTATTAAGTGAAATAAAATATGATGATCTTTTTTTTATAAACGGACCAAACTTTCTAGAATCATCACCATCAGGTTTTTCAACTTTAATTATCTCAGCACCAAGGTCTAATAATATTTGCGTCGCAAAAGGTCCAGACAGTACATTTGTTAAATCTAAAATTACAATATCACTTAGGGGAAGATTTTTATTCACTTAAACATACTTTTCTTATATTTTATATCAGTGGAGTATATTTGTTAATGATGAATTTTGAACTATTTAGTGAAAAAAGTAAAATTTTAATTAATGATTCTCAGAATAAGGCTATTGAGAATAATCATCAGCAAGTAACTCCTGAACATTTGGTTACAACTCTTTTTGATCAAAATGATGAATATATTCAAAATATTTTAAATGATTGTAGTATCAATATATCACAAATAAGAAAAGAACTTGAAGATGTAATTCAATCTTTTCCTACAATTTTAGGCAATAACGTTAACATTTATTTTTCTAGTGAAATGGTGCAGGTTTTTCTTAAATCTAAAGATTTAATTAGAGAATTTAATGATGACTTTATTTCACCAGAGATTTTATTGTATTCTATTTTAAATTGTGAAAAAATTAAAATCTTTGATTTACTGTTAAAAAATGGCTTAAACAAGGATAAATTTAAACAATCTGTTTTTAAGTTAAGAAAGGGACAAACAATAGGCAGTTCAAATAAATCAATAAATACTGATGCTTTAAAAAAGTTTTCAGTTGACATAACTGAGTTAGCCAGAAATGGAAAGTTAGATCCTGTTATCGGAAGAGAAGAGGAAATAAGAAGAAGTATTCAAGTTCTTTCAAGAAGAACTAAAAATAACCCTGTTCTTATAGGTGAACCTGGAGTAGGTAAAACAGCAATTATTGAAGGACTAGCTTTAAGAATTGTTAATGACGATGTACCAGATTCTTTAAAATTAAAAAAAATACTTTCATTAGATCTAGGATTAATTATCGCTGGTGCAAAGTTTAGAGGAGAATTTGAGGAAAGATTAAAGGCAATACTCAAGGAAGTATTAGAAAATCAAAATTCAATAATTTTATTTATTGATGAAATTCACACACTTGTTGGAGCAGGCAAAGCCGATGGATCTATGGATGCATCAAATCTTCTAAAACCAGCACTAGCAAGAGGTGAATTACATTGCATAGGTGCAACAACACTCAATGAATATAGAGAAAATATTGAAGCAGATGCGGCTCTAGCCAGAAGGTTTCAACAAGTATTAGTGGAAGAACCATCAATTGATGATACGATTTCAATTTTGAGAGGTTTAAAACAAAAATATGAAGCATATCACGGAGTAAAAATACTTGATTCAGCAATTGTATCGGCTGTTGAATTATCAAATAGATATATTAATGATAGGTTTCTTCCAGATAAAGCCATTGATTTGATGGATGAAGCTGCCTCGAGAATTAGATTACAAATTGACTCAAAACCTGAAGATCTTGATAAAATAGAAAGAAAACTTTTACAAAATAAAATTGAATATGAAAGTTTAAAAAAAGATGATGATAAAAAATCTACTGAAAGATCGAAGGACTTAGAAAAAATAATAAATGAGCTCGAAAATCAATACAATAAGCTCAATCAAAAATGGTATAAGGAAAAAGAGAAAATAATTGAAATACAAAAAATTAAGTCTGAGGTAGATCTTCAAAGAAATCAGTTAAATATTTTACAAAGAGATGGAAAACTTTCAGAGGCTGGAGAACTAGCATATGGAAAAATACCTGAATTAGAAAAAAAGCTATCTCATTTAGAAGAAACTAAAGAAAATACTGTTTTAAATAAAGAAGTAACGTCGAATGAAATAGCTCAAGTTATATCAAAAATTACTGGCGTACCTGAGGAAAGGATGCTTGAGCAAGAAAAATATAAAATACTAAATATGGAAAAAATTCTAGCCAGTAAAGTTATTGGACAAAAAGAGGCTATTGAAAAAATTTCAAAAGCTGTTTTAAGATCTAGAGCAGGAATACAGGATCCTGATAGACCAATTGGTATTTTTCTTTTTTTAGGGCCTACTGGTGTTGGAAAAACAGAACTCACAAAAACTCTTTCTAATTTTCTATTCAATCAAAGTAATTCCTTTTTTAGATTAGACATGTCTGAATATATGGAAAAACATTCTGTGTCAAAATTAATTGGATCACCTCCAGGTTATATTGGCTTCGAGAGTGGAGGACTACTTACAGAATCCATTAGGAGAAAGCCGTACCAAGTTATTCTTTTAGATGAGATTGAGAAAGCACATTCTGATATTTACAACATTCTTTTACAAGTTTTTGACGAAGGAAGACTTACTGATTCGCATGGAAGAACAGTAAATTTTAAAAATACAATAATTATAATGACATCAAATATTGGTGCAGAATTAATCAATTTTTCCGAGGATCAGAAAAATAAAATTGAAATTTTTACGCAAGAAAAAATACTTGATCAGGTTAAACAAACATTTAAACCGGAATTTCTTAATAGAATTGATGAAGTAATTGTCTTTAACAGACTTTCAAAAAAGGAAATGAATAAAATTCTCAAACTACAAATCTCTCAAATAGTCAATTTTCTTAAAATAAAGAAAATTCAAATAGAGCTTGATGAAAAGGCAGAAAACTGGTTGATTGAAGAAGGCTTTTCATCCTCCTATGGTGCTAGACCACTTAGAAGAGTTATTCAAAATCAAATTGTTGATAAAATTGCACATATGCTAATGAGCAATGAAATAAATGAAAAAAATAAGGTTTTTATCTCAACAAAAAATAGTGAATTAGATTTTAAAATTAAAATATGAAAAAAATAGGTTTCATAGGTTTAGGAATAATGGGTAGTAACATTGCTTACCATCTTTTAAAAAAATATAAGAACATAAACATTATTAATAGAAACTCAGTTAATACTAAAAAATTTCTGAAAAATTTTGCTAACAAAGGAAAAATTAATTTATTTGAAAATTATAAGGAATTAGCAGAAAATTCAGAGCTTATAATCTCTTGTGTTGGTAATGATAATGATCTTAAAGATATATATTTTAAAAAAAACAAAATTTTAGATGGTGTAAAAAAAAATACTATTATAGTAGACCACACCACCGCATCTTTGGATGTAACAATTAAACTTTTTAAAAAATTTAGGAATAAAGATGCTTTTTTTTTTGATGCACCTTTAAGTGGTGGAGAAATTGGAGCAATTGAAGGTAATTTAGCAATTATGGTTGGAGGAGACAAAAAAAAATTTTCTACCTTAAAAAAATATTTAGATTGTTATTATAAGTCAATAATTTACATGGGAAAGTCAGGTAATGGACAGCTTGCAAAAATGGTTAATCAAATTTGTGTTGCATCAATTATTCAAGGTTTAGCAGAGGGTTTAAATTTTGCTAAAAAAAAAAAACTAAATGTAGAGAAATTGTTAGAAGTGGTGCGAAATGGAGCTGCACAATCTTGGCAACTTGAAAATAGATCGTTAACAATGTGGAAAAATCAATTTAATTTTGGCTTTATGAATAAGTTAATGCTTAAAGATCTTAAAATTTTATTAGAAGAATCTAAAATCTCTAACATTAAGTTACCAATAACAAAGCAAATAAAAAGTTTTTATTTAAAGCTAATTAAAAAAGGCTATTCAAAAGAAGATACATCAAATTTAATAAGATTATTAAAATAAACTAGATAATTTTGTCAGCTATTATAGTTTTAAGTTCTTCAATACCCTCACCACTTAGTGCTGACACATAAACTGATTGATTATTAAAAGAATTATGGAATTTGTTAAGGTTTTTCATTAAGTCAACCTTATTAATAACTTCTATTATTCTTTCGTCGTCATCATAAATACCAATTTCATATAAAATTTTTATCACCTCATTTCTTTGTTCTAGATAGTATTGACTCGATATGTCTCTAACATGAAGTATTAAATCGGAATAAATTATCTCATCTAATGTAGACTTAAATGCTTCAATAAGTGTAGTTGGAAGATCCCGAATAAATCCTACTGTATCAACAAAAAGAAAATTAACATTTTTAAAAAAAGACTTTCTTATTGTTGAGTCTAAAGAGGCAAAAAGCATGTCTTTAGATAAAACATTAGATTTTGTTAATTTATTAAAAAGAGTTGACTTACCAGAATTTGTATAACCAATAAGTGAAATTATTGGAACTTTATTTTTCTTCCTTCTATATCTTTGGTTATTTCTGCTTAAAATAATATTTTTAATTTTTTTTTTTAACCTGTTTATTTTTACTGTCAGTTGTCTTCTATCAGATTCAATTTGTTTTTCACCTGGTCCACCCATAAAACCAGCACCACCCCTTTGTCTTTCAAGGTGTGTCCATGATCTAACAAGTCTACTCTTTTGATATTCAAGACTTGCCAACATTACACTTAATTTTCCTTCGTTTGATCTAGCTCTAGAACCAAAAATTTCTAATATTAAATTTGTTCTATCCAAAACTTTACAATTTAATTCTTTTTCAAGGTTTCTATGCTGAATTGGTGATAAAGTGGTATTTATAAGTAAAAGGTCTATTTTGGTATTAGTAGTTTCAAGTTTAATTTTTCTTATAAAGCCTTCATTAAAGTAAGTTTTTGAACTTATTTTATCCAAACCCACTAACAAACTGTCGACACAATTTAAGTTAATAGCTTTAACAAGGTTTACAGCCTCCTCAAGGAAGTAATCTTTATTTATTCTTTTTCTTTTTAAATAAGGATGAATTACTATAATGTCTTTATTATTCATAAATTTGCTTATTTAAGTAATCTTCTAATTTCTTCATCAAAGTTTTCGTAATCAAACCAATTTCTTTTTTATTAATAATTATATCTTCAATTTTAGTAACTGGAACAACACCTAAAGTTGTACTTGTTAAAAATGCTTCATTACATTTTTTTATATCATCAATATCAAATTCTTTTTCAATAACTTTTAAGTTATTTTTCGATGCAATCTCAATAACACAATCTCTTGTTACTCCCCCAAGAATTAAATTATTTTTAGGATGGGTATAAATATGATTATTTTTTTTTACGATAAAGGCATTTGACGTAGTTCCTTCTGTTATTAGGTTTTTTCTTAGCTGCCAAACTTCAAAAAATCCTTTTTCAAAACCTCTTTGTTTATCTAAAACATTTGCTAACAAAGATATAGACTTAATATCACAGCGCATCCATCTTTGATCTTTTGTAAGACCAATATTCACGCCTTTTTTAATTTTATCCAAACCTCCTTTTGAAAAGGTAGAAATAACGATATTAGGTTCAACTTTATAAGGGAAAAGATGATTTCGTTTGGCCGTCCCTCTTGTTATTTGTAAGTATAAAAAACCATCATCAACGTCGTTTAACTTCAAAAGATGGTGTATAATTATCTTTAAGGAGTTTTGATTACTAAATGGTATTCTGATTTGTAAATCAATTAGTGATTTACTTAATCTTTTTGAATGTCTTTCAAAGTTTAATAATTTTCCCTTGCGGAAAGCTATCACTTCATAAACACCATCTGAAAAGTTAAATCCTCTATCTTCAACTGAAATCGAAGCGTCAATATTATTTTTATAAAAACCATTAATATAACAGAATGACATTAAAAGAACTCTATATTTACCTCAGAATACTTTTCGATATCTTTTATTGATGAAGGAATAGAAAAAATTATTAGCTTATCCTTTACCTGAAGTATTGTTTCTTCTTCAGTCAAAATTAATTCGTTATTTCTAACAACACCTCCAATAACTACTCCTTTCGGCATAGTGAGATCTGAAATTTTTTTATCAGAAAATTTTGTGGTTGGAAGAATTTCAATTTCCATAATTTCACCACGATCATTCCCAAAATCATGTACTTCTCTAACTTTTCCTCGTCTTACGTATTGGAGAATTGCAGAGGTGGTAATATTACCTGGATTAATTAGAACATCTAAGGTTAATTTTTTTGATAATCTTCTATAGTTTTCATTACTTACAATTGCCATTGATCTTTTGCATCCTAAATCTTTTGCTAATAAAGATGAAAAAATATTTGTCTCATCGTCGTCTGATACAGAAATAATCGCTTCTGCTCCTGATACACCAGCCTCTTTAAGAATTGCAGTATCTAATGCGTCACCATATAAAATAGTATTTTGGTTTGAAAGTTTAGACGAAACTGACTTAGTTTTTTCAAGATTATTATCAATTATTTTACAACTAATCTCAGGATAGTCTCTCTCAATTATCTTAATTATGTTAAAACCAACATTTCCGGCACCCACAATTACAACTTTTCTATTTTCCTGTGATTTAATACCAAATACTCTTAATGCTCTTAATAAATCTTTATTTTTAATACATATATAAATATCATCTCCAGGGTAAATTTCTACTTTTCCAGTTGGAATAATGATTTCATTGTCTCTAAATATAGATAAAATTTTTACTTCTAACCCAGAAAAAATTCCTGGCAACATCCTTAACGGAGTATTAACAATAGGACAGGATTCATCTATGGACATTCCAATAATTCTTGCAACTTTATTACCTAAATAGAAAGAGTCAAATGCACCAGGAGTATTAAGTTGTCTTATAATTGCCTTAGCTACCTCTAGTTCTGGAGAAATTACGGCATCTAAATCAATTTTATTTTTAACAAAGAGGTTATCATAGTATTTAGGGTTTAAAAAACCTGACTCCTTAATTCTTGCAACTTTAGTAGGTATATTAAAGATAAAGTTAGCTAGTTGACAGCAAAGAATATTAGATTCATCTTCATCTGAAACGGCAATAATTATATCAGCTTCATTGGCTCCGGCTTTTTCGAGTATTTCAGGAAGAATTATTTTGCCGCATATACTTTTAAGGTCTAAAGTTTTATTCAAGGATCTTAATCGTGACTCAGAATCATCTATTATAGTAACATCATTATCTTCATAAACTAGCTGTTTGGCAATATTAGCCCCAACTTCTCCAGCACCACAAACAATAATTTTCATAAAATTTTAACTATCTGAATTAATTTTAAGTGACTTTAACTTTCTATAAAGCGCGGTTCTTTCCATTCCAATTTTTGAAGATACTTGTGATATATTATTATTATATTTTTTTAAGTTATAGATTAAATAATTTTTTTCAAAAGATTCTCTCGCTTGTTTTATATTATAATCTAAGTATTCAAAGTTTTGTTTTTTTTCAATTTGACTTCCCTCATTTAAAAAACCATTAAGTAAATTAATTACTCTTTTTTTAGTTATTTTTTTACTTTTACTTTCAGATAACATAAAAACACTCCACTCAATAAATTTCTTTAATTGTGCAATACTATTAACACAAATTAATTCAGAAAAGAATAGAATAGCATCATTTGAAACGTTTTCTATATGGATTTTATGAAAACCTAAAGATGAGCTTAGAAATTCATTCACAAGAGCATTTATATCCTCAGATCTTTGTTTAATTGATGGCACAATGATTTCAAAAAAATTAATTTTGTTTAAAAGATCATTTCTAAATGTATTACATCTTTTAAAATCATTTAATGGCATTTTTGAAGAGGAAATAACCCTAAAATCAACATTATTAGGACTAACACTTCCTATCCTGTAATACTTTTTTTCTTCTAAAACTCTTAAAAATTTACCTTGAATTTTTGAATTCATTTTGTCAATATTTTTTATAAATAATGAACCACCGTTGACTTCCCCAAGTATACCTAACGATTTTATTATACCTTTTTCCTCATTTCCAAATAATTCATTTTCAGTTTTAATTCTATCCATTACAGAAAAATCTACTACTTTAAATCTTTTATTATATCTATTTGATTCGAAATGAATTTTTCTAGCTAAAAACTCTCTTCCACTTCCTTCTAAACCACTCAGTAAAATTGAAGAGTCTGTTTTTGATATTTTATTGAGAGAATTTAATACCTTCTTTGATGCTTCTGAGTTTGCAATATAATTGTTATCTTTTGATTGATAAAAATTATTAACTCTATTTTTTAAATCATAATTTTCCAAGCCTTTTGAAACTTTAAAAATCAATAAATCTCCATCTAGTGGTTTTTCGATAAAGTCGTAGGCACCTTTTTTAATAGAACTAACTGCAGTTTCTATATTACCATGACCACTTATCATTATTATCGGAACAGTTTCACTTTGTTCTTTAATTTTTTCAAGAGTTTGAAAACCATCAAATTTTGAATCGTTTAACCAAATATCAAGGATAACAAGTGAATACGTGTTTTTTTTAAATTCTTTAATTCCTTCCTCAGAGGACACACAATATTTTGTTCTAAACCCTCTATCATTTAATAAGCCAGATATTTGTTGGCAAATATCAACTTCATCATCAATTATTAATATTTTTCCCTCAATGTTCATTATTTCATCTTTACAAAAAGTTTAATTCGTACCAATGCTCCTCCTAGTAATTCACTATCTAAAAGTTCAATATGACCATTATGATCTTCAACAATTTTTTTACATATAGCTAAACCTAGTCCTGTTCCATTAGTTTTTTTTGTCATGTAAGGCTCAAAAAAGTTATCTCTATTATTATCATCAAAACCTACTCCATTATCCTCAACATCAATAATTACAAACTTTCCTTTTTTATTTAAATTAACTAATACTTCTTTTTTGTTTTTTGTTGAGGCCTCAACAGAATTTTTTAAAATATTCATTAACAATCTACTAATCTGATCATAATCACAAAGTATTTCTATTTTTTTTTTATTAGATAAAAATTTAAAATTCACATCATTGTTGGCTATTTTTTGAGCATCAATTTGAGTTTCAATTAATTTATTTAATTTTATTAACTCTAAATTAGCCTCAGGCATTCTTGCAAAATTTGAAAATTCAGAAACTAACTTTTCAATATTACTTACTTGTCTAATTATTGTCTCAGTACAATTTTTTAAAGATGATGAGTTATTCTGTTTTTTTTCTTTTATAGAATGACTTATCCTTTGCGCTGATAATTTAATTGGTGTGAGCGGGTTTTTAATTTCGTGAGCCATATATCTAGCAACGTTAGACCATGCTGCACTCTTTTGTGCAGAGATAAGTTCAGTTATATCACTTATACTAAGTATCATTCCTCTAAATTGTTTTTTTTCAAAAACTTTGGAGAGTTTAATGTTTAATATCTTTATTTTTTTCTCTGAGATATATTTAAGCTGAATTTCATTTAAGAATGTTTCATCCTCTTTAAAATTTCTGATAAATTGAGAAATTTGTAAATTTTTTTTTTGAAAGTTTTCTTTAAAATTTTTTCCAAATATTTCTTGGGATTTTTTATTATATAGTAATATTTTTTCATTAGTGTCCAAGTATATGATACCATTACTAACTTCATTAATAATTTTCTCTGTAAACTTTCTCCTTAAATTTATAGTTTCTTTTGCTTTGATTAATTTATTTTTTTGAACGGCAAGAGTATCAAGAATTTGATTAAGTAATTTTGATAAAAAATTAAATTCATTTTTTCCTTCAATAATGTTTATTCTATATTTAAAATTATTACTAATAATTTTTTGTGAATCAAGAATAATGCTTACAATTGGGTTAAGAATTTTATTAGAAAAACTTAATCCAAACCAAGTTGATAAAAGTATCATAAGAAAATTTATAGCAAGAAAAAGTTTATTAAACTGAAATTGAAAATTATTTAGTCTTTGGGTAATATTTACATACTCATCAGCAGTCTTATTTACAGACTCAACTCTACTTAAAACATTAGCATCGACATCTTTACCTATATAAAGATATGTTGGTATCGCTCGTTGAAGTTTTGTTAATGCTCTAACCTTAGTTTGATCTGAATTTGGAAATATTGCAATTTCACCATCATCAGCAATGAGAAATGTCCATAGAGGTGGCCTATTTTCAGACTCAACTAAAAAGCTGCCAACTTTAGCTAACAATTGTCCAGAACTTTCAAAAATTACAGCTTCATCTAAATTTCTAACTTCCGCAAAATAACTTAAATACTCTGTAATTTTTATTTTATCACTAAAGTAAAAGACTTTATCCGTTGCAAATTCGTCATTGATAAAAATAATATCATTTTTAATATTTTTTTTATGTTCATTAAAGTATGACTCAGAAATTTGTTTTGATTCGTAAATAACTTTTTCTAGTTTTTCATTGAACCAAATTTTAACTCCTTGATCAAAAAAAATAAGTGAAAACAATGTTATCAAGGTAGTTGGTATGAAACTTATTATTATAAACAGTGATGTAAATTGAACTCTAAATTTAGATTTAAATTGCTTTTCCTTAAAAATTTTATAAATTTTATTCAAAGAAATTAAAATCAAACTAATAATAAAGATATAATTAACAAAAATTAAATTTGAAATTTCCTCTACTTGCTCTAAATTAGAAAAATTCCCAGATAGTGACAAAAAAATTATTAAACTTAATGATAAAGAAGCAAGAAAAATGAATAAAAATAGAAAATTTTCAAAACTTAAACCAATTTTTTTTTTGAGACTTAATAACATTATTTCTTGTTAAATTTAGTGAGTATTTTATATTTTTGAATCTTAGATCTAAGAGTATTTCTATTTATACCCAAAAGTTTAGAGGATTTAATTTGGTTTCCAGAATAGTATTTGAGTGTCTTAAATATTAGTTGTTTTTCTATTTGTGATATAAATTTTTCAAACAATTGAATTTCTGTTTCATTTTCTAAAGTTTCAAATAATTTATCTAAGAATTCTTGTATAAAAACATTTAAGGTGCTGTATGAATTAACATTGTAGTTTTCTAAATTTAAATTTTTTTCTGAAATATAATTATTTTCCTTGTCTAAAAATTCTGACAAAATTTCATCAGTAATTATTTTTTCTGTTGCAAGAGCACATACTCTTTTTAATAAATTCTCAAGTTCTCTTATATTACCTGGCCAACTATAATTTTTTAATAATTCTAGTGCACTAATATCAAACGATTTTTTATTATCAGAGAACTTTACTAAAAAGTTCTTTGCAATATCTACTATATCATTTTCCCTATCTCTTAACGGAGGCAAATCAATATTTATTACGTTAAGCCTATAGTATAAATCCTGTCGGAATAAATTTTGATCTATAGAATTAAGTAAATTTTTATTAGTAGCTGAAACAATTCTGACATCTGTCTTTATTACCTCTCTACCACCTACTCTTGAAAACTCTCCAAACTGAAGTACTCTTAACAATCTAGCTTGAATATCAATTGGCATATCTCCAATTTCATCTAAAAAAAGAGTTCCTCCATTAGCTTTTTCAAAAAGACCTAAAGTTCTTTTTTCGGCTCCTGTGAATGCACCTTTTTCGTATCCAAAAAGTTCGCTTTCAATCAAGTTTTCAGGTAATGAGGCCATATTTATAGGAATAAAAGGTGAGTGCGAGCGAGGACTATAGTCGTGTATGACTTTTGCCACAAGCTCCTTTCCGGAACCTGACTCACCCGTAATTAAAACAGTATAGTTTGTTTTTGTTATCTTAGCTATGTTTTTAAAAACACCTTGCATAACTGATGATGTTCCAATTATTGGAAGTTTTTCATCAATTATGAATTGCTGATTTTGAATTGTCTGACTTTTCAAACATCTATCTACAGTAATAATAAGGTCATTTAAATCCAAAGGCTTCGGTAAATAGTCAACTACGTCAAGTTGATTAGCTTTGATAGCCGTTAGCAGGTTGTTTTTTGCACTAATTATTATGAAAGACTGAGAACTTTTTTTTAACTTAACTTTTTTAACTAGCTCCAAGCCGTCTCCATCGGGCAAGACAACATCACATATAATTAAATCAAATTCATTCTTCTCAATGTCAACCCATGCTTGAGAAATTGTTGAAACACCTTTAACATTAGTCTTGGAGTTTTTTAAAGCTTTTTCCATGACTCTTCTTAAAGAAAAGTCATCATCAATAATTAAAATATTTTTATTCATATTATAATACTACAAAGGTAATTTTATTCTAAATGATGTAAGATTATCTATACAGCTGACTGATATTCTTCCGTCATGAAGATTAATTATTCTTTTTACCAAATACAAACCTATTCCTGAACCTCTTTTTTTTGTTGAGAAAAAAGGTAAAAAAATTTTACTTAATTCACTTTTTTTTATTCCTGAACCATTATCCTCAATTCTAACTAATAAGTAATTTTTTTTTTGACTTTCTCTAATATTAGGTATCTTGATAGTTTCACCATAAACAAATTTTGTTGACAGTTTTATAAATGAATTTTTGGTATAACTTGATGCTTCACAAGCATTGTTTAGTAAATTTTCAAAAGCTTGTATTAATAAGCTTTTATCAATTAATATTTTTGGTAGTGAAGGATCAAATTCTTCAGATATTTTAATTTGGTTCTTTTGATTCTTAATTTTAAATAAACTATATCTTAAAATTTCGTGAATATTTTCTAGGCTTTTATTTTTAAGCACAAGTTTACTTGATATTTGAGAAATAGAATTAATCACTTTATTAATCCTATTGCATTCATTATTTACTATTCCTATCAGTTCTGAATCATAAACTTTTGATTTTTCTAATAGTTGTGAAGCAATTTTTATAGAACTTAGCGGATTTGTAATTTCATGAACGAAAATAGAAAAAAAATGCTCATATGCACTATAATCATCTAGTAAATCATCTGTAATTGCCTCGGTTTCCTTTTTTACCATAATCAACATATTTTTATTTTTTCTTTCCGTTACTATACAAATAACTGAAAATTTTATGTTCTTTCTTATTATTGCCTCTCTAAGAAAGTAAATACCTGATTTTTTTGAAATTTCATTTAAATTACTGAGAAAAAATAAATCATCATTTAACAACTCATTTAAGTAAGTGTTTTTAATAACTGAGAAACTTTTTTTTACGAAGTTTTGAAATTCTTGATTTACATAGTAAATTTCAAATGATTTTTTGTTAACTATCGCCAGTGGATCAGGGATTAAATCAAAAAAATCTCTGAAGTAACCATAGTCATTTTCATTTTTCATTTTGATTAAAAAAAATCTTTTATTAATGATTTAAGTTGGTATTTATCTAGGCAATTATTAATTTTACACCTAAATTCGTTCGAATTCTCCAATGATTTAGAATACCAACCAAGGTGTTTTCTAAAAGATTTAATTCCTACTTCTTCCCCATAATGGTCCAAAGAATTTGAAAAATGCTCCAAGATTATATCTTTTTTATAGGAATTCAAAAACTTATAATTCTTATTTGTTGACAAATTTTCTGATATCTCTTTAAAAATCCACGGTCTTCCATAAGATCCTCGACCAATCATAACTCCATCTGCACATGATAAACTTTGAGCTTTTTTAAACTCCAATATATTTGTAATATCACCATTCACTATAACAGGAACTTTCACAGCTTTTTTTACATTTTTAATAAATTTCCAGTCTGATTTCCCTTTGAACATTTGGCATCTAGTTCTTCCATGAATAGTTATCAATTTAATCCCTGCCAATTCAGCCATAACTGCAAGCTTTACGGCATTTAAACTTTTCTCGTCCCAACCTTTTCTCATTTTTAATGTTACTGGAGTATTAACAGAATTAACAACAGACTCAATTATTGATATAGCTAAAAGTTCATCCTTCATAAGAGCTGAACCTGCATATCCATTTACAACTTTTTTCACTGGGCAGCCCATATTTATATCAATAATATCAGCTCCAAAATCTTCACACATTTTTGCTGCTTCTCCCATTACTTTTGGATCACATCCAGCAATTTGAATAGCATAAAGATAATTAGAATCTTTCTTGATCATTTTAAGTGTTTTACGATTCTTTTCAATTAAAGCTCTACTGGCTATCATTTCTGAAAAAACTAAACCAGGACCAAATTTTTTAACTATTTCTCTATATGGATAATCAGAAATACCTGACATTGGGGCTAAAAAGACTGAATTTTTTAATTTTAACTTACCTATATTCATAAACTAACCTGTAATCTTAATACCAAAATATGCGAGGTTTATAAATACATATGATAATAAAATTAGTTTAAAGGTAGCTGTATTAGAAATACCTCTTATTTTTTTGTATATAAAAAAAAATATTATTAATGCCAAACTTGTAATACTTAAAATTACTTTATTATTAAAAAAATAATCAAAATTACTGTATTCAAAAAAATGATAATAAAACCCACTAAACAAAGATAACGTCAAAAAAAGCATTGTAAAAAATAAAAACTTAATGGAAATATTCTCACTTTCGTAGATTGAAGGTAACAAGTTCAGTAATATATTATTAAATCGAACTTGTTTTAATATTTTACTCTTTAAAAAAACACAAACAGAACTAATTGCACTAATTGTTAACATTGAATATGAAAATAATGAACTAAATATGTGAATCAATAAAGAAGTATCATCAAAAAGGGAATGTTGTATTTCTTGACCGTCCATACTCAAAGAAATCAAGAACCTAAATAATAATAATATTAAAAAAAAAGGTAAGAATAATAATCTTAATCTAACATACTGTGAGGAAAATATTGATATCAAAAAATGTGAGAAGAAAAAAACAAGAAGTAATAATGTAGTGACTAAACTTAAAACAGAAACAGGGTTTAAAATAATAAAATTATAGTATATTACATTAATAAAAATAATAAAAAGTAGATTAGTTAGATATATTATTTTATTTATTTTGCTGTTGCTCTCTATGTTTAAAAAGTTTGTAACAAAATATACAAAAAAACTCATTAATGATAAGAATTCAATATAAAAATTTATATTCATTTTTTCTCAAGGTTTAAAAGTGAAAGTTATAGCATTAATTGTAAGTGGTGGTGAAGGAAAAAGATTTGATAAATACTTGCCTAAACAATTTTTCAAGATTAATAGTAAATCAATATTAGAACAATGCGTTAAAAAATTTGTAGATTCTAGTTTATTTTATAAAATTGTTGTTGTCTGTAATAACGAATTTATTAGTGAATCAAAAAAAGTTTTAGATAAATATAATGTCTCTTTTGTTAATGGAGGAAAGAGTAGACAAGAATCCGTTTATAACGGATTAAAATCAATAAAAAAAGATTCTCCCAGTAAAGTGTTGATTCATGATGCAGTCAGACCCTTTTTTTCAACAAATCTAGTAAATGAAATAATTAAAAAATTAAAAACTAATGATTCTGTAATACCAAGTCTAAAAATCTTTGACTCAATAAGATTGTTTAAAAAAAGAGAATATAAAAACCTGAATAGGGAAAGTATTAAACTAATTCAAACTCCACAAGGTTTTGATTTTAAAAAAATTTATGATGCACACAAACGATTTAAAAAAGAGATTTACACAGATGACTCTTTGCTTTTTTATAATAATGGAAATAAAATTAAAATCATTTCAGGTGAGATAATGAACATTAAAGTAAC
This sequence comes from Rickettsiales bacterium, assembly GCA_002689325.1. GTDB lineage: Bacteria > Pseudomonadota > Alphaproteobacteria > Methylaequorales > Methylaequoraceae. The sequence continues at coordinate 45,640 of NZFP01000003.1, forward strand.
AGAAAAAAAAGAGTTTCAAGAATTAAAAAAATTTTATGAAAAAAAAAATAATGACATAAATTTTAGAATTGGAAATGGATTTGACGTTCATAAATTTAGGAAAGGAGGTAAACTCAAACTACTTGGAGTTAATTTACCTTTTAATAAAAGTTTGATTGGACACTCAGATGCAGATGTTGGAATTCATGCTTTAGTTGATGCAATTCTTGGTGCTATATCACAAGGAGATATAGGTGAACACTTTCCACCAACTGACGAAAAATGGAAAAATAAAAATTCAGAATTTTTTTTAGATTACACAAAAAATTTGATGGAAAAAAATGGGTTTTCAATAAACAACATTGACATTACACTTATTTGCGAAAGACCAAAAATTTCAAAGCACAAAGAAAAAATGAAAGTGAAAATATCCAAAATTTTAAATATAAAAAAAAATAACGTGAACATTAAAGCTACTACTACAGAAAAATTGGGTTTTTTAGGAAGAGAAGAAGGAATTGCATGTCAGGTTTCAGTTTTAGTTTTTAAAAAAAATGAACACTAAAAAAATTTCTTATCTTTTTTCCTCTAGTTTTGGGATTGGTAATTCAAAAATTTTTCCAGGAACAGTTGCTTCATTATTAACGTTACCTATTGTCTGGTTTATTAGAGATTTTTTTTCATTAAACTTTTTTTTAATAACTTTACTTATTTATTCAATAACATCATTTATTTTTATTAAAGTATGCATTAAAAATCTCTCTGACAAAGATCCTAAATTCATTGTTGCAGATGAGCATATTGGGCAATCAATATCATTGATTTTCTGTGAACAACAAATTCTTGATTACCTAGTTTCTTTTTGCCTATTCAGATTTTTTGATATTGTAAAACCTTTCCCTATAAACCTAGTTGATAGACATTTAAAAAATACAGTAGGAGTTATCTTAGATGATGTTTTAGCTGGTATATTTGTTTGTGTCATAATTGCCTATGTTTTCTAATAAAAACAAATCAGAATTTATTAAAAAACTAAAAAAGAAAAAAATAAAGCTTTATATTGCTGAATCAATTACTGGTGGAAAATTTACTTCTGAATTAGTTGAAATTGAAGGAGCATCAAAATTTTTGGATTACTCAATAGTAACTTACAGTAATAAATCAAAAATAAGTTTTTTAGGAATTGAAAATGTTATCAAAAAACATGGTGTTGTAAGTTCTGAAGTTGCCACTCAAATGGCAGAAAAAATAAGTTATAAATCAACCTTCAAAAACAAATTATCAATTGCTTGTACTGGTTTTGCGTCCAAAACAATTCATTCGAAAAAAAATCAACAAGGAATTGTTTTTATTGCAATAAATTATAAAAAAAAAAACACTGTAATAAAAAAAGTTTTTAAAAAAAAAAAAAGACAAGATATAATTAATTTAACTGTTAAAGCAATGTTCGAACAAGGAAACTCAATCATCTAAATTATAAAATATTACTTTTTCTGATTTATGTTTAAAAAACAGTTTTTCTTTGATTATCAGCTCTCTAAATTCTTTTTTATTCTCAAAATCATCTATTTTTTCAAGTAATTCCTTTTTCTTATTTTTATTATTTGCCAGTAAAAGGCTCATATTTTTAATGGTTTGAATATTATCAAAAAATACAAAAATATTCTTTTTGTTTAATATAAAAAAAAGAATTAAAAAAATTATAGAAAAAAAAATAAAGATTTTATTTCTTTTACTTTTTTGAATCATTTAAAAATTTTTTGATTGGTTCTTTTCCTGAAAATCTTATTGATTTATTTCTATCTTCAATTCTTATCAATTGATTGTATTTTGCGACTCTTTCTGACCTTGAGAGAGAACCAGTTTTTATTTGGCCAGCATCTATTCCAACTGAAAGGTCTGATATAAAAGTATCTTCAGTTTCACCAGAACGATGAGAAATTATTGTTGAAAAATTATTTTTTTTTGCAAGGGTTACAGTATCTACTGTCTCTGAAAGTGTTCCAATTTGGTTTAATTTTACAAGAATTGAGTTTCCACAAAAATTGTTTATACCTTTTTTTAATCTATCAACAGAGGTAACAAATAAATCATCACCAACTAACTGACATTTACTTCCAATTTTCTTTGATAATTCAGACCAACCAGTCCAATCATCTTCATGCAAACCATCCTCAATTGATATTATTGGATATTTACTTATTAGTTCTTGATAATATTCTATCAATTGATTTGTGGTAAGTGATTTAGATTCACCTTTAAGAATATATTTTTCTTTTTCAAAAAATTCTGATGATGCTATATCTAGAGCAATAAAAACATCCTCACCTGGTTTATAGCTAGATATTTCTATTGCTTTAATGATGTAATCTAAACACTCTTTGTTAGACTTAAATTCTGGTGCAAATCCACCTTCATCTCCCACTGAAATCGAAAAATTATCTTTGGATAATAACTTTTTTAAGGAGTTAAATATTTCGCACCCAGCTCTTAAAGCTTCCTTAAATGTTTCAAAACCACAAGGGATAATCATAAATTCTTGAAAATCTAAACTATTATTAGCATGACAACCACCGTTCACTATATTCATCATAGGCGTAGGTAAACTATTGTTGATACCACCAATATAACTAAACAATGAAACGTTATGGAATTTAGCTGCAGCACGAGCAGTAGCAAGAGATACTGCAAGCATAGAGTTTGCCCCTAGCCTTGATTTATTTTTTGTACCATCAAGTTCAATTAATATATTATCTATGGTTTTTTGTTCTCTAACATCTATCCCCTTTATAGTTTCTCTTATTTCAGTATTTATGAAATTAATTGACTTAAGAACACCTTTTGAAAAAAATCTTTTTTTATCATTATCTCTTAATTCATGTGCCTCGAAAGATCCAGTTGAAGCACCCGAAGGCACTGATGCTAATTCTGCTATTGAATTGTTTAGTGTAATCTCAACCTCTACTGTTGGGACCCCCCTACTATCAATAATTTCTCTTCCAAAAACATTCGTAATAATAGACATAATTAAATTAATTCATTTTTTGATAAATTATCATAAAGTTTAATTGAATGTATAAGTTTTCCTAATTTTTTTAAAGGAACCATGTTAGGTCCATCAGAGGGAGCTTTTTTAGGGTCGTCATGTGTTTCCATAAAAATACCGGATATTGCTGCAGTCACTGCTGCTTTAGCTAAAACACTAACAAATTTTGATTGACCGTCAGAGGAATTTCCTTTTCCCCCTGGTAATTGAACTGAATGTGTCGCATCAAAAATAATTGGTAATTTAGTTTTTTTCATTATTACCAATGATCTCATATCTGATACTAAATTATTATAACCGAATGAGGTGCCTCTTTCAGTTAATAAAATTTTTTTATTTCCAGTTGAAAGTATTTTATTTGCTACATTTTCCATATCCCATGGTGAAAGAAACTGTCCTTTTTTTACATTAATTGTAAGGTTTGATTTTCCTGCCTCAGTTAATAAGTCAGTTTGCCTACATAGAAATGCAGGAATTTGTATTATATCAATATACTCTTTTACTTTTTCAATTTGTCTAGCATCATGAACGTCAGTTGTAACTGCACAACCAAACTTCTCGCCAACCTCTGCTAAAATATCTAATCCTTTTTTTAATCCAACTCCTCTCTTGCTCTTATGACTAGTTCTATTTGCCTTATCGAAAGAACTTTTATAAACATATTTAAAGTCTAATTTTTTTGATAAAATATCTATTTCTGAACAAATATCAAATGCATGAGACCTACTTTCAATTTGACAAGGACCAAGTATAAATTTTATTTCCTCTGAATTGGAAAAAAAAAGGTCATTTTTTATTTTTACCTTTCTCATTTCAGTTATTACAATTTTTAAATTTTAATACAGCTGAAATAAATGAATTAAAAATTGGATGAGGATTAAAAGGCGTAGATTTTAACTCAGGGTGAAACTGAACACCAATAAACCAAGGATGTTTTGCTCTTTCAATTATTTCAACAAGTTTTCTATTAGGTGACATACCAGACAGTGTTATACCACTCTTTTCAATAGATTTTAAATAATTATAATTTACTTCATATCTATGCCTATGTCGCTCAAAGATTTTTATTTTTTTATATATTTTAAAAATTAATGTATCCTTTTTTAAAATTGATTCGTAAGAACCTAATCTCATACTACCACCAAGGTTATCTAAATCTTGTTTGTGAATTTTCTTATCTTTTTCCCATTCATGCATCATACAGATAGCCGGGAAATCAGTTTTGCCAAATTCAGTTGAAGACGACTTTTCATATCCTTTTAGATCCCTTAACGATTCAATAATGGCTAATTGCATTCCAAAACATATTCCTAAAAAAGGTACATTGAATTTTTTTGCAAATTTAATTGCATTTATTTTTCCAAGAGAACCCTCTTTTCCAAAACCACCAGGCACTAAAATTCCATGAAAATTTTTAAGAACTTTCTGTGTTTTATTTAAATCAACAATTTTTCTAGAATCTATCCAAGAGATATTAACTTTGGTATTATTATAGATACCACTATGAAATAGCGCCTCATTTAAAGATTTATATGATTCTGATAGATTTGTATATTTTCCTACGATAGCAATATCTATCTCCTTGTTTAAATTTATAAACTTTTGATGAAATTTATTCCAAAAATCTAAATTTGTTTTTTTTTTTTTTAAAGAAAAATGTGAGTTTAATTTTTTTAAAAGACCTTCATTATGTAACTTTAGAGGAACTTCGTAAATTGTTTGAGCATTCTCAAGCATCAATACAGAATCAAGAGATAAATTACAAAAAAGAGATATTTTTTTTTTAGAGTCTGATGAAAACTTTTTTTCAGTTCTACATATTAATAAGTCTGGTTGAATTCCTAATCCTAGTAATTCTTTAACAGAATGTTGTGTAGGCTTTGTTTTAAACTCATTTGCAGATGAGATGAAAGGTACAAGAGTAATGTGAATGAAAAGTGATCTATCTGTACCAAGTTCATTTCTCAATTGTCTTAGAGCTTCTAAAAATGGTAGGCTTTCTATATCTCCAACTGTTCCACCGATTTCACAAATTACGAAATCCTCATTCTTAAGATCTTTTTTAATAAATTTTTTTATTTCTTCTGTTACATGAGGTATGACTTGAACAGTTGAACCTAAATAATCACCTTTTCTTTCCTTTCTTAAAACTTCAGAATAAACTTTCCCAGTTGTAATATTATCATTTTTTTTTGAAATTATTCCTGTAAATCTTTCATAATGTCCTAGATCCATATCAGTTTCTGCTCCATCATCTGTAACAAAAACTTCGCCATGTTGAGCTGGGTTCATGGTTCCAGGATCAATATTTAAGTAAGGGTCAAGTTTTCTTATTCTTAATTTAAATTTAGATAATTTTAATAATGATGCTAAAGAAGAGGTTACAATACCTTTACCAAGTGAAGAAACAACTCCTCCAGTAATAAAAATATATCTAGTCATTATTTTTTAAAAAAATTACTTACTCCGTTGGAACAGTTAGATCATTATCATCTGATTTTTCAACATCAAACTCTTCCGGTATCAAATCTAATCTGTCAATTATGGAATCATCTGAAGAATCAATTATCGACTCTTGATTATAATTTGAATTGGTAATGAATACTAAAGAAAGACTTGTTAAAAAAAAGCAAAAAGCAAGAAAAGAGGTGGTTTTAGTTAAAATATTAGAAGTACTTCTAGCAGTTAGAAAGTCACCAAGTCCGCCTGAGCCACCAGCCTGACCTATGCCTAATCCACCTCCTTCAGATCTTTGAAGTAAGATTAAAATTATAAGAAAAACACAAATAATTATATGGATTGATAAAATTACAGCAAACATGATCTAAACAATATTGAAAATTTGAAAAAAATCAATTAAAAATCTCCTTTTAGAATTTTTGTAATTTCTCTTTCTAATAAACTTGCTCCACCAATGAGCGCACCATGAACTTGACATTTATCTCTTATTTCAAAAAAATTTTGAGAATTTACTGACCCACCATATAAAAACTTAATTTCATTAATTTTTTTATTTTTTTTTAAGAAGTTTATACAACTCTCTTTAACTTCTATTATATCCTCAATAGTTGGTGTTAAGCCTGAACCAATAGCCCAAATTGGTTCATAGGCAATTATTAATTGTTTCAAATTTTTTGGTATACATTCTTCTAACTGTTTACAGATAAACTTCAAATATGATTTTTTTTGTCTAAGTAAAAACGACTCCCCCACACAAACAATAGGAATAATATTATTTTTAATTGCAATATTGATTTTTTTTTTAACATCAAAATTTTCTTCTTTATGATACTCTCTTCTTTCTGAATGCCCTACAATTACATATTTACAACCATATTCTTTGATCAGTGAAATACTCGAATCTCCAGTAAAAGATCCTTTTTCCTCAGAATGACAATCTTGAGCACCTAAAATAATTTGAGATGATTGAATTAAGTCTCTTACATGAGGTATAAGTAAATATTGAGGACAAACGATATTTTTTATATTTTTTGAAATTTTCAAACTTTTAAGCTTAGAAATTAATTTTTTAGCATTAATTAAATTTAAATTCATCTTCCAATTTGAAACAATTAATGTATTTTGTGCCATATATATGTTATACAACTTTTTTAATATCTTTAAAACATGTTAACAACCTTAAGAAACACATCTAAAAATATTGTTCTCAAGTTTGTTCTTGGAACCCTTCTTACAATACTAATAATAAGTTTTGCTATGTGGGGAACCGAGGATCTAGTTGGTATAACAAAGAAACAAAACACAGTGGCTTCTGTTGGTAAACTTGATGTTTCGGCTCAAGAGTTTTACTCCCTTTATTCTAGACAAACTGAAGAAATTCGAAAATTATTAGGAGCCTCACTCGATATAAAGAAATCAAGAGAGTTTGGATATGTGGACAGAGCATTAAGTTCTTTAATTAATAGGGCCTTATTTAATAATGAAGCTTTAGAATTAGGGTTATCTGTTAGTGACAGAAATGTTAAGGATAAAATTTTAAATGACGATGCATTTAAAGATGATTTAGGCCAATTCAGCGAACTTTTGTTTAGACAATTAATTTCAGAATCCGGTTACACTGAGGCTAGTTATGTTGAGGGAACACGTCAAGACCTTGCAAGAGAGCAAATGGTAGAAACTATTAGGTCAAGCTTAATTATACCCAAGATAATTGAAAATAAACTAGGTGAATACAATTTACAAGAGAGAGCAGTCGACTACGTTGTCATTGACTCTCAAAAAGAAAAAATTGGAAACATTACAGATCAAGAAATAAAAAAATATTATGAAGAAAATAAAAAAACATTTCTTTCTACTGAATTCAGAAGTGCCCAAACACTTCTACTGGATGCAAAAAAATATGCAAAAAAATCAACTGTCACTGAAGATGAAATTCAACTTTTATATGAAGAGAGAAAAGAAACGTTAATAGAACCGGAACGAAGATATCTAAAACAAATATTGGTTCAAGATGAGAAAAAAGCTAGTTCAATATTTGATGTTTTAAAAAAGAGTGATTTTACAAAAATTGCAAAAACAAAGGCAAACTTAACAGAAGCTGATATAGATCTTGGCTGGAATACCAAAAATGAATTACCTGATGAAATTGTTGATGCAGTTTTTACTTTAACAAAGAATGAAATTTCAAAACCCATCGAAAGTACTTTCGGATGGCATATAGTAAAACTGATTGATATAAAAAAGAAAAAAGAAGTAACTTATAAAGAAGTAAAAAATAGTTTTAAAAATGAAATTTTACTCGATAAAGGTAAGGAGGCTGTTTTTGACTTGCAAGATGAATTAGAAGATCTTCTGTCATCAGGCAGTACGTTTGAAGAAATATCAGAAACATTGGACGTAACTTTAATTAAAGCTCAAATGATAAACAGATCTGGAATTGATGAAAATGGAAAAGTAAACTCAAAATTTCAGGATGAAAGAATTTTAAGAACCATTTTTAATCAAAGTTTAAATGAGGAGGGAAATATAATAAATATTGATAAAGATGAAGGTCTTGCAATAAGTATTGTTACAGAGATAGTTGAACCGAAACAACTCTCCCTCGAAGAATCTTTGGAGGAGGTTAAAAGTCAACTGTCAAATAAGTTAAAAAAAGAAAAGGCAATGAAAAGGGCCAATGAAATACAAAGAACAATTAAAACTGATAAAGATTTTAGTATTATGGCCAAAAAGAATAATCTTGAAATAAAAGGAGTTAAGCCTTTTACAAGAATTCTTCCAGATAGTAGTGACCTACCAATCCCACTTATTAGTAAAATATTTGAGTCCAGGTTGTATGATGTAAACATTGAAACAAGAGGACCTAATGAGATTATTTTAGCTCAGACGGTAGAAATCATTGATAGTTTGGTAAAAGATAAAAAGGAACTAGATGATTTTAGTTCAAGGATTAAAGATGATATAACTATCGATCTTTTAGCTCAATTTTCTGAAGCTTTAAGAAAAAAATATAAAATTACAATTAATGATGATGTAATTGATCAATTAAATTAAACTTCAATGGATATATTAAAACCTGATCTTAAACTGTTTAAAGAAAAGTATGATTCAGGAATTAAACAAGTTTTATTTACATCATTTGCTGCTGATGTCCACACCCCAATTTCCACTTTACTAAAACTTCAAAAGGAAAAATACCTATTCTTATTCGAATCTGTAGAAAGAGGAAGTCAAAAAGGCAGATATTCTGTAATTGGATTGAAACCAGATTTAATTTGGGAATGTAAAGATGGTATTTCTAAAATAAAAAAAACAAATGAGAAAGTTGTTAGAAAAAAGGTTTATTCTGATCCACTGGATAGCCTAAGAAAAGTTATAGAAGAAAATAAATTAAAAATTCCACATAAATTACCTTCTATTGCTTGTGGTTTATTTGGATACCTTGGGTACGAAATGATTAAATACTTTGAAAATGTTGAAATGATTAAAAAGGATAGACTTAATTTGCCTGAATCAATTTTTATAAGACCGTCTTTAACGTTAGTTTTTGATAATGTGAATGATAAACTTTACATAAGTAAAATCATCTCTCCTAATCAAAAAAATGCATTAGAAACTTTCAAAATAGCCAAATTAGAAGTCACAAATTTGATTCAAAGAATAACTAAACCTCTAAAGAAAAATAACTTGAATCTTCACAACTTAAACAGTAAAGCAGATATTTTTAAAAATGTAAAATCCAACACAACTTACTTAGAATTCAAAAAAATGGTTGAGAAAGCCAAAAAATACATTTTTGAGGGTGAGATTTTTCAAGTTGTTTTGTCGAGACTTTTTAAATCAAAAATAAAATCAAGCCCAATGTCAATTTACAGAGCTTTAAGACACTTAAATCCATCACCATATCTCTTTTTCATGAATTTTAAGGATTTTGTAATCGTTGGCTCAAGCCCGGAAATTTTGATTAAGTTAGAAAATGATAAAGTTACAATTAGGCCTATTGCAGGAACAAGAAAAAGAGGTCAAACAAAACAAGAAGACAAAAAACTTGAAAGAGACTTACTCAGTGATCCCAAAGAAATATCTGAACATTTAATGTTACTAGATTTAGGAAGAAATGATATTAGTAGAGTCACACAAGCTGGCACCGTTGAAGTTACTAATAAAATGTATATTGAATATTTTTCTCACGTAATGCATATTGTTTCAAATATCGAAGGAAAAATTAACAAAAAAAAAAATAGTACAGATGTTTTGTTTAGTGGATTTCCTGCTGGAACAGTCACAGGTGCTCCAAAAATACGGGCAATTGAGATTATCGAGGAATTAGAAAAAAGTAGAAGAAACATTTATGCGGGTTCAGTTGGATACATTTCAAATAATGGTAACATCAATACTTGCATAGCATTAAGAACTGCGTTAATTAAGGAAAAACAAATATATGTGCAAGCAGGTGCAGGTATTGTTGCTGACAGCAAACCCTTAAACGAGTTCAAGGAAACAGAAAATAAAGCCTTAGCAATATTAACAGCATGCAAATATGCAGATAATCTAAAATAATGCTAATTCTAATAGATAACTACGATAGCTTTACCTATAATTTGGTTCACTATTTTCAAGAAATAGGTCAGTCAGTGAAAGTTTTCAGGAATGATGAGATTTCTGTTGAAAAAATATTTAAATTAAAACCAAAATTTCTTGTTATTTCTCCTGGACCTAGCTCACCAAAAAATTCTGGAATTTGTTTGGAATTAATAAAAAAAAATTCAAAGTTACCAAAACCAATTCCAATGCTCGGCGTTTGTCTTGGTCACCAAGCAATAGCAGAGGCATTTGGTGGAATAGTAATACAAAGTGGAAAACCCGTCCATGGAAAGGTAAGTGAAATTTATCATGAAAACACTAATCTTTTTAAAAATATTAACAATCCATTCAATGCTACTAGATATCATTCATTAATTGTAAAAAAAAATAGTATTCCAAAAAATTTCAATATAACTGCAACAATCAAAGATGGCACAGTTATGGCAATTGAACACTCAAATATCCCTATTTTTGGAGTTCAATTTCACCCAGAAAGCATTGCCACAGATTCTGGACATCAGTTATTAAAAAATTTTATAAGCTTTAATACTAAATAATTAAAATTGGAGAATCAAAATGAAAACAATTTTTAATAATCTTTTAAATGAAAAAGATCTCTCCTTTTCAGAAGCAAGTCTTTTAGTAGAAAACATTTTTAATTCAAATATTAGTAATATTCAATTATCATCAATTTTAACTTTACTACACAAAAAAAAAGAATCTTTTAACGAAATACATGCATTTACTAATTACTTAAAAAAAAAATGTAAAAAAATAAACATTGAAGATGAATTTATGGACACTTGTGGCACAGGCGGTGATAACAAAGGAAGCTTTAATTTTTCGACAGCGACCTCAATCCTTCTCTCTACATTTAATGTTAAAATTTCTAAGCATGGAAATAGAAGTATTACATCAAAATCTGGGAGTTTTGATGTTTTAGAATCACTAGGAATTAATACATCATCTGAATTAAGTCATATAAAAAAAACTCTAAAAACTAATGGTATTTGTTTTCTATTTGCTCCAAATTTTCACGGTTCGTTAAAACAAGTTGCAGAGGTTAGAAAATCTTTACCTTTTAAAACAATTTTTAATCTTTTAGGTCCACTTTTAAACCCATTAAAATTAAAATATCAACTTTTAGGTGTCAGCAATTATGAAAATTTGCTTACTCATGCAAAGTGTCTGAGTAAAATGAACTTAAAAAAGGCATGGGTTGTATTTGGAGAAAAAGGATATGATGAATTAACCACGACCTCAAAAAATTATATTATTGAAGTAAAAAAAAATAAAATTAGCAAAGTTAAGATACTTGACCCAAAAGAGATTGGTTTTAAAATAAGAAAACAAGGTGAGTTAAAAGGTGGGACTCCCGAAGAAAATGCATTCATTATGCGGCGCTTCTTTGAGGGTGAAAGTGGTGCAATAAGGGATAATGTTATATTAAATACCGCTGCAGGCTTATTTATATGCGATAAAGTTAAAAATATAAAAGAAGGTGTTTCTAAAGCCACTATGAATATTGATAATGGTCTAGGTCTTAAAAAATTAAATTCATTAATTACATCATAATATGAATATTTTAGACAAAATATGTCAACTTAAACGTAAGGAAATTAATCTTTTAAAAAAAAAAGTTAACCCCTTTACACAAAAAATAAAAACCAGAGATTTTTTTAAACATTTAATTACTAATGACAATAATAACTTTAATTTAATCGCTGAAATTAAAAAGAGCTCTCCAAGTAAAGGGCTAATTTGTAAGAAATTTGATCCTATTCAAATTGCTATTGATTATGAAAAAGCTGGAGCAAAATGCCTTTCTGTTTTAACTGAAAAAAACTACTTCGGTGGAAATATCAATTACATTTCACAAATAAAAAAATCTGTAAACATCCCAATTTTAAGAAAAGATTTTATCATTGATGAATGGCAAATCATTGAAAGTTACCACGCGGGTGCAGACTGTATTTTACTGATTTTAGCAATCCTAAGTGATTTACAAGTAAAAGTTTTTTATAATCTATCAAACAAATTAGGAATGGATGTAATATGTGAAGTACATAATGAAGAGGAGTTAAAACGTGCCGTAAAGTTGGAAGTAAATTGTATTGGAATTAATAATAGGAATTTAAAAACCTTAGATGTTGATAAGAATACATTTCATTTACTTTCAAGCAAAATCCCTAGTAAAACAATTAAAATTTGTGAAAGCGGATTAACCTGTAATGATGACTTGAAAAAGTTTACTAAAAGTGGAGCTAATGCTTTTTTAATTGGAGAGACCTTAATGAAATCGTATAATATTTATGAAGAAACAAAAAAAATAATTAAAAAATGACATTTTCACACCTAAAAAATAATAAAATTTCTATGGTTGATATTTCAAAAAAAAAACTTACGAATAGAGCTGCCATGGCTACATTAAGTTTAAATTTCTCAGAAAAAACCTTCAAAAAAATTATTAATAATAATTCACCGAAGGGTGAAATATTTAATATTGCTAGATCAGCAGGAATTTCTGCTGCTAAAAAAACTTCAGAATTGATTCCTTTATGTCATAATTTACCAATATCCTTCATTGATATTGATTTTAAAGTTGATAAAAAAAATCTATCCGTTCAAATATTATCAGAGATTAAAACTCAATTTTCAACAGGTGTTGAAATGGAAGCATTAACAGCTTGTTCAATTGCTGGATTAGTAATCTATGATATGTGCAAATCATTAGATAAAAAGATAATTATGAGTGAGTTAAAACTTTTATCTAAAAAAGGTGGTAAATCAGGTACTTTTAAAAATGATTAGTTTTGAAAGTGCACTAAATTTAATACAGAAAAATGTATCAAAATCTTTAAATTCTGAATTTATCGATGTTTATGAAAGTTTAGGGAGAATACTTGCATCTGATTTACATTCGAAATGTGATTATCCACGGGAAAATCTTTCCTCAATGGATGGAGCTGTAATATTTAAATCGGATTTACAATTAGAAGAAATTAAAATTGTGGGTGAAATCAAGGCAGGAGATGGTTTTACAAATGATTTTAGTAAAGGTGAATCTAAACTAATTTTCACTGGGGGAATTATTCCAGGTAAAAACAAAATTATAATTCCAAAGGAACAATTTTTAATTTCTAGAAATAAATTAATAATTAAAGAAAGAAAATTTCAAAATTATATAAGAATTAAAGGAAGTGATTTTAAAAAAGATGAGTTGTGTATTAGTAAAAATACAAAAATGAGTTGCAGAACAGTTGCTTTAGCTGCAACAATGAGAATAAAAAAAATCAAAGTTTTCAAAAAACCAGATGTGATAGTAATAATAACTGGAGATGAGCTAATATCATACAAGAATAAAAGTCCACTAGTTATATCAACAAATCAAATAATGATAAAAAAAATAGTTGATGAGTTTGGAGGTAATCTTAAGAATATTTATGCTGTGAAAGACAAAACTGAAGACTTAGAAAAATTAATTAAAAAACTTGGTAACTTTGACATCCTTATTACCTCAGGAGGTATTTCACAAGGTAAGTATGATTTAGTTAAAAAAGTTATGTTTAAACAAAAAATGAAAATTTTATTTGATAGGGTCACAATAAAACCAGGAAAACCAACAACTTTCGGAAAATTTTCAAAAAATAGATTTTTTTTGGGTTTACCAGGTAATCCTGTTTCATGTTTTACATCATTAGTTTTTTTTTTTTCTAAGTTCGTTAACTGTTTTTATGGTAGCGACTACCTTAATATTTCAAAGACAAGACTTATTATTAATAAGAATTTAAAAAAAAATAATCACTTAACATTATTTTTAAGAATTAAAACATTAAAAACTAATCCTAAACTATTTAATGTTTATTCAAAACAAGATAGTGGGCAAATGAAAATTTTAAGTGAATCAAATGGAATTCTTGTTAGAAAACCTTATGAAGAAAAATTAAAAAAAGGCATGAAATGCGATGTACTACTATATGATGATATAATTAACAATAAGATATGACTTGACTAACCGGTAGAACTTATGTAGAACATTTATTATGTTAACTTTAAAACAAAAAAAGTTATTAGACTTTTTAATTGATTATCACAATAAAAATCGTGTCTACCCTACTTTTGACGAGATGAGAGATTTTTTGCAAATTAAATCAAAATCAGGTATTCACAAACTATTGTTAAGTTTAGAAGAAAAAGGTTTTGTTAATAGGCTTCCTCATAAGGCCAGAGCACTGAGTATCAATACAAATGTTAATGAAAAAGAAAAAGATCTACCATTCCTCGGAAGAATTGCTGCTGGCAATCCTATTGAAGCCATTACGGAAAGTTTTGAGTACATTTCAGTACCTAATTATCTTGTAAATAACAAAGACGAACATTTCACTCTAGAAGTTACTGGAGATTCAATGATTGATGCCGGAATTTATGACGGTGATATTGTTGTTATAAGAAAAACAGAAGTTGCTAATTCTGGCGATATTGTAGTAGCTTTAATAGATCAAAATGAAGTTACTCTAAAAAGATTTAGATCTTTCAAAAATTCTAAAGCTCTTGAACCTGCTAATAAAAATTATAAAATTAGATTATTCGGAGAGGATAGAGTTAAAATACAAGGCACGTTGGCAGGGTTAATCAGAAAATTCTAAAAAATGGAAACTGTAACTAGATTTGCGCCATCACCTACAGGCCTTCTTCACCTTGGTGGAATTAGAACAGCTCTATTTAATTTTATTCATGCTAAGTCTAGCGGTGGAAAATTTAAAATAAGAATTGAAGATACTGACCAAACAAGAAATAAAAAAGAATCGATAAATTCAATTTTAAAGGGGCTTGACTGGTTGGGTATAAAGTATGATGGTAAAATCATTTATCAGAGTAAAAATGTCAAAGAACATAAGAAAATTATCAATCAATTAATTGATAATAACTCAGCATATAAATGTTTTCATACTGAGGACGAAATTCTAGAACTAAAAAAAAATAATATAAAATTTAAAAGCAAATGGAGAGATAAAATAGATCATCCTAAAAATGCTCAGTTCTGTATTAGAATAAAATCACCAATAGACGGGCAAACAATAATAAATGACAAAATTCAAGGAAAAGTAAAAGTTCAGAATAAAGAACTTGATGATTTTGTGATAATGAGATCTGACGGTTCACCTACATTTCTTCTATCTTCAGCTGTTGATGACTTTTTGATGTCAGTGACTGATATTATTCGTGGTGATGATCATTTAACCAACTCTTTTAGACAGATGGTAGTTTTTAAATATTTAGATTATCAGCCAACATTTTCGCATATGCCACTAATTCATAATGAAAATAATGAAAAGTTGTCAAAAAGGCACAATGCTCTGTCAATTGAGGGATATAAAAATAAAGGTTTTTTGTCAGAGACTATGATAAACTACCTTTTGAGATTAGGTTGGTCTCATGGAGATAAAGAAATTATTTCCTTAAATGATGCAATAAAAAACTTTAAAATAGAAAGTATAGGAAAGTCACCATCTAAACTTGATGAAAAAAAACTACTTTTTTTAAATAATTTTTATTTAAAAAACAAAAATGATGATTTTATTTTTGATGAAATTAAAAATGCCGAAAGATTTTTAAAAATTAACAATACAAAAGAAAGTGTCAAAAAGACAAAAAATCTAATTAATATTTTTAAGAAAAGATCAAATACATTAAACGAACTTATAGATGATCTTAATTCAATTAATAATGAAGTTTTTTTTTATTCTGAAGTTGAAAAGAAAATTTTAAATAGTTCTTTGAATTTAAAAAGTACGCTTATTAATAAATTATCTTTAATAGAATCTTGGGATGATTATATATTAGAAAATGTTATAAAAGAGATTGTAGAAAGTATGAGTTTAAAATTCAAAGATCTAGGTCAACCCTTAAGATTAGTTTTATTTGGAACCATGAATGGACCATCTGTTGCTAAGGTAATGCAAATTATTGGCAAAGACACAACAATTAAAAAAATAATAGCCAACTGGAACTAAAATTGAAAAATAAAGACACCATTACAGTTGTTGATAATAGAAATAACAACAAATTTGAGTTCAAAATAAAAAGAGGATCTTTTGGACCCGATGTTGCTGACCTTACTGCTTTTTATTCCAAAACCGGCATGTTTGTTTATGATCCTGGATTTACTTCAACTGCAAGTTGTTCTTCAAAAATAACTTTTATTGATGGAGAGAAGGGAATTTTACTTCACAGAGGTTACAGAATTGAAGACTTAGCAGAAAAATCTGATTACCCAGAAGTTTGTTATCTTCTTTTAAATGGTGAGCTACCTGACATTGAAAATAAAAAAAAATTTATTAAGATCTTAACCAATCATACTATGTTACATGAACAGCTATTGAGATTTTATAGTGGCTTTCGACGTGATTCCCACCCAATGGCTGTAATGGTCGGCATTGTTGGAGCTTTATCATCATTTTATTCTGAAAAAAATTATAACTTTTCTTCCACTGAAGGAATGTGGGTTGCTGTTAGTAGACTGTTAGCCAAGTTACCAACAATGGCTGCTATGGCCTATAAATATTCCTTAGGTCAGCCATTTATTTATCCAAAAAATAATTTAAGCTATAGTGAAAATTTTCTTCACATGTTATTTTCAACTCCCTGTGGTGAGTATCATCCGTCAAAAGCTAGTATAGAGGCCTTAGATAAGCTTTTAATACTACATGCTGATCATGAACAAAATGCCTCAACATCTACAGTTAAAATGGCAGGATCCTCAGGAGCTAACCCGTTTGCATGTGTAGCAGCGGGCGTGGCTTCATTATGGGGTCCAGCACATGGTGGAGCAAATGAATCCGTAATAAGAATGCTTAATGAGATAGGCTCTGTTAACAATATTCAAAAGTTTATAAAAAAAGCAAAAGATTCAAAAGATTCATATAGATTAATGGGGTTTGGACATAGAGTTTATAAAAATTATGATCCACGGGCAAATGTACTTAGAAAATACTGTCATAATTTACTGAGGGAGATAGATACTTTCAACCTACCATTATTCAAACTAGCAACAAAGCTTGAAGAGATTGCGCTTAATGATAGTTATTTTATTAAAAAAAAACTATATCCAAATGTAGATTTTTATTCAGGAATAATTTTAAAAGCACTTGGAATGCCTGAATCAATGTTTACAGTTATTTTTGCAGTTGCACGAACAGTTGGTTGGATATCTCAATGGAAAGAAATGACTGAATTAACAAATACAAAAATTAGCAGACCTAGACAGCTTTATACAGGAAAAAATAAGCGTGAATTTATTGAGATTGATAACAGGAAAAATGTCAAAAAAATGTATCCTGGGGAAATAAAATAATTATTTTTTAATAATTTGATTAATCATTAATTTTGCTGGGTTTTCATTATTAAGCATTTTTTTAGAAAAAATTTTCATATATTCCACTTGTTTGTCTCTCAACTTCTTATTATCTAGCAAATTTCTCATTTCACTAATAACTAATTTATAATTAAATTTTTCAAAAACAAATTCAGGAACAACTTCTTTATTAAAAAAAATATTTATCAAGGAGCAAAATTTAACTTTAACAAAAATTTTAATTAAAATTCTAGTCAAATAATTAGTATCATATACAACAACCATAGGAGTTAGATATTTACTTAACTCTAATGTCACACTTCCAGAGGCGGCCAGTGCAAGTGAAGACTGCATCATAATTTTTTGTTTCAAATCATGATTCGTTATAATTGTAATCTTAGTGCTTTGTAAAATTTTTTTGATAATTTTTTTATGGTGATTGAAACCTAGAATATAGAATTTATAATCTGGATATTCACAAATAATATCATCTAAAATATTTTTCATTTTTTTTAGGTTTTTCTTTATTTCAATTTCTCTTGACCCAGGAAGAAAGATAATTATTTTTTGGTTTCTAACTTTAGGTTTTTTAAAAAAAATTTGATGTCCAACCCAATGAGTTTCTAATCCGTGATCAACAAAAAATTTTTTTTCAAATTTGAAAAGTATAAATAACTTATCATACAATTTAGCAAAAATTTTAGCTCTATATCTTTTCCATGCCCAAACCGTTGGAGCAACATAATGAATCATTTTTACTTTTTTTCTCATGCCTTGTAATTTTTTTGCGAGTCTGTAACTAAAACTTGGTGAATCAATTGTAATAAGAATATCAGGAGGATTTTTTTTAATAATATTTTCTACTTTTTTAAAAATTTTATAAAACTTTCGTATTCTAATTAATACTTCAATTAATCCAATTGTATTAAACTTTTCAATTGGAACCCAAGAATTAAAACCTTCTATTTTCATGAGATTTCCTCCAATACCTTCAATTGATTTAATTTTTTTTTTTTTTAGTTCTTTAATTAAACATGAGCCTAAGTAATCACCAGAAGCCTCAGTTGCAATAATATAAATTTTCATCACAAACCATATAAAAAAAAATTTTTCTGTTTACAAAAGCTTAATATTTTCTCTTTTTCTAAAAAAATAGTCTTGTTTGCGCTGTAGGCAATTCCCACAACTCCACTTTTATAACAATTTATTAAGGTTTTAAGCCCAATAGTTGGTAAATCAGCTCTTAAATCTTGTTTGACCTTAATAAGTTTAATTAAAACACCTTTTTTAACTTTTTGTAAATATGGTAGGGACTGTTTGATTAAATTATCAGTACCTTGAACAGCTTCAATTCCAATTACATTTCCTTCTTGAATTAAAATTGATTGTCCTATATCAAATTTAGAATTATTTTTTAAAATTAACGAACCTTTATGTATATCTTTAAAATTATTTTTTGAAATTTTTACTTTAGTTTGGTTTCCAGGACCAAGGAATAAATCTGGAAAGGTTTTGTGAATATACAAAATTTTATAATCTAGATTTTCTAGCTCAGTTATTACAAATTTTAGTAAATTGTTATCCCCCCCTTCAAATAGAGTTTTTGTAAATTTAGGTAGTAACTTTAGACTATTAAAGTCAGGCTTAATATCTGATAATCTAGGCCTATTGATTGACCCTGCCATAAGAATTTTTGAATAGCCTTTTTTTTTCAACCCATTTAGTTCAGTTATAATTTTTCCTAATTTTACTGACTTAGAATTATGTGATTTAAATAAATTTTTTTCACTAATAGATAAAATTTTAAATTCTAAATTAGAGTTCTTTATTTTTTTTATAATAAGTCTTGGTAAATTACCGTTTCCAAAAATAAATATAATCTTATTCATTTTATATATCTGGCATGCAATAAGATCTATCAGATTGGTTATCAAGAAATTTTAGAAGCTTTGAAACAATATGATTTTCATGTTTTTTTTTTATAACTTCTGATATTCTGTCTCTAAAGGTTAATTCTTTATCAAAAAAAATATATTTAAAAGTTTTTCTAAATTCTGATATTTCTCTTTTTTTTACATTCCTTCTTTTTAAACCCAGTATATTAATTCCTGATAATTTAGCACGGTTTCCCATCACTGTTGAAAAAGGTATTACATCAGCTGTAACTCCTGACATTCCTCCAATCATTGCACCCTCTCCAATTCTACAAAATTGATGTATTGCACTAAGTGCTCCTACGACAACATTATCTTCAATTATAACATGCCCTGCTAAGGTTGAATGATTTGCAAAAATAACGTTATTTCCAATTCGACAGTCATGTGCAACATGAGTTCCAATCATAAGAAGACAATCGTCACCGACTGAGGTAATCTTCCCTCCTCCATCCGTACCTGGGTTAATTGTTACATATTCACGTATTCTGCAATTTTTACCAATTTTTATGGTAGTGGGTTCTCCCTTATATTTAAGATCTTGAGGTGATGATCCAATTGAAGCAAATGGAAAAATTTCAGTATTCTCACCAATAGTTGTGTTACCAGTGATACTCACATGGTTATGAATATAACAATTTTTTGCTATATTTACATTTCTACCGATAAAGCAAAATGGCCCAATCTTAACGTTTTTTGCAATAGTAGCGTTTTTATCAATACAAGAAAGTTTGTTAATCATTATTCAAATTTAAAGATTGTTGTGTTAAGAACAAATAAAAAAAAGTTTCAATATATTTCAATAATTAAGGAGTATTTAAAATTGCTGATATTTCTGCTTGTGATACTAATTCATTATTCACGTACGATCTACAAGTAAATTTCCAGATATTTTTTATTTGTTGTTTTTTTTCAACTTTATTCATTAATACATCACCGGGAATTACAGGTTTTCTAAATTTGGCTTTATCAACAGTTAATAAATAAACAGATGTATTTTTAGATTTTTTTTTTAAACTAAACATAACCAATGTTCCAGCGGATTGAGCCATTGACTCAATAATTAGTGCCCCAGGCATTACTGACATTGACTTAAAATGTCCCTGAAAAAAATTTTCGTTAAAAGTCACGTTTTTAATACCTGTCGCACTGGTATCAGGAATGATGTCAATTAATTTATCAATTAATAAAAATGGATATCTATGTGGAATTAAATCTTTGATTTCTTCTATATTAAGTTCTTTTTTTTTCATTATCTTTTTTTATTATTTAAAATAGTACTTCTATGCCAGTCTATTATATTGAAGGCAGGATAACCTCCAACACTTGAATTATCAGGAATATCCCTCATAACCCCACTTTTTGCAGCAATTTTAACATTATTTCCAATTTTTAAATGACCACTTATACCTACCTGACCACCAATCATAGAATTACTTCCTATTTCACAGCTTCCAGAAATTCCAGTCATTGCTGCAATAATTGTATTTTCACCTATCTTAACATTATGCGCAACATGAACAAGGTTATCAATCATAACATTCTTTGAAATTATTGTATCACCGATTGATCCCCTATCTACAGTTGAATTACAACCAATTTCAACATTTTCTTCAATAATAACTCGTCCTAATTGAGGAATCTTTTTAAAATAAGTTTTGGCAGATATAAACCCAAATCCCTCACCACCAATTTTGACACCATTGTATATTTTAACATTATCAGAAATAACCGAATAATATATACTTACATTATCCCCAATGATACAGTTTGATCCAATTTTAACTCCAGGTCCAATTTTAACAAATGAACCTATAATACAATTATTACCAATTTTAGAATCTTTATGTATAAAACAATCTTCAGAAATTGATTTATTATTATTCGAAATGGAAAATGAAAAATTTGGATATTCACAATCCGGGTAGAAAATTGAAGCAATTTGCGCCATCGTTAAATAAGGATCATCTGAAAATAAAAATTTTTTTTTAAAATTAACTTTTTTTTTTTCAGTTTTTTTTAAAACTACAACCCCAGCTTTGGTATTATTAAGTTGATTTCTATATTTATTTTTATGAAAAAAACTTATTTCATTAGGTAAGGCCGCATCAAGCGTTGCTATATCTTCGATCTTAAAATTAGGGTCACCAGAAAATTCTAAATTTAATTTTGAAGCAATATCTGATAGAGTAAAAGGACCAACGTTATTATAAAAGCAGTTATCTATCAAATTTATACTCTTTTAAAACTAATCTTTGGTTATTTTTGGTAATATTTTATTTAATTCTTTGATGGCATCCTCAGTTAAATCAATATCTCTTCCTACCAGAAGAAGTTGGTTTTTTGCCATAACAATATCCAATTTATTTTTATTTGCTATCATAGAAAGAACATCGATAAGGGCTCCTTGAATTTTATTGGTTGATTTTTCAAATTCCCTTTCAAATTTTTGAGCCTCACTAGTTTGTTTAGATTTAAGTTCATTAATTTTTTTATTAAGGTCTTTTAGTTTTTGGGCATACACCTCTCTGGAAAGCACACCTTTTTGTTTTGTTAATTTACTCTCCTCATCTCTAATAACATCTTCGATTTTTGTAAACTTATTTCGATGTTTTCTTCTTTTTTCTTCAAATTTGTCAACCAGAGCTTGATATGCAGTAGAATCTTGAAGAATTTTTTTCATATCAACAACCCCTACCCCGGATTTAAAGGATCTTTCTTTTGGGTTTTTAGCAGCTTTTTCTTGCGCATTAGTTTCTACAAAAAAGAATGAAACTACAATTAATAATAATAATCTAATCATAATACTCCTTATAATTTAATTGTTTAATATGTTGTACCAAAACTAAATCTAAAAATCTCTTTTTTATCATAATTTTCTTTTAGAATAGCTTTAGACAAGTAAAACTTTACTGGTCCAAAAGGAGAAAGCCATGAAATTCCAATACCTGCAGATGCACGTGGTTTATTTTCATCTAATATATCAGATCCAGACTCCGACAAACTGAATAAAGAGCCAATATCGCCAAATATTAATCCAGAGACACCTAGATCATCTGGCAAGCCTAGCGGGAATGTTAATTCATTCCTACTCAAATAATAAATTTCACCTCCAAGGGCATCTGTTGTTGATGAGTCTCTTGGACCAACTCCTAGGTTTTTAAAACCTCTTAATCTGTCTCCGTTGATAAAAAATCTGTCATTAATCTTTACATCTTTAATTGGAAGAATATAGCCTCCTTCAATAAAGTTTCCTAAAACAACTCCATCCGCTATTCTAAAAAAATTTGCTATTTTCAATTCGCTTTGAAAATGTTCAGAGTCTCCTATTAGTCCATAATAATCTAAATCCAAACGAACTCTCGTTCCTTCAGTAGGGTTAATTCTATCATTTAAAGAACTATATTGAACTGCCTGACCAATTATTGATGTAACTCTTTTTCCTTCTTGACCTTGGATGTATCTCGAAGTGCTATTACTTATATCATGTATTTTATCGCGCTTTAGTGTATAACTAGAAAAATGCCTTACATCGTTAATTATCTCATATCCAGATCGAAGTCTAAAACCAAGAATGTTATGTTTATATCCACTGTATCTTTTATTATTTCTTCTCACATTAAATAAATCTATACCAGCAGCCACATCTTTGTCTAAAAAATATGGGTTTGTATAAGATAAATCAATTTCCTGTCTTCTAGTGGATATACCAAGCGCAAGTGAAATTTCTTTGGCTTCGCCGAAAAGATTAGATTCCTTAATCGAAACATTCCCAATAGCTCCATCTAAAGATGAAAAACCACCTCCAACAGAAAATTGTCCAGTGGCTTTTTCTTTGACCTCTACCTCAACATTAGCTTTGTTTGCATCTGATGATTCTTCAAGTTTAATTTCAACTCCCTCAAAAAGAGCTGTATTATTAACATTTCTTTCACTTTGTCTTAATTTAACAGAATTAAATGGATCACCATCCACAAGTTCTAATTCTCGTCTAATTACTTTGTCAACAGTTTTGAGGTTTCCAGATATGTTAATTCTATTAATAAATATCTTTTTCCCCTCCTCAATTTCAAATGTTAAATCCACAAAACCCATCCTTTTTTTTATTACTGGGTATACTTCAACAAAGGCATAGCCAAGCTCACTTGCTTTTTCTGTTATGTTATTTATGGATTCATCAATATCTACAGAGCTGTACCAATCACCTTTTGAAATTTCAATTAAGTTGGAAACATCTAATTTTTGTAAATTTCTAATATTTGATCGCACATTAACATCTGAAACTTTGTACCTATTTCCTTCATATAACGAAAAGTTAACTACAAAATCTTTCCTGTTATCTACTAAACTTGAATTTACTGAAATTATTCTAAAATCTATATATCCGTTATCATAGTAATATTTTTTTAAAAGATCCTTATCGTAATTTATTCTATCTTTATCAAATTTATCATTACTACCCCAGAATTCATACCACCTGAACTCAGTCGAACTAATAACATCTTTAAGTGTTGAGTCAGAAAAAACTTTGTTGTTAATGAAATTAATCCTTTTAATTTTTGCTTCTTTTCCTTCATATACTTCAAAAACAAGGTTTACTCTACCATCATCAATTTTTATAATTTTTGGTTCTACATATGTAGAAAAAAAACCTTGTCGTTTATATAATGTCTCAATCGTATCGGCATCAGATTTTATGACATCAATAGAATAGACATTTCTAGTCTTAATAGTTAGTTCTTCTAAAATTAACTCGTCCGAAATCTCTGTGTTTCCTTCAACAGAAATTAAATCGATAACCGGGTTTTCTTTTACATTAATGTAAATATAATTTTTATCTTTAAAAATTTGAACATCTTCAAAATAACCAGTTTTATATAGATTCTTTACCGCTTTGCTCAGACTTTTCTCATTAACACCTAGTGATTCAATTTGAGATTCATTAATGATTAAATTAGATTCTAATCTTTTGTTACCTTGAACTATTATATTAGTAACTGCGTTAAAATTTTCTTCTAAAATATTAAGGTCCTGACTTTCATTTTTTATTCCTTTAGAATGGTAATCAAAATTATAACTTGAAGATGGGGTTCCAGGTGACTGAGAGTTTGCAAAATTGCATAAAAAAAATTGACTTAAAAAAAAAAAAGTAAAGAAATATATAAAGTAATTTTTCATTAAATTATTTTATTATTCTTAAAACATCATTGTATGTAGCAAATACCATTAATGAAAGAAGTAAAACTAAGCCAACCATATGAAGTAATTCGAGTGATTTTTTGTTAAGCGGAGATCCTTTAACAAATTCAATCAAATTGAGGAGTAAATGTCCACCATCTAGCATCGGAATTGGAAATAAATTTATTAGGCCAAGATTTAGGGAAATAATCATCATAAACCAGAGAGTACTTTGAATTCCTTTGCTCCAAAAATCTCCAGAAAGTTCAGCAATACGTATTGGTCCACCTAAGTCTTCCGCACCCCTTTGACCAGTTATCATTTCATAAATACCAATAAGAGTCATCTCAATAAAATTATAAAATTGCTGAACTGAAGTAATGAATGAGCTAACGATATTTAATTTTCGTGTTTCTATAGTGCCTTTGATTCCAATTTTACCACTCAAGGTTTTTATATTGGTGACCATGATTTTATCATTACGGCTAAATGTAACTTTTACATTTTTATTAGAAGAAATTATTGACCTAAGCTGAGAAAAGTCAGATATATTTTCTTCGTTGATTTTAAGAATAGTGTCACCCACTTTTAATCCAGAAAGATCAGCTGGCATATTTTTTTCTATTTCACTAATTATTGGTTTAGTTGAAGTAAAGCCATAAAAACAGTTTATAAATACAAGTAAAATTATTGAGAAAATAAAATTTGCAGCCGGGCCTGCAAATAAAATAATTGATCTTTGTCTAATTGACTTATTATGAAAGGATTTTTTGGGGTCTATATTTTCTTCACTTTTCTTTGCACTTGCTTCATCAGCATCTCCATGCATTTTCACATAGCCACCCAATGGTAAAAGAGAAAATTTCCATCTTGTTCCTGAGTTATCGGTAAAACCGAATAACTCTTTTCCAAAACCAATAGAAAAAACTTCAACCTTTACATTATTTTTTATAGCAGCAAGATAATGACCAAGTTCATGCACGAAAACAAGTATTGTGAGAATAATAACAAAAGGAATTATCGAATTGAAAATTACATCTAACATGAAAACTAATACTTCCCAGAAATAACCATACTTGTAGCTATTTGCCTTGCGTCTTTATCTATTTCTAATACATCTTTTATACTATTGATATTGGAAAATGAAGCTTTATTTAAAGTTTTTTCTACTAATTTAGGGATTGATAAATACTTAATTCTATTAGATAAAAAAGCATCAACGGCCACCTCATTTGCCGCATTAAGAATTGTTGGTGCACTTTTTTTTATTTTTAAAGACTCATAAGCAAGTTCTAAACATGGAAATTTTTCAAGATCTGGTTCAAGAAAGGTTAGTTTTTTTACTTTTCCTAATTCAAGTTTTTTTACCGAGTTAGAAATTCTATCTGGATATGCAAGAACGTAAGAAATTGGTATTCGCATATCTGGAGTTCCCATCTGAGATAAAATTGAACCATCCGCATACTCAACACAAGAATGAATAATAGATTCAGGGTGAATTATTACATCAATCTTTTTATAAGGCATTTCAAACAAATAATGTGCTTCTATCAATTCAAGACCTTTATTCATCATGGTTGCAGAGTCAACAGAAATTTTCTTTCCCATTGACCAATTAGGATGTTTAATCGCCTGTTCTGGAGTGATATTAGTTAGATCTTCAGTTTTAATGTTTAAAAAAGGGCCACCAGAAGCTGTTAGAATTAATTTGGAAACTTTTGAACGATTTTTTGCATCTAACACTTGAAAAATTGCATTATGCTCTGAATCAACTGGAAGAATAATTGATTCATTTTTGTCTGCAATTGATGTAATTAATGACCCAGAACAAACTAAACTTTCTTTATTAGCTAAAGCAATAGAAATTCCTTTTTTTGCAGCCTTAACTACTGGCATTAATCCAGCAGAACCTGTAATGGCAGCAACAACAAGATCTGTTTCATAGTCAAGTATCTCATCATAACAATCATTTCCATTAACTACCTTTAGAGATTTATTTAAATTAATCTCCTTAAATTCTTCAAAAGATTTTTTATTGTTAATAGATACTATCTTTGGTTTAAAGTTATTTACCTGTTCTATTAATTTTTTATAATTGTTGTTTATAGTCAAACCGACTATTTCATACTTTTCAGGATGGTTTTTTATAAGATCCAGTGTTGAATCACCTATTGAACCCGTTGAACCAAAAATTGTAATTTTTTTTTTCATCTAACTTTATATTATAAAAAAAAAATTAAAATTTAGAATTTTTAAAATAAAAATTACTATAACCAACAAAAATAACCCATCAAATCTATCTAACAAGCCGCCGTGCCCGGGAATTAAGTTACTGCTATCTTTAACATCACACAATCTTTTAAAGTATGATTCAAGAAGATCGCCGAGTTGAACAACCATTGAAAATAATATTGAAGTAAATAAAACTAAATATATATCAGCTCTATTAAAAAACATAGTATATAAAAAGATACATGGAAATAAAATTCCTCCAATTGTACCAGAAAAAGTTTTACCAGAACTTATTGAAGGAAAAATCTTCTTACCTTTTATTATTTTTCCACAAAAATATGAGAAAACATCAGTTAAAATTGCAAAAAAGAATATATAAAATAAAAATTCATCATAATTTTCATCGTTTCTTAAATTAAGTAATATAAAAAAAGGCGCTGAACAATAAACTATTCCTAAAACCTTTTCAAAATTAAATTTTAAAATAAAATAGAGATAAAGGATAAAAAAAATTAATATTAAAATAATTAGAATATAATTTAGATAATAAAAAATTAATGATAGTATATTAATTTTAAATATTACAAGAAAATCTAAGCTACTTATTTTTTGTCTACTGATTAATAAACAGGGCTCTATTTTTCTATTCCCTCTCAAAAGGTCTCTAAAACTTTTTAATCTTATAAACTCCCATAAACTTAATGAAAGTAAAATTTGTATAATAAATAAAAAAATTAAATCGTTTTTTGAAAAAAGTAGGAATAAAGAAAAAAAAAGAAAAATTGAAGAAACAAATCTTAATTGAAAATCCTTAATCATCAATCTCCTCCATATCTTCGTTTTCTATTTACAAAATTTTTTAAAGCAGTCATATATCTTTTTACATCAAAATCAGGCCATTGAGTTTTAGTAAAGTAAAGTTCTGAGTAAGCAATTTGCCACAATAAAAAATTTGACAATCTTTTTTCTCCAGATGTTCTTATAACCAAGTCTGGATCAGGTAAGTGACTGGTCATTAAATTTTCAGAAATATTTCTTTCAGTAATTTCAGTTTTATTTGCTTTTAATAGTTTATTAATTGAACCTAAAATTTCCCCTCTTGATCCATAACCCAAAGCTAGAGTAAAAAAAAGATTATCGAAGACATTGGTAACTTCTTTTAAATTATAAAGTTTTTTCCTTATTGGTTCATCAAATTTTTCAACGTTACCTATAAATGAAAAATTTATTCTATTTTCTATAAAGTTGGGAGTTTCTGAATCTAAATAGTATTTTAGTAATGTTTGTAGTTGAACGATCTCTTTTTTACTTCTATTCCAATTTTCACTTGAAAAACCAAAAAAAGTCAGATACTTAATCTTCAATTTGATTGATTTATTTACAATTTTCTTAATTACCTCAGCACCTTTTTTGTGTCCATCAATAATTGGGAAATTATTTTTTTTTGCCCACCTTCTGTTTCCATCCATTATAAAGGCAACGTGGGAAGGAAATAAATTTTGAATATCAATTCCATTATTCATTAGTAATTGATTATACTCTTAATATATCTTTTTCCTTATCCGCAAATAAAGTATCTATTTTTTCTATCAAATTATCAGTCATTTTCTGAACCTCATCCGAAAATTTGAATGACTCATCTTGTGAAATTTCTTTATTTTTTTCAAGAGTTTTTATTTTTTCCATTGCATCTCGACGAATATTTCTGATTGAAATCTTTGAATCTTCTGAATATTTTGAAGCAATTTTTACTATCTCAATTCTTCTTTCTTCAGATAATTCAGGGATAGGAATCCTTATCAAACTTCCCTCAATCATTGGATTTAGTCCAAGATTAGAGTTTCTTATTGAGTTTTCTACAGTATTAACAAGTGAATCATCCCAAACCTGAACAGTCAACAACCTTGATTCCGGAACACTAATATTAGAAACTTGGTTTAACGGTACCTTTGAGCCATAAGCTTCAATAGAGATAGAGTCTAATAGAGATGTAGAAGCTCTTCCTGTTCTAAGTCCAGAAAATTCTCTTTTTAAAACATCGATTGCTTTTTCCATTTTTTCTTCATGTATCTTTAAATCAAACATCAATTTAACCTTTTATAATCGTGAAAGAACCTTTTCCATTTATTATCTCAGTTAAAGAATCCTTTTGCAATATTGAAAAAACTACAATAGGAATTTTATTTTCCTTAGCTAAAGTTATTGACGTAGTATCCATCACTTTTAATTTTTTACTAATTACATCGTCATAACTCAAATTATCAAATTTTTTTGCTTTAGAGTTTTTTAATGGATCAGAATCGTAAATACCATCTACCTTTGTTGCTTTAAGTAAAAAATCACATTTCATTTCAGAAGCTCTTAATGTTGCTGCAGTGTCAGTCGTGAAAAAGGGATTTCCTGTACCTGCAGCAAAAATAACAATTCTATTTTTTTCTATATGTCTAATTGCTCTTCTCCTTATGTAAGGTTCACAAACTGTATCCATTTTTAAAGCAGATAAAACTCTAGTTTGTATACCTTTTTGCTCAAGTGAATTCTGAAGAATCAAAGAATTTATTACTGTAGCCATCATCCCGGTATAATCAGCTGATGATCTATCCATTCCAAAAGAAGATGCAGAAACACCCCTAAAAATATTCCCCCCACCTACAACAATTGAAAGCTTAGTACCGACCTTATGAATTTTTGAAATTTGTTCAGTTATAGAATTAATTGTATCAAGGTCTATTCCAAAATCATTATTTCCCATTAATGATTCACCTGATAACTTAAGTAAAATATGCTTTTTTTTTAAATTGATCAAAGTGAAATAATTCTTCTTATAGACCTAATTTGAATATTAAATAATTGTTGATATTAAAGTCTAGATTATTATTTTTATTGAACTCCGAAATTATATCTTTTATCTTTTTTTTATTGTCAATAACAAAGAGTTGTTCTAATAAACAAACATCTTCGTAAAATTTTTTAATCTTTCCATCTATAATTTTTTCAATAATATCATCAGGCTTTCCTGAGGATTTAAGTTGCTCTTTATAAATATTTTTTTCTTTTAAAATTAATGAACTATCTAAAGAATCAATATCTACTGACTTAGGCTCAGTTGCAGCAATATGCATACAAATTTGTTTTGAAAGATCACTTACATTACTATTAATTTCTTTTACATCAAACGATAAAAGAACACCAAGTTTGCCTGAATTTTCTGACACAGAATTATGTAAATATTTTTGTAGCTTAAGTTTTTGATCATTTACAAGTTTCAATTTTTTAATTACTATATTTTCACCAAGCTTGGAAATAAGGTTTGTAAGTTCAACTTTTACATTATTATCAGAATTCTCAAATGATGACTCAAAAAGATCATCAATATTTTGAATCTTGTTTTTAACACAAAGTGTAGATGTATTTTCACAAAACTCTTGGAAGTGTTCATTTTTAGCAACAAAGTCTGTTTCAGAGTTTATTTCTAAAATTACCCCAGTGTTATCTTCAATTTTAATAGTAATCAAACCATCTGTGGCTGATCTTTCAGATTTTTTTTGAGCAGTATTTATACCTTTTTTTCTCAACCATTCAACTGCTTTTTCAATATCATTAGTTTCATCCAAAGCTTTTTTACAATCCATCATTCCAGCACCAGTCTTAATTCTTAATTTTTTGATATCCTCTGATGTGATTGACATTTTAACCCTTAGTTTCAGTATTATTTTCTTGATTAATACTTTTGTTGTTTTTTATTGTTTCAGCAACAGCACTACAATAAAATTCAATTGATCTTATGGCGTCATCATTTCCAGGAATTGGATAATCAATTCCCTCTGGATTTGAATTAGAATCTAGAATTGCAGCAATTGGTATTCCAGATTTATTAGCTTCCTTCACAGCAAGGAATTCTTTGTTTGTATCAACAATAAATAACAAGTCGGGTTTTGAATTTAAATCTTTTATTCCACCAATTGATTTATTGAGTTTATCAGCCAAATTTTGGAATTTAAGAAGTTCTTTTTTTGTATAGGATTGTGTATGATTTTCTAAAATATCTTCGATTTTTTTTAATCTTTTAATAGAGTTTTGTATAGTACTCCAATTAGTGAGAATTCCACCAAGCCACCTTTTATTTATAAAAAATTGATTACAAGACTTAGCGTATTTTTCTATTAAATCTGAAGCTTGTCTTTTAGTTCCTACGAATAAAACGGTTTTACCTTGTAGGGAAAAATCTTTGATAACCTTCAATGCTTCAGTAAATAAAACCACGGTTTTTTGAAGATCTATAATATGAATGCCGTTTCGATGACCGTAAAGAAACTCTGACATTTTTGGGTTCCACCGATTGGTTTTATGACCAAAGTGGGCTCCTGCATCTAAAAGATCTTTTATTGAAACGACTTGCATAATTCTCCGGTTTAACATTCACGCAACAAAAAACACCAGAGATGTTGCGTGTTTGAAATTTATATAGAAACTACATATTAAAAAATATAAATCAATACTTTTTTTAATTAATTTCTTTTATATCTAACACTCCTTCTGTACTTTTTAATGAAATTAAAAAATCCATATTTACATTGAATTTATTTTTACTTGCGATCTTTATTTCATGATCAGAGTGTGAAACTTTAAAAAAAAACTCACTATTACCATTTTTATTTTCATTTAATAATGATTTTAACTTTTGATAATTTAACTTATCTTTATCTAACAAGATTAAATATTTTAATTGGTGATCAGAATCATTCAATGAATTTACAGAAGAAACAACAAATCTACTTGAATCTTTAAAGTTTTGAAAAACAAGCCTTAAAAAAATTACTTTTCCAATTTTTAAATAATTTTGTGAGGATTGTAAAACTTCAGAAAAACATATCGCATCAATACTTCCGGTTTCATCAGATAAATTCAAAAAACAATATTTTTTTCCAGTTTTTGATCTTCTTTCATTTAACTCAGAAATAAGACTAATTACATTAAAAGGTTTATTGAGAGAATTAGAATTAAACTCAATATCATTAATAGTTTTAATACTTGTTATGTTTTTATCACTATTTAATGCTTTATAAAATTTAGAGGGATGATCAGACAAATAAAATCCAAATGATTCATACTCCATTGTTAATTTTTCTTCAATTTTACAGTCTTTATAGTTCGATGAATCAAATTGTTTTTGATCTATAAAATCAGAAAATAGGTTGACTTGATCCTTTGAAACATTTTTATGATAACTTGAATTGAAGTTTATAATTTTATCAATATTTTTTAATAAAAAATTTTGATTTTTTTCTATAGAGTTTAGTGATCCTGAAAAAATCAAACCCTCAAGAACTTTTTTATTTAATATTTTGTTGTTCAATCTTTTTAATAAATCTAATAGAGAATTAAATTTTCCATTTCTTTTTCTTTCATTAATTAATTCTATCACTGAATTTTCCCCAATATTTTTTATTGCACTTAACCCATAATTAATACCAATAGCTTTCTTATTTTGATCATAAACAACTTTAAAGAAAACATCAGATCTATTAATATCAGGTGAAAATAATTGATAGTTTAATCTTTTTATTTCATAGCAATAATTTGAAATCTTTTCAAAATTACCAATATCATAATTCATTAATGAACAAAAAAACTCGAGAGGAAAATTAGCTTTTAAAAAAGCAGTTTGATATGCAATTTTTGCATATGCAGCAGCATGACTTTTATTAAAACCATAACCAGCAAATTTCTCTATTTCATTAAAAAGACTTTCTGCTTTGTTTTCCAATATATTATTTTTTAAACATCCTTTAATAAAGTTTGATTTTTGTGCTTGCATTTCAGATCTAATTTTTTTTCCCATTGCTCTTCTTAATAAGTCTGCCTTAGCCAAACTAAATCCAGCTAATTTTTGTGCAATTAACATAACTTGTTCTTGGTAAACAATAATTCCGTAAGTCTCATTTAAAATTTCTTTTAATGAGGGATGTAAATAATCATAGTCTTCTTTGCCTTGTTTTCTATTAATATATGAGGGAATATTATCCATCGGCCCAGGTCTATAAAGTGAAACTACAGCAATAATATCCCCAAACTTATCAGGAAGTACCTTTTTTAGAGTTTCTTTCATACCCTGACCCTCAAGTTGAAATACTCCTATGGTATCACCTTTTTTTAGAAGATCAAAAGTCTTAATATCATCCAAGTGTAATTCATTTAAATCTATACTTATTCCACTATCTCTTAAATACTCGAGTGATTTATCAATTACTGTTAAAGTTTTTAACCCAAGGAAATCAAATTTGATTAAACCCATTTTTTCTACATATTTCATAGAAAACTGAGTGACAGGTATATCTGATTTTGGATCCTTATAAAGTGGCAGTAAATTTAAAAGAGAATTATCAGAAATAACAATACCTGCTGCATGAGTAGAAACATGTCTAATTAAACCCTCTAAATCAATTGAAATTTTAAATAGTGTTTTTATATTTGAATCATTTTTAATTAATTTTTTAATCTTTTCATCACTTAAGGTATCACTTAAACTAACAGGCTGAGCGGCGTTAAAGGGTATCATTTTACATATATCATCAACTAAATTTAATGGTAATTGCATAACTCGTCCAACATCTCTAATGGCTGCTCTCGCCTGAAATGAACCAAAAGTAATTATTTGTGCTACATTTAATTGTCCATATTTATTTCTAACATAAGAGATAACTTCGTCTCTTTTTTCCATACAAAAATCAATGTCAAAATCAGGAAGTGAAATTCTTTCTGGATTTAGAAACCTTTCAAACAACAATCCAAATTTAATGGGATCAAGATCAGTAATGAATAATGACCAAGCTACCAATGAACCTGCTCCAGATCCTCTTCCAGGACCAACAGGAATATTATTTTTTTTAGCCCAGTTTATAAAATCTGAAACTATGAGAAAATATCCCGAATAACCCATTTTAGTTATTATTTGAAGTTCATAATCTAATCTTTTTTGATAGCTAGAAGTTTTATTTTTAATAGAATTATCTTTCTCCAATCTATTTAAAAGACCTTCTTCAGATAGTTTTTTTAAAAAATTATCCTCTTCTATTTTTGAAGAATAAACTTTAGGAAGAAGGGTTGGTTTTTCATCAAGATAAAAACTACATTTTTTTGCAATCAACTCTGTATTCCAGCAAGCTGATGGAATATCAGAGAACATTTTTAGCATTTGTGATTCTTTTTTAAAATAGTATTCCGGATTGCTTTTTAGTCTATCATCAGAATCAATATATTTTTGCTCAGATATGCTTATTAATGCATCGTGGGAACTGTAAAATTTTTTATCTAAAAAAAAATTCTCGTTTGTAGCTACCAAAGGTATGTTTTTTTTTAAAGATCTAGAAATTAAATAATTGTCAAAGTTAATGTCTTTTTTTGAGAACCTTTGAATCTCGAGAAAAAAATTATTTTCATATATGTCTTGAAAGAAATCAATTAGATTATCTGATTGATTAACATTATTATTATGAAAATTTTCACTTAAAATTCCGAATTGCCCCCCTGCAAAACAAATTAATCCTTCATTAAATCTTTTTAAGTTATTAAATGTAACAAATACATCATTATTAACAGAATTTTCTATACTTGAAATTGAAATTAGTTTGGATAAGTTTTCGAATCCTTTTTGATTTTTACACAGCAAAAGAACGAAACCAGGTCTATATTTTTTATCCCTTAAATAAATATTTGAACCAATGATTGGTTGAATGCCATTCTTTATGCACTGAATGGAAAATTCCATGCATCCAAACAAATTATTAAAATCAGTAATGGAGACAGCAGGTATGTTATTATCAAGGCAGAATTTAATTAGCTCGTTAATCTTTATTGCACCTTTAGATAATGAGTATTGTGTATAGTTTCTGAGGTGAATAAACTTTGGACTAGATTTCAATTAACTTACCTCTCTCAATTTTATAACACACATCTAACCTCTTTATTATTTCTAGATTATGTGTAGCAATTATAGATATAGTTTTATTTTTTTTAGATAAATTTAGTATAAGGTCCATTACAAGAGAAGAATTATATTTATCTAAGCTACCAGTGGGTTCATCTGCGAGGAGAAGAACTGGTTTTTTAATTAATGCTCTGGCAATTGCAATCCTTTGTTGTTCTCCGCCTGATAATAAACCAGGCTTAATTAATTTTTTACTAATCAAGCCTAACTTTTCCAAGAGAACTAGTGATTTTTTTTTTGCTTCAACAAAAGATTCACCATTAAGAATTAATGGAAAAGCAATATTTTCAAGTACATTAAAATCCTCTAATAGTTGATTATTTTGAAATATATATCCAATAAATTTTCTTCTAATATCTGTTTTTAAATTTTGTGATAAATCAAAACAATTATTTCCTTGTAGAATATATTCACCAGATGTAGGCGTTTCTATCATACCAAGAATATTAAGAAAAGTAGATTTACCAGACCCTGAAGGGCCTATAATTCCAATATTTTGAATACCATTTACAGAAAAGTTAAGTTGAGATAAAACCTTAATAATTGAATCACCTTGAACATAATTCTGATTTATATTTTTTAGGCTTAACATCAATCCCACTTAATAAGATTTATTGGATCAACCTTAGATGCCCTTATAGAAGGGTAAATTGTAGAAATAAATGAGAGAAAAATAGAAATGAATGCTATTTTAAAAATTTGAGAATAGTTAATTATTACTGGTAGTTGTGAGAAGAAATATATTTCTTCAGAAAATAAATTTGAATCTAAAAAAAATTCAATAAAGTTTTTAATTTCGTTAATATTCATACAAAAAATTAAGCCTAGAAAAAATCCAATAAAAGTTCCTAAAATTCCAATTATTGAACCATTAATAATAAATATTTTTAGTATTTGATTTTTTCTGACACCTAATATTCTTAAAACACCTATGTCTCTTCTTTTCATTGACACTAAGATAATCATTGAAGAAATAAGGTTGAAAGCTGCAACGATTATTATAAGTAAAAGAATTAAAAACATTACATTTTTCTCAACCTCAAGCGCATTAAACAATGAAGGGTTTAATTCTCGCCAATCTGAAATTTTAAAATAATTTGGAATATTTTTTTTTAATTGTGTTTGCTTTTGATCAAGTTGATCAAACTTTCTTAATTGAATTTCATAAAAATCAAAAAAATTTCCCATGTTTAGAAAACTTTGAAGTATTTCTATTGGAAAAAAAATTAATGCAGAATCGTATTCATACATCCCTGTATTAAAGAATCCAACGACTTTGAAGGCTGAAGATCTTGGCATGTTTCCAAAAACAGTTTGAATGTTATTAGAAGAAAGAATATTAACAAAATTACCAATTTCAAGATTAAGTTTTTTTTTTAATTTTTCTCCAATTAAAATTCCTTCGTTATTCATAAATGCCTTAATGGATGAAGGTTTTATGTTAGAAAAAATTTTTCTTTCTGAAAAATATTTACCCTCAACTCCCTTCAAGTAAACACCGGTTGAAAATGAATTTTTCGAAAATAAAGCCTGGCTTACAATAATTTTATTAATAAAAATATCAGAAATATTTGTAGTCAATTTTTCATTTAGTAAATCTTTATTACTAATTTTTAGATTATTAAAATGTTGTAATTTTAAGTGTCCATTTACACCAAGAATTTTGTTTGTAAGCTCATCTCTAAAGCCATTCATAACAGACATAACTATTATTAACGTTGCAACTCCCAATGAAATTCCAAGGAAAGAAAAAATAGTTATTATTGAAAAAAATTTTTCTTTTGTTTTGGGTAGCAGATATTTAAAAGAGACCCAGATTTCAAAAAAATTTATCATTAAATATCCATTTGTTTAATAAATTCAATTATATTATCACTATAAACAGTGTCCTCATTCAAATTTTTTCTTGTCTTTACTCCGATTTTTTTACTATCAACAAAATTCTTTCCAACTATAATTTGAATTGGTATTCCGATTAAATCTGCATCAGAAAACTTTATACCTGGTCGTTCTGCACGGTCATCAAGTAAAACATCATAATTTTTTGCCTTTAGTTGAGAATAGAGATCTTCACAAAAACTTACTGTACTTTCGTTATTGGAAATTAAATTTATCAACACAATGTCAAAGGGAGAAACTTCTTTTGGCCAAATAATTCCATTATCATCATTAGAAGATTCAATTATAGCAGCAGGAATTCTTGAAATTCCAATTCCATAAGAACCCATATATGGAAATATTTTGTCGTTTTCATAATCAATTTTAAAATCAAATGACTTGCTATATTTTGTGCCAAAAAGAAATATATGACCAAGCTCAGTACTTTTTAATTGTGTAAAACTTTGATTAATATTTAAAGATTCATATAATTCATCGGTAAAGCTATTTATTGATTTAATTTCTGATATTTTGAAATCGGAAAAGTTGTTCTTTAAAAAATTTTCATCAATAAAGATTTTTGACTCACCTGTCTCTAACAATAAATGGAATTCATGAGAAAGATTTCCTCCAATTTCTCCACTAGGTGCTCTAACAGGAATTATTTTCAAACCTAATTTATCAAAAATACTCAAATATAATTTAAAAAAATTTTCATAGGTAAGTTCCCCCGATTTTTCATCTTTATCAAAACTATAAGCATCTTTCATCAAAAATTCCCTTGCTCTCATTACCCCAAACCTAGGTCTTATTTCATCTCTAAATTTACTTTGAATATGAAAAAAATATCGAGGAAGGTTTTTATGACTTTTTATGAAATGTTTACCAATTGCCGTAATCATTTCTTCATTAGTAGGGCCGTATAAAAGTTCTTTATTATTTCTATCGATAATTCTTAACATTTCTTTACCATAAGTATCGTACCTTTCACTAATTTTCCATATATCAGCCCCTTGTATTGTAGGCATAAGAATTTGATTTATTCCATTACTTTCGTGCATGTCTTCTATAATTTTGATTATTTTTTTTAAAACTTTAAAACCAAGAGGTAACCATGAATATATTCCAGAGGTTTCTTGCTTAATCATTCCAGATTTAATCATTAGGACATGGGATTTTATTTTTGCATCAGAGGGGTTTTCTCGAAAAGTTGGAATGAAAAAGTTAGAATATTTCATGTTTTATTACAATAGCTACTAATGTCAAAATCAATGTTACAAAAGATGAAATAATTGCTTTTTTTTTTACTAATGATTTCTTTGGAGCACCAGGGTCATTCCCAAAACTAACATCTTGATCACGTTCCACACCAAATGGCAACATGACAAAAAAAACAAGCCACCAAAGAATCAGGTAAATAACAAGAAAATCAAGCAAATATTTACTCCTGTTCTAATTCTATAAGTGTTCCATAAAAATCTTTTGGGTGAAGAAAAACTACGGGTTTATTATGGGCTCCAATCTTTGGTATACCATCACCAAGAATCCTTATATTTTTTGACTTCAAAGTTTCACATGCCTGATTAATATTACTTACTTCAATACAAATGTGATGAATAGCACCCCCAGCATGTCTATCTAAAAAATTCTTAATAGGAGAATTTTTACCATAAGGATGCATTAATTCAATTTTAGTATTGCCAAGTTCAACAAAAACAACGCTAACTCCATGCTCTGAGTAATCATGAACTTTGGAGACATTTGCATTTAATACATCTTTATACTTTTTAGAGGCATCATCAAGGTCGGGAACGACTATGGCAACATGATTAAATCTTTTTAGCATAATTAATTATATTCTAAATTCTGACAATCTCAATATAAGTTAAAGGTTTTAATCCTATACTTTTCTTTATATAAGATCTAACAATTTTTTTTAA
>NZFP01000004.1 GCA_002689325.1 Rickettsiales bacterium
AATAATATTATATTAGATCTAATTAATAACTTTTAATAATTTAAAAAAAAGATTAGTGAACAAATTTTTTTAGGATAAATTTAATCGTAAATAAATGTTTTTAAAAAAATTACCAGCTATTTCATTTTGGTGTATAGCAGCCTTTTATATTGTTCTGTTATTTATAGGACCTAGGGTTCCAGATAGTCTACAAAAAGAATATTGTGTAAGAAACTTTGAGTTAGGCTCTGTTTTTGGACATAGTATGAATTGTGATTCTGCTGATTACATGCATAATTCATCAGACCCTATTCGTCTTTTAGACAAAGATTCTATAAGACAACCAAGACCAGGCTTGATTCTTTTGTCTCATTTAATCTCATATCCAATTAATTTTATAGTTAAAAAAAGTTTCGGGTTAGATGGTTATCCCCAAAAAACTATAAGATTTAAAAATGATGGATCTAAATACATTATAAATGAATTATTTCATCCAAAGATTGTTTACAGTAGCTATCTATTAATAAATTTATTTATTTTGTTTTTTTCAATTTACTTTTTTTTTAGAATTTTTAATTTAAATATATTTTCTTACAAAAGTTATCAAAATTGGATTTATTGGTTTGCTCTATTAATAATTATAAATAATACTGTTAACCAATTTTTATACTCACCATCAACAAAACTTTTTAATATTTTCTTATCAATTATTACTATTTTCTACTCAACAGAAATTTATAAAAAAAAAAAATTAAAACTTGAACCTTTATTTCTATTTTTAGGAATTTGTATGCTTTTTTATCTTGCTTTTTTTATTCCATTCATAATTTTTCTATTCCTAGTAACTATGAGTGATAAAAATGGTAAAATATCACTTAAACTAAT
Source organism: Rickettsiales bacterium (assembly GCA_002689325.1). Classification (GTDB taxonomy): domain Bacteria; phylum Pseudomonadota; class Alphaproteobacteria; order Methylaequorales; family Methylaequoraceae. Next base: position 865 of record NZFP01000004.1, read on the forward strand.
TAAGTTATTTTATTTAAGTTTAATATTTGTAATACCCTATTCAATATGGGTTTTTTTAATAATCAGTATAAATGGATCATTTTATGTTTCTAATTTTGAAAACTACAAAATGGTGGTATGGATTTGGGATTATTTTAATGCAAATAACTTAGCTCTTACTTTATATAAATTGTTATATGATTATTTAGACTTTTTTAAAATATTTTTAATCTCACATTGGTTTATTTTTATATTGATTCTTCCTTTTTTTATTTTCTTTAAAAAGTTAAATTTTGATCTTGATAATAATATTTATAAAAGTGTGACAATCTTAACAATTATTTATCCACTTTTTTATGTTCTTTTAGCTCACAGACCATTAGATATAATATCAGTTCTTATTATTCCATTTTCAGTGATTATTACAGAATTTTTAAGAAACAACATTCAAAAATGCTTTAAACAGAGAGCTACAAAAATCTATTATACTTTATTTTCTGTTCCTTTCTTCTTTTGGTATGTAAGTAAGTTTGGTCCCTATAGTTGAACGGTTAAGAACATTATTATGTTAAATAATTTTAAAATAAGATAAATAATTTTTTTAATTAAAGAAGAATGTCTAAATATTTTATAAAGTAAAGTATGAAAACAAAAAAGTTTAAATATTCAGAAGCTTATTACTTATTTAAAAAAATTAGATCTACGGAAGAAAAAATAATTGAAATATATGATAGTGATATAATAAAAAGCCCTGTTCATTTATCACTAGGACAAGAATCAATAGCAGTTGGTATCGCGTTAGCATCTGATAAAAAAAAAGATATTATATTTAGTAACTATAGATCCCATGCACACTTTATAGCACACGGTGGAAATTACAAAAAAATGTGGGCCGAATTATTTGGTAAGGAAACTGGATTATCATCGGGAAAAGCTGGATCAATGCATTTAGGGGATTTGAGGGTAAATTTTATATTTACCTCTGCAATTGTTGGAAGTGCAATTTCAGAGGCTGTTGGTTATGCTTTAGCAATTAAACTAAAAAAGTTAAATTCAAGAGTTATTTGTTATCATGGAGAAGGAGCAATGGATCAGGGAACTTTTTGGGAATCCTTAAATTTCAGTGCTTTAAAGGAACTACCAATTATGTTTGTGTGTGAAAACAATCATCTAGCTATATATTCAGAGCAAAAAAAAAGAATGAAAACTTTAAACATTTCTAAAAAAGTTCAGTCTTTTGGCGTTCATACGATTAAAATAAAAGACAATTCAACAAAAAATATATTTAAATATGCTCATAAAGCTCTTCAAAGAATAGAACAAAATGGGCAACCAGTCTTTTTAGAAATCAATACTTATAGGGAGGTTGATCACGTTGGTATAAATTATGATTTTGAGTTAGGATATAGAAAAAAAGATAAACAAAAACTGCTAAAAAGCTTAAGTGAATTAGATTCATTAAAAGAAAAAACAAAAAACTTCTTACAAATTGAAAAAAAAATAAAAAAAGAAATTTATGATGCCCTTAATTATTCTTATAAATCAAATTTCCCAAAAATAAAAAACATAGAGTCAAATGTTACAAAAGAATAAGTTGTTAAAAAACATGTCTTATGCAGATGCAATTTTAAGTGCAAACAGAATAATGCTAAAAAAAAATAAAGATGTTTTTATTTTTGGACAAGGTGTTGATGACCCAAAAGGACATTACGGTACAACACTCAATCTTCACAAAGATTTTGAAAATAATAGATGTTTTGATACACCAATATGTGAGGAAAGCATGACTGGTGTTGGTATTGGTGCAGCAATAGCAGGTATGAGACCAATTTTAGTACATCAGAGAATGGATTTCTTAATGCTATCCATGAATCAAATCATAAATATGGCTTCAAAAATTCATTACATATCAGATGGGAAACTGTGTGTACCATTAGTCATTCGAGCTTGTATTGGTAGAAGTTGGGGACAAGGGGCTCAGCACAGTCAATCTTTATTTTCAATTTTTGCTCATATCCCAGGATTAAAGGTAATTGCTCCTACAACTCCTCATGACGTTAAAGGAACTCTCATAACAGCAGTAGAAGATAAAAATCCAGTAATTTTTATTGAACATAGAATGCTTTATAAAAATAAGGGCTTAGTACCTAAAGGTTATTATAAAGTAGAATTTGGTAAATCAAGAGTTTTATCTAAAGGTAGTGATATAACATTGGTTGGAATAAGTTTTACAGTTATAGACTGCATTAACGCTAAAAAATTATTAAAAGAAAAATCAATAAAGGCAGAAGTAATTGATTTACTTTCTATTCAACCTTTAGATATACTTAAAATTGTTAGTTCAGTAAAAAAAACAAAAAAATTAATAATTGTAGAAAATGATTGGATTAATTGTGGGGTTTCATCTGAAATTATATCACGCTTAGTAGAAACACATAACTTGAAATTTGAAGTTAAAAGAATAGGTTATTTATTTACACCCTGCCCTACAACAGCTGCATTGGAAGAGATCTTTTATCCTAGCCCAGAAAAAATAGCTAAAATTTCATATGAAATGGTTACAAAGAAAAAAAACTGGAAACCCAAAAAAATCAAAACCAAAGAAATAGAAGAATTTAAAGGCCCCTTTTAATGAAAAAAAATTTTTTATACAAATCTATTAAAAATGAATGGCAAAAGTTTCATTCTAAAAGAAACAATAAAAAAAAAATTAAATTACATGAACCAACCTTTGGTGCTGAGGAAATATTTAATTTTACAAAGCAACTTATTACTACGAATGTAACCATGGGTAAACAAGTTGAATCTTTTGAAAAAAAAATTTGTGATAAGTTTGGTTTTAGATATGCAGTATCAAGTAATTCAGGTTCATCAGCCAATCTTCTTATGATATCTGCATTGATGAGTAATCTTTACCCTAAAAGATTAAAAAAAAATGATGAAATAATAGTACCAGCACTAGCTTGGTCAACATCTATATTTCCACTTACTCAATACGGTTTAAAACCAGTCTTTGTTGATTGTGATATAAAAACTATGAATATAGACATTGATCAAGTCAAAAAAGCAATTTCAAAAAAAACAAAAGGCATTTTAACAATTCCAATCTATGGCAACCCCTGCGAAATGAAAGAGCTAACAAAAATATGTAAAAAAAAAGAGCTTATTCTTCTTGAAGATACATGTGAATCAATGGGAGCTAAATATAATAATAAATTTTTAGGGGCGTTTGGCTTAGCTTCAAGCTTTAGTTTTTATTTTTCACATCATATTACTTGTCTAGAGGGCGGAGTAACCGTAACTAACGACTATGAACTAGCTGAAATTATGAAAATAATAAGATCACACGGATGGATAAGAAATTTAAATGAAAAAAAAAAATGGACAAAAGATTATCCAAAAATTGATCCTAATTTTTTATTTGTAAACGAAGGCTACAACTTAAGACTCACAGAGCCACAAGCGAGAATGGGGATGACTCAAATTAAAAAGCTAGATATTTTTATAAAAAAAAGAAGAAATAATGCACATAATTTAATGAATTTGATGAAAGAGTTTAATGATTTCTTTATATACCAACATGAAAAAAAAAAATCTTTTCACACTTGGTTTGGGTTCACGATAATAATTAAGAATCTTAAAGTTATTAATAGAGATAAATTATGTAAATTTCTAAATAAAAATGGTGTTGAAACAAGAGTAATTGTATCGGGCAATTTTGTATCTCAACCAGTTGTAAAAACATTTAAACATCGTGTTGTGGGTAATCTTACAAATGCCAGTAAAATTATGACAAATGGATTTTCTATTGGCATTCACCAAAACCTTGGCAATAATCAAATAAAATATATTTATGACGTTTTTAAAAAATATTTAAAAAGAGAAAATTTATTGTGAAAAAAAAAATAGCATTTATTACGGGTATAACTGGCATGGTTGGCTCTCATTTACTTGACTATCTAATAAAAAATACGAATTGGGAAATTCATGGACTTGTAAGATGGAGAAGTTCACTTGAAAACATTGAATTTCATATAGAAAGTATTAATAAAAAAAAAAGAATATATTTACATTATGGTGATCTTAGAGACTATCAATCACTTATTCCAGCAATGAAAAAAAGTAAACCTGACTACTTGTTTCATTTAGCTGCACAAAGTTATCCACTTACAAGTTTCACTAGTCCTTTAGATACTTACGAAACTAACATTTTAGGAACACATAATATTTTAGAAGTAGTAAAAGAACATAGTTCTAATACCATTTGTCATATATGTTCGTCATCTGAAATCTTTGGAAAAGTAAGTAAGGAAAACCTACCAATAAAAGAAGAATGTAGTTTTCATCCAGCATCTCCTTATGCAATCTCAAAAATTGGAACTGACTTAATATCAAAGTTTTACTTTCAAGCATACAAGATTAAAACTTTAACAACGAGAATGTTTACTCATACGGGTCCTAGAAGAGGCGATGTATTTGCCGAATCTTCATTTGCTAAACAAATAGCTATGGCAGAAAATGGGTTAACAGAAAATAAAATATATGTTGGAAATTTAAATTCGTTGAGAACAATATCGGATGTAAGAGATGCTGTAAAAGCATATTTCATGCTAGTTACTGTAAAGCCAGTTTTTGGTGAATGTTATAATATTGGTGGTAATCAAAGTTTGACAATTAAGGAAATATTAGAATTTTTAATAAGTATATCTTCAATAAAAAAAAAATTAAAAATAATAAAAGATTCTGAGAGATTTAGACCAATAGATGCTGATTTGCAGGTTCCCGATTGTAAAAAGTTTAAATCTCATACTGGATGGAGTCCTGAATATAATTATAAAAAAACGCTTAACGATTTACTAGATTATTGGAGAAAAAAAATTAAAAAAAATAAAAATTATTTAGTAAGATAATAAGTATGATTATTTCTAAATCACCATTTAGAATCTCATTCTTTGGAGGAAGTACTGATTACGAAGAATGGTTTACTAATAATGGAGGAGCGTTTATATCGCTAGCATTTCAAAAATATTCTTACTCAGTAGTTAAAAGACTACCAAAAAATTCTGATAAAAAATACCATGTACAATGGAGAATTAAAGAGGCTACAAATGATCTTAATCAAATAAAACAACCAATAGTTCGTGAATCACTACGTTTTTATAAATTTTTTGAAAATTTAGAATTTATTTACTTCGCAGACCTTCCAGCAAGAAGTGGAATTGGATCCAGTTCAGCATATTGTTGTGCGGTAGGTAACTGTATAATGAATTTAAAAAATCTAGGTTTTGATAAATATAAACTTGCAGAGAATTCATATCAAATAGAAAACAAATATTTGAAAGAAAATGTTGGCATACAAGATCAAATTGCGTCTTCTTTTGGAAATCTAAATTATGTAAAAATAAAAAAAGATAAAACTTTTAAAATCAACCCAATAATTCTCAAAGATCATGAAAGATTTGAATTTTTAGGAAGATTACTTTTAGTCTATACGGATGAGCAAAGAAATTCATCCCAAATGGCACAATTAATTTTAAAAAATATAGATAAAAAAAAAGATATATTAATGAGAATGCAAAAAATTGTCGACGAGGCATATTCAAACCTTATTAACCAAGATATAGATACATTTGGAAAACTACTTGAGTACACCTGGGAGATGAAAAAAGAACTCTCAAATAAGATGATAACAAAAAAAACCACAGATTTATTAGATATATTGAATAAAAAAGAAATATTGGGCTATAAAATTATGGGAGCTGGTGGAGGTGGGTTTGTACTTGCTTACTTTAAGGAAGGAAAAAGAGATAAGTTTATAGAAAAATATCTTAAAAATAAATTATATGTTAAACCAGAAATTGACGACTCAGGTACCAGAACAATAATCTATTAGTTTCAATAAAAATAATTTATGGATCAAAATAAACAATTTAATAAAAAAAATATTTCATTTATCGTTTTAGTTGGAGGGTTAGGTTCAAGAATTAAACATCTCTATCCAAATAAACCAAAACCACTGATAAGCATTCATAACAAACCTTTTCTTTATTGGCTAATTAAAGAAATAAAAGACTTAAATTTTAAAAATGTTATTTATGCGAGTGGATACAAAAGTGAACAAATTGAAAATTGGGTAAGTAATAATGAATTTAAAAATTTAAATCAAAAAGTTGTTAAAGAAAAAAAGAAACTAGGCACTGCGGGTTCTATTTTTAATTTGATAGACCTATGTAAAGAAAATTTAATAATTCTTAATGGCGATAGCTTTTTAGCTGGTGGCATCAAGAAACTTGTGAAGTCAATTAATTTAAAAAATTCATCAACACTAGTTTGTCATTATATGGAAAACACTAAAAGATTTGGGAAAATAGATTTCAATCAAAAGAATCAATTGATTAATTTTTTAGAAAAAAAAGAAAGTGGTCCTGGGTATATTAATTCAGGAATATATTTTTTTAAAAAAAAAAGAATTATTAAATATAAAACTAATGGATATATGAGTTTAGAAAATCAACTTATCCCTAGCATGATAAAAAATAATGAAAAAATAAGTGTAGTTAAGATTAATAACCCAAAATTTATTGATATTGGAACTGAAGGTTCAATTCTTGAATCAAAAAAAAAAGCACAGAAAATTTTCATTCAATGATCAATAAAATAATAAAAAAAAAAACAAAGATTATGATACTTGGTGCAACTGGTTTTATTGGTAAAAACATTGCACTTTATTTTTCTAAAAAATTAAAAATAAAAGCTACATATAATAAAAAAGTCCCCTTTAAAAATACCAATATTGAATGGATTAAATGTGACCTTAAAAACACAAAACAAACTAATAATATTTTTGATAATATAGATATTCTAATTAATGCTGCGGCTGTAACTTCTGGTGTAAAAGATATTATTGATAGACCACATATTCATGTAAACGACAATGCTTTAATGAATGTAAACATTTTAAAACAGATCTTTAAAAATAATAATATTAAACATTATATTTTTTTTAGTTGCACTGTTATGTATCAAAGTAGCCATAGGAAACAAAATGAAAAAAAATTTAATTATCAAATAATAGACAAATATTTTGGAGTTGGTTGGACAAAAGTTTATATTGAAAAACTTTGTAAATTTTACTCTAATTTTTTAAATACAAAGTTTACTATAATACGTCATAGTAATATTTATGGTCCCTATGATAAGTTTGATTTAGAAAAAAGTCATGTGCTTGGAGCAACGATTTCAAAAGTAATGAATGCTAAAAAGGAAATTACAATTTGGGGGAAAGGTAATGAAATAAGAGACTTCTTGTATATTTCAGATTTGATAAAATTTATTGAATTGGCGATAAGAAAACAAAAAAATAAATATGAAATTTATAACTGTGGTTCTGAAATAGGTGTTAAAATATTAGATTTAGTAAAATTAATAATTAAGACTACAGGTAGAAATATAAAAATAAAAAAAAATGTTACAGCGCCCACAATTAAATTTAATTTAGTTCTAGACTGTAAAAAAGCGAAAAAAGAATTGGGCTGGAAGTCAGAAGTAAGTTTAAATGAAGGCATAAAAAAAACATTAATTTGGCGGAAAAAGAACAAATTAATATGATACTATCTACTATTTAATGGAGGTATGTTTTTTCTCCACAAAATTTATACTTTTACTTTTAATCCATCATAGGCTGCAATACAGTTTTTTGGTACTTTTGACATTATAAAGTCATAATCAACCTCATAGTTCATGTGAGTGAGAATTGTTTTTTTGGGTTTCAATAGTTCCATCCACTCCATTACTTTATCAAAATGAGCGTGAGTTTTATGAGGTTTAAATCTTAGGCAATCCACGATCCATAAGTCAAGTCCCTCAAGCTTTTTTAGAGCTTTCTTATCAAACTCCAATACATCCGTACAGTATGCAAAATTATTAAATCTAAAGCCAGTTGAGTTCATAAACCCATGATTTTGTTCAAAACTAGAAATTTTCAGGTCATTAATATTAAAATCTGATGATATTTCATGAGGTATTAAACATGGTTTATAATAAAAACCATTAGCCTCAGGTACTAATTTTTCAAAGACATAGCCAAATCTTTCTTTGATTTTCTTTAACACTTCTTTGGTGGCATAAAGATTAAGATCTCTGTTCATTATAACATTTAAAAACCTAAAATCATCAATTCCATTTATATGATCAGAATGTGTATGAGTAATAAATATAGCATCAAGAGACTTAACATTTGCATTTAAAAGTTGTTGCCTCAAGTCTGGAGTAGCATCTACAATTATCGTTGATTGGTTACTCTTAACTAATATTGAAGAACGTAGCCTTCTATTTTTAGGGTTATTTGGATTGCAGGAACCCCAGTTATTTCCGATAGCAGGAACTCCCGAAGAACTTCCACAACCTAATATTTCAATCTCGATAGTCATTTTTAATTTTGGAAAATAAAGTAAAGAAGTTTTTAGTAGTAATTTTTATCAATTCATCTTTTTTAATTTTTTTGATTTGAGAAATTTTTTCTAATGTGTAGTTGACATATGATGGTTCATTTCTTTTTCCTCTGAATGGTACCGGTGCTAGATAAGGTGAGTCAGTTTCCACTAAAATTTTGTCCAACGGTACATATTTTACAACATCAACTAAATCAATTGCATTCTTGAAAGTTATTATTCCTGAAAATGAAATATAAAAGCCATTATCAAGAGCTTTTTTAGCAAATTGTTTTGTAGATGTGAAACAATGAATAAGACCTGTAGACGAATATTTTTTTACAGATTCATTTAAGCAATTTATTGTATCATCATCTGCCTCTCTTGTATGAACAATAGTAGGATACTTTTTATCTCCTGATAAAAAAAGATGTAACATAAAAGATTCTATCTGATTTTTTCTATTTTCTTTACCTCTAAAGAAGTCCAAACCAGTTTCACCTAATCCAACAACTTTATTGTTTTTAAGATTGCCCAAGATATTTCTTTTAATATTCTCAAATTGAACAGAGTTAATTTTTAAACCAACATTATTTGGATGAATACCTGTGGTGCACCAAATATTCTCATAATTTTGAGTTACTTCATAAACTTTATCAAAGTCTTCAAGGTTAACTGAGATTGTTAAGAAATAATCAACATTACTTATTTTTGCATTATTGATTATTTTATCTCTATCGTTATCAAAATCTTGAAAATCAAGGTGACAATGTGAATCGACTATTTTATTCAAATCTTGGAAATAATGCTTTTGGTTCATTAAGTTTGTGTCCTTTTTTTAAAAAATTTTTTGAATTTAAATATTCAAACGTTCTTAATTTATTATCTATATTCAATGTATCAAGAAGTAATTTAGAAGCAATTGGTAAAAAGGGTTGTAAAATAATTCCAATAACTCTTAAGCCCTCAATTAATTGAGTTAAAATTTTTCCAGTTAATTCTCTATCAGTTCTCATCATGTTCCATGGCTCAGACTCATCCATAAACTTGTTTAGACTACTTATAAAAATAAAAATTTCATCAATACCCTTACTTAACTCAAAATTAGTAATCAACTTTTCTACTTTTGAAAAAAGAAAATAACTATCTTTCAATGGATGATTATTCAGAGAATTTGAATCAAGTTGAAAAGGAATAACACCTTCAAAATTTTTAAAAAGGAATTTAATTATTCTTTGTACTAAGTTTCCAAAGTTATTTGATAAATCGGAGTTAACTCTATTTTTTAAAGCCTTTTCTGAAAAGTCTCCATCTTGTCCCAATGTTACTTCTCTTAAAAGAAAATACCTAAATTGATCCAATCCATAAGTATTTATAATTTTATTAGGGTCAATTGCATTGCCCAAAGACTTAGAAATTTTCTTTCCTTCATTAGTCCACCAACCATGGGCAAATATTCTTTTTGGTAAAGGGAGGTTTGCAGCCATCAGCATTGCCGGCCAATAGACAGCGTGAAATTTCAAAATATCTTTACCTATTACGTGAATACATTCGTCCCAATATTCTTTTTTTTTTTTTAAATCTGGGTACCCTAAGGAGGTTAAATAGTTAACAAGTGCATCAATCCAAACATACATAATGTGATTACTATTTTTTTTAACATTTATGCCCCACTTAAAACTAGTTCTGGATATTGAAAGATCTTTTAACCCAGATTTAACGAAACTAATTACTTCATTCCGTCTTGATTTAGGTTGAATGAATTCAGGGTGTTCTTCATAATAATTTAGCAAATAATTCTCCCATTGAGAAAGTTTAAAAAAAAAACTCTCTTCCTCAATCCATTCCACTTTTTCATTGTCAACTGTATAAAAAGAATCATTCTTTTTTATAAGTTCTTTTTCCTGATAGAAGGCCTCATCCTTAATTGAATACCATCCTTTATATTTACTTAAGTACACTTGGTCATTATCACAAAGAATATTCCAGAATGATTTACAGGCAATATTATGTCGATTTTCTGTTGTTCTTATAAAATCTGTGTTAGTTGAATCAATTTTTTTTAATAATTCTCTAAAGTTTTGTGAAACTTTATCAACAAAGTTATTTGGTGACATTCCACTTTTCTTTGCAGCCTTTTCAACTTTTAAACCATGTTCATCTGTGCCTGTAGTAAAAAGAACATCAAAATTATTTAGTCTATAAAATCTTGCTAGAGTATCGCATATAATTGAGGTGTAAGAGTGACCGATGTGGGGAAGATCATTTACATAAAATATGGGTGTGGTTATATATATTTTTTTCATTAACTTAGTTCTAAGGAAAAATATTCATTAAAAATTAAAAATAAAATCTTTTTTTTATCTAAAAAAAAATCCTTTCTAAAATTATTTCTTATAAAATCTAAGAAAGTTAAAATTTTTTGTTTTTTGTTTAAATCACAAATATTACTTTTAAAGTATAATTTTAGATTATGGAAAATTAAATTTATAACTAAAGGAAGATAAATATCAAAATTATTTGAAATTTTTAAAAAAAAATTTTCAAAATCTACATATTTAAATGTCTGAGATTCTAAAATTTTCTTAATTTCACCCTTAATTAAATTCCCATCATTAGATTGAAGAAGGTTATACATACTGGGAGAGCCATCTGATATAAGAAGGTTTTCTTGTTCACTTTTATTTTCATATTTACTAGCTAAAAGTTGATGAGGATTAAACTTGATTTTAACACACCTCGATTGAATTGTTTTAGGAATAAGTTTTAAATTATGAGTAATCAATATTAAAATAGTATTTGGGGGTGGTTCTTCTATAGTTTTAAGTAAGGCAATAACTGAATTTTTATTAAGTAACTCTAAATTATTTATTACAAGGAAGCTTTTATTAATATTATCTACTGAATTTGTTAAATTACATTGGTTAATAAAATTTCTAACATCATCGACCATTGCAATTTTTTCGTCACTATTAATTTCAAAGATAAAGTGATCAATGTTGAGTTCTTTGTAAATACTTTTTATGAAAATGTCCAAAAACTTTCGTTTTCCTGATTCCTTTGGTCCATGAAAAATTAAAGAGTGAGGAAATTTGTCTTTTAAGTAAAGTTTAGTTATGAGATCAAACTCACGGTGATAGCTTTTTTTAATAATGTCGTAATCACTTATCATAATAATATGGGATTTGTTTATTTAATATTCTTTTTTTATTTAAAAAATCTACTATATTTTTATGAATTTCATTTTTACTCCTATCACCATTAAATATTTTAACTTTTTTCTTTTTCCCTAATTTTTTAAAACCAATTGATACTTTTTTGTGAAATGAACTATCTTTAAATTCAAACCTAGTTTCCTTATTTTTTTTTTTAAGACTTCTTTTAATTCCAGTTTTAAAATCAAGATCAATAACAATTGTTAAATCAGGCATAAGATTATTTGTAATTGTACTATGCAAATACTTCAGTGTAGTAAAAGGAATATTACTTGTTAAGATTTGATAACAATAGGTTGAGTAAAAATATCTATCACACAAGACTATTTTATTTTTTAAACTTGGTATTATTTTTTTTTTTAAGTGTTCGTGTCTTGCAGCGTAAATTAATAGAAGCTCAGTTAGTGGCAAAATGTCTTCTTTTTGTTTTCTAACTAAAATTTTTCTTATTTGCTCTGAAATATTAGAACCACCAGGTTCTCTTGTGCAAAAAAATTTGATTCCTTTTAAACCTAGTGATTTAGTTAGTAACTTTAATTGAGTAGATTTTCCGCTTCCATCTATACCTTCAAAAGCTATAAATTTTGTCATTGTGTTGCAATTAAACTTTCTCCGAATAGAAGAAATTTAAAGTTTAAAATCATTTTAGAAAAAAAATTTGATTTGTTTATCTTATCCTTCGCATATAATTTATATGATTTTATTGTTTTATCATTTTTTTTAATTAAAAAATCAGCAATATGTTGGTCCTTTTCTACGGGAGCAACCAAAGGTGATTGGTATCTGATCTTAAAATTTATTTTTTTTCTATCTCTCTTAGGTACGGTTATAGAGATATCATCTTTTGTATAAAAGCTAACTTCCTTTTTTTTCCCAGACCAAATAGGTATTTTCCCTAACTCTTTTTTTTTGTGTGCAATCTTAATACTTTTAAACTGGTTGAAACCAATTTTCATTAATCTTTCAGATTCTTTTGATCTTTGAGCACTAGATTTTAAACCATTAAGTACTAAAATTAACCTTCTGTCTTTATCTTTTACTGTTGCCACAAGACCATAACCTCCTAAAGATGTATGTCCTGTTTTTAGTCCATCTGAACCAATAGGTCTAAAAAGCAATGGGTTTCTATTTAATTGCTTGATGTTGTTATAAGTAAATTCTTTTTCAGAATAATAACGATATAAATCAGGAAAATCTTCAATAGTCCTAACAGTTAATTTAAGAAGGTCATTAACAGTCATTAAGTGTTTTTTATCTGGCCAACCTGTTGAGTTTGTAAAAGTTGAACTTTCTAGACCAATTTCATTAGCTAACTCATTGAGTTCATCAACAAAAATATTCTCACTTCCAGAGATACCCTCTGCAACAACAATACAAGCATCGTTTCCGGATTGCACAATTATGCCTCTAATTAAATCCTCAACTCTAACCATTGACTTTAAATTCACAAACATTTTAGATCCGCCTTTTTTCCAGGCTTTTTTACTAACTTCAAATTCATCATCAATAGATATTTCTCCATCTTTAATTTTTTTAAACAAGTAATAAATTGTCATTATTTTACTCATTGAACTAGGTGACATCAGTTCATCAGAATTTTTTTCAAAAAGAACAGATTTTGTTTCATAATCGTAAAGAATTCCTTGTTTAGCTGGTGTTTCAATGGCTTGAACAAGTGAAGTTTTGATAATGAAAAGTAAAAAGATTAAAAGTTTATTCATTTTAATTCATTACTAGATGCGAAGAGGTATAACCGAGTTGAAAAAGTTTGTCTTGTAATTGGTTAGCTAAATTAATATTGCTTAAAGGCCCTATTCTGACTCTGTAAATATATTTATCGTCTATAAATTCTCTTTTAATATAGGCTTTGAATTCTGAAAGCTTTTCAATAAGAGATTTTGCGTTTCTATGGTCTGTAAATGCACCAACCTGAATTGCTATCTTATTATCTTTTAAAACAAAATTTTCATCAGTTTCACTTTTTTCCTTAACTGCTTTATTTTCTTTATCATCACTTTTAATCTCTTGAACTGGAGGATTTAAGTTTTTCTTTTCTATATTTTGAATCTTAGCAGACTTAGCTTTATTCTTAGATTGAACTAACTCATTGGCAAACTTTCTGGATTCATCTTCAAGTATCTCAACCCTAACCTTTGCAATACCTCTATTTACAAAGCCCAGTTCTTTAGCTGCTTCCTTTGAAAGATCTATTATTCTATTCTTGGCAAATGGTCCCCTATCGTTCACTCTTACAAAAGAGATTACTCTGCCATTTTCCAAGTTAGTTACTTTAACAATAGAAGGAAGAGGTAAAGTTCTATGAGCAGCTGAAATTAAATTTTGATTGAAAATCTCTCCATTAGCTGTTTTTTTCCCGTGAAAACCTGGGCCATACCATGACGCATATCCAACCTCATCATACTCATAATTTATAGCCGGATAATACCATTTACCATTAATTTTATAGGGGTTGCCTACTTTATAAGTTGGATTGTCTCCCCATGTACCTATTCTTTTTGCAGAATTAATTAAGAAGGTTGTTTCCGAACAACTAGCAATTATGGACATCAAGAAAACAAATAAAATTTTTCTTATTAAGATATGACTATTTAATAACTTCATCGGATAATAAAAAAACGGTTAAAGCAAAGTAATTCGATCTATTCCAGTCTAGTATAACATCAAAATTTTTTGTTACTAAAAAA
>NZFP01000005.1 GCA_002689325.1 Rickettsiales bacterium
GAAATCAATTCTTACGCTTGCGCTGAGAAATAGATTCTAACAGATTTTAATCTTTAATTTAAAGCCCGGCTAATTAGTCGGGCTTTTTTTTTGCAAATAAATTAATTATGTAATTTCACTTTAAGGCTTTAATTTAGAAAAAATATATATTGTAAGCTTAGAAATAATTTCGATGCTAAATCATTATAATTGACTTTTCTTTTCTTTTAAAATCATTTGAGATAATCTCTTATGTAGTTGAATTGCAAGAGATTTAATTACTTGAGTTTCGTCCTTAACTGCTTCAATTACTTCTTCTTTAGTAAAGTTAATCTGTTGTCCTTTTTGTTTACCAAGTTCAAGAGATAAATCTTTAATTATACTTTGTGTTTCTAGGTTAGATTTACTAGCTTTATCCGGAGAAGTTTTGGCTGAAAGAAAATAATCTTTTAAAAAAGAAGCATCTATCTCCACAAGCTCGGATCCTGTCACAGCCCTTACAGTGGCTTTTCTCTCCTCCCCAAGAATAAGTGAAAGCTCACCAAAAATTTCTCCCGAAGACATTCCTCCAACAACTTTATCATCTATCTCAACATTAAATGACCCTGAAATAATTAAAAAAGCTGAATTACCTTTCTCTCCTTGATTAATCGCACATTCTCCAGGAAGAATAGTAATTAGACCATTATCGTCTTTAGAAATTATTTTTCGCTCATCCAATGTATTATTTTTAAGTTTATTATTAAGAGTAGCTTTTTTATCAATATCTTTTTTGTATTCTACTTGGCCGTTCTGAGTATTATTTTTTTGTGCTAAATCAATTGAAGATTTTATTTTATGATTATCTTTTTCTTTAATATCACTCACTGCTAATTTAATTTTATTTTTCTGATTTAAATAACTCCACAAAAGACCAATTCGGAGTCGAAGTGAATGAATTGATGTTTTTAATCCTGTTATTCTGTAGTCAGTAATTTCTGCCATAATGTAAGCTTAACAAATAATAACTTTTTCAAAAGTAAATATTTTATGAAATATTTTTTAAAATTAATAAACGATAATCCATATTTTAAATTTAACAAAAATTTAAACTTCAAAAATTATTATTTGTTAAAATTTTTGTCCCCTCTTTTATTCCCTTAACACTTAAATGTACCATCCGTTTGTTAAAAATTTCTTTTATAATTGAAGTTGAATGATATGAGTCCCAATATTTTTTAGGATTAGGGTTTATCCATAAATTTGATGGCCATTTATTAACTGCTCTTTCAAGCCAAACTTTGCCGGTTTCTTCATTAAAATGCTCATTTCCTCCCCCTGGCATAAGTATTTCATATGGACTCATAGCTGCATCACCAACAAAAATACACTTATAATCTTTACTATATGTCCTAATAATCTGCTCTGTAGAAAGTCTTTCCTCCCATCTTCTTGAATTTTTTTTCCACACACCTTCATAAAGACAATTATGAAAATAAAAGTAATTTAATTTTTTAAAAACATTTTTTGCAGCATTAAATAATCTTTCTACATTTAGAATATGATCATCCATTGAACCACCAACATCTAAAAATAAAAGTATTTTGATACTGTTTTCTTTTTCTTTTCGATTTTTTATATCAAGATAACCATTTTTTGCTGTATGCTTAATTGTTTCTTCTACATCAAGCTCCTCTTCTGAGCCCGTTCTTGCCCATTGTCTTAGTCTTTTCAGTGCAACCTGAAAACCTCTATTATCTAATGTCTGTGTATCGTCGAAGTCTTTAAAAAGTCGCTTATCCCAAACTTTAATAGCTTTTCTATGAATACTTTTATGTTGACCTATTCTTATTCCCTCAGGATTATAACCATAGGAACCAAAAGGTGATGTTCCTGATGTTCCTATCCATTTATTACCTCCTTCATGACGATTTTTTTGTTCCGCAAGTCTTTTTTTTAAGGTCTCTATTAATTTATCAAAATCCCCAAGTGATTTTATTTTCTTAATCTCTTCATTTGAAAACTTTTTATCAAATAATTTCTTTAACCAATCATTTGGTATATTCGAAAATTTTAAAACATCTTCTATTTTTATTCTTTCAATTGATTCAAAATACTCACCAAAAATAATGTCAAATTTATCAATCAATTTTTCATCTTTGATCAAACATGTACGTGCCAAGAAGTAAAATTTGTTAATATCATACTGAACAAAATTCAAATCTAGTGCCTCTAAAAAAACTAGAAATTCGTTTAAAGAAACGGGAATTTTAGAATCTTTTAACTTCAGAAAAAAATCTAAAAACATTTTTATACATTATTTCTAGACATAAATGCTAATTGCTCAAAAAGCTGAATATCCTGTTCATTTTTAATCAATGCACCATAAAGTTTTGGAAGTAATTTTTTTCTATCAATTTTTAAATCCGAAGGGTCTAAGTCCTCTATTAAAAGAAGTTTTATCCAATCAAGAGCTTCGGAAGTTGAGGGTTTTTTTTTTAATCCTGGTACCTCTCTAATTTTAAAAAAAGTTTTTAAAGCCGAGTCTAATAGTGATTTTTTAATTTTGGGAAAGTGAACATTAACAATCTTTTTTAAAGTTTCTATTTCTGGAAATTTAATGTAATGAAAAAAACATCTTCTTAAAAAAGCCTCAGGTAACTCTTTTTCATTATTCGAAGTGATTATAACGATTGGTCTATTGTCAGCTTTAATTGTTTGACCTGTTTCGTAGACATAAAATTCCATTTTATCAAGCTCCTGTAACAAATCATTAGGAAACTCAATGTCTGCTTTATCAATTTCGTCAATTAAAAGAACTGATTTTTTTTTTGACTCAAAGGCATTCCATATTTTTCCTTTTTTAATATATTTACTTATATCTTTTATTTTTTCTCCCATCTGACTATCCCTTAATCTACTGACAGCGTCATATTCATAGAGACCTTGTTGAGCTTTCGTTGTTGATTTTATATTCCATTCAATAATTTCAAGGTTTAACGCATTTGCTACTTGTCTCGCTAATTCGGTTTTCCCAGTCCCAGGCTCACCTTTGACTAAAAGTGGTCTTTCCAAGTTTATGGAAGCATTAACTGCAACTGTCAGATCTAAGGTTGAGACATAATTATTTGTTCCAGAAAATTCCATAGTTTTAAACTCCTAAATTTAAAATGGATAATACATAACTTTCATAAATAATTCTAGCAAGACTATACTTTTCATTTCAAATTAACAACAATTTGGAAATATCAAAAAGTATAATTAGCTTCCTAATAAAAATGCATTTCAATTATGCATTCCTAGTTCTTGAAATTATTTAGAAAATTGTGAAATATTAAATTGTGAGTAATATTATTAAAAAATTTAATTTATCAGATGACACTTATATTAGATACAAAGTTTTAGGTAAAGGTAAACCCTTAATGCTATTTCATACTATTAGAAATAGACTTGAATACTCAGAAAACTTATCAGAGATTTTGAAAAATAAATTTTCAATTTATCTGATTGATCTTCCTGGTTATGGTGATTCTCCAATTAATAAAAGCACAAATTATAATCAGGAGTTTTTTACTAATTGTGTAATTGAATTAATAAAAAAACTTCAAATTAAGGATATTACTCTTGCTGGCGAATCAATTGGAGGTGTTCTTCCAGCCACAATTGCAGTTAAAATTCCAAAACTAATAAAAAAAATATTTTTATTTAATCCTTATGACTATGACAGTTATTTTGGTGAAGGAATTGGTAGGGGAAATTTTTTTGCAAAGTTTATTATGTTTCATATTGGACTTCCTTTGGTTGGAAATTTTTTTTCAAGTTTGGAAAATAAAATTATTCTTAAAAATGTGATGAAGGGTGGATTTGTAGACAAAAAAAAATTTTCAGAAGAATACCTGCAACTACTTTGCTCGTCATTAGGAAAAAAGCATTATGTTTATCATTTTAGAAATGTTTTATCGAACTTTCATAGCTGGTCTTCAGCAAAAAATGATTATCATAAAATACGTTCACCAATAAAATTAATTTATGGAAGTCACGATTGGGCTAATGAATCTGATAGAAAAGAATCTCAAAAATTATTGGGACTTAAAAAATTCGAAGTTATTGAAAACTGTGGGCATTTCTCATTTCTTGAAAACCCTAAGAGAGTTGCAGACATTATAGTTAAATAAATATAAATTTTGATCTAACAAATATACATAATAAAACTATAACCTACGTCGATGATTATTAGCTTTTTCTTCAAAAAAAATTCTAATACCAATCAAAATTAAATTTACAAAAGAAAACAAGATTAAAGAAAAAAGATCATTAAAAAATAAACAAACTAACATTACTTCTAAAAATACAATAATATAATTTGGATGCCTTAAATACCTAAACATCCATGTTTTTACCAGAGGTTTATTAATTACTATTATTCTTGTAGTCCAGAACTTTCCAAGTTCATGAATAATTTTATATCTCAGTATTTGAACTATAAAAAATAAATATAGATACTCAATATTAATTATTGTATTTGAAAAAGACTTTAAAAAAAAAAATGAGATAAATATAATATGAAATAAAACTATAAATTTGTAATGAAAGTTGTAATATTCTATTGCCCCATCTTGAAGCAATCTGCTAGTGTTTTTTTTACTTAGGATAAGCTCAAATAACCTAGAAAAAATAATATATACCATTAGACAAGTATCAATCATCCTAACTAATTTTTAAACTACATAACCCAGCTGTAAAACCAGGTCCAAGAGCACTCATTAAAAAATTCCCTTTGTAATTTTTTTTTAAAATTTCTTTTAAAACCAATAAAACTGAAACAGAAGAGACATTTCCAAAGTTAGATAAAACTCTTTGTGACTCTTGAACAGTTTCATTATTTTTAAGAATTTTTTTGTAAGCCTCAATAATTTTCATTCCTCCTGAATGAAGAACATATCCATCTACTTCTTTCATTCTAAATTTATTTAAAAGAATTGGTAATTCTTTAACAATAAATTCAGGAATAGTTTTATCAAAAATTACCGACAAACCATCATTTTCCACACCCCACCCCATTAAACTTAATGAATTTTTCCAAGTATATTCCATTGTATTATTCACATCGCAATTTCCATCGTCACTAACTAAATAAGAAATAGCTCCATCTCCAAACAAAGCTGAACTTACTATATTTTCTTTGCTGAAAATCTGAGATCGAAAAGTAAGACTACAAAGTTCAACATTACAAACAAGGATAGGTTTTTTTTTATTTTTAAATATTTCAACGGCCCGATTAAGACCCAACACACCTCCTGAGCATCCATAGCCAAAGATAGGTAATCTTATTATTTCATTTTTAAAATTGAAAAGATTAAAAATTTCAGCGTCAATTGTTGGAGTTGCAATACCTGTACTATTTACAAAAACTATACCTCCAACTTCTTCTGGTTTTACATTTGTTTTTTCAATTGTGTCTGATATGGATTTTTTTAAAAGACATAAGGCATTTTTTTTAAACAAAAAGTTTCTCTCAGACCAGTTATGTTCATTAATATACCAGCCTAATTCCTCTACAAGAAATCTCGTTTTTACACCTGAGTTATCATAGACTTTTGCTATTTTCTCAAAATTAGTCTTTGATGAAAACAATCTTCTACCTACAGCTTTTATTTCTTCCTGAAAAACTTTATTTTTAGGAAATGCTGAACTCAAGCCACTTATACTTACCATAATTAAAATCTGGTAATGAATGTTTTTTTTTAAAGGTAAAATACTTAAAGAAAAAAGGAATCGAAAAACGTCAATTAATTAAGTAAAAAATATTTAATGAAAATGATAAATTAAAACTTTCAAAAAACAATTATTATATTAATTTAGAAATATGTATATTCGAATCGTAAATCTAAAATTTGCTTCAGAAATTGAGGCAGATGCAATGCAAGCCTATGCTGAACACGAACTAATTAAAAAACTCCCTGGAATTTTGTCAATTGAAGTTCTAAGAGTGACAAATTTACACAGTGTCGTAATAAATAAATTTGAATCCCAAAAACACGCTGAAGTGTCTAAAGATATTATCATTAATAAAATGAAACAAAACCCAAACATAAAGATTGAAATATTTGAAGGTGAGAGATTGTTTATTAAAGAAAAATCCTAATTTAAATTTTCCGAAATATATATACATATTTTGAAATATTTACTTTTATTAAAAAAAAAATCGGTACATCTTTTTTAAAAATCTTATCATTAATTCTTGATTTAGAAAAATATAAGTTATAACCTTAAATAAACGTTCAACCATTTAGGTCGGAAGTAGGTTTGAAGCCGAAGGAACGCATTCGTTTGTCTCTTTCTACTCCGATAACAAGTGAAAGAAGATGTATAACGAAGTTTATAAAAACTCAAAAGTAAGAAAATTTTATAACCAAATATATGATTGGGCTAAATCTTTACCAGAAAATGTGGTTGTAAAAAAAAAAAATGAAGCTGAAAATCTTTTTAAAAAGATAGGCATTACATTTTCTGTGTATAATAACTTTGATTCTTCAGAGCGCTTAATTCCTTTTGATATGTTTCCAAGAATAATCTCTTCAATAGAATGGAAAAAAATTAAAAAAGGGATTATTCAAAGATCATTAGCTATCAATGCTTTTCTTAATGACATTTATAATTCTGGTGAAATTATAAAAGCAAAATTAATACCGGAAAATTTAATTTATAAAAACCCTGCATATGAAGTAAAGATGATTGGTTTTAAGGTTCCCAAAAAAATTTACAGCCCAATAATTGGGTCTGATATTGTAAGAATTAATGAAAATATTTTTAAAGTTCTTGAGGATAATTGCCGAACTCCGTCTGGAGTTTCGTATATGATTGAAAATAGAGAAATAATGATGCGAATGTTTCCAGAATTATTTGAAAAATTAAAAATTGAAACAGTAGAAAACTATCCAAGTTATTTGTTAGATGTTCTTAAAAGTCTAGCCCCAAAAAAATGTACCAAAGAACCAAAAGTTGTAATTCTAACTCCTGGCTCTTTGAATAGCGCTTATTATGAACATAGTTTTCTAGCTGACCTTATGGGAGTTGAGTTAGTTCAAGGAACTGATCTTTTCGTTGATGAATCAATAACATATATGAAAACAACTAGAGGCCCAGAAAAGGTTGATATTATTTATAGAAGAATTGATGATCAATTTATTGATCCAATCACTTTTGATAGTTCCTCACTTATTGGGATTCCTGGCTTATTTGATTCTTATAAGTCTGGCAATATAAATATTTGTTCCGCCCCAGGGTCAGGTGTCGCTGATGATAAAGCAATTTATTCTTACATTCCTGAAATAATTAAATTTTACCTAGGTGAAGAACCTATATTAGAAAATGTCAAAACATGGAGATGTTGTGAAGAAGACGCAAAAAAATACGTTCTTAATAATTTAAATAAATTAGTTGTTAAAGAGGTTCATGGCTCTGGGGGGTATGGTTTATTGATTGGGAGTAAATCGTCGAAAAAAGAAATTGAAATTTTTAGAAAAAAAATTCTTTCTAATCCAGCAAACTATATAGCACAACCCATACTTGAATTATCCTCAGTACCGATTTTTGATAAAAAAAAATTATCTCCTAGACACGTTGATCTTAGACCATTTTGTTTAGTTGGAGCAAACAAAACAAAATTAGTTGACGGGGGACTAACAAGGGTAGCTTTAACTCAAGGTTCATTGGTGGTAAATTCATCTCAAGGTGGAGGAGTTAAAGATACATGGATACTAAATGAATAATTAAAATGTTAAGCAGAACTGCAGAAAATTTATTTTGGTCAGCTAGATACATTGAGCGAGCCGATTCCTTAGCTAGACTTTTAGAGGTCGGGTACAGAATTTCTTTAATTCCTAATACTGAAAGAGGTTACACAAACGAATGGGAGTCAATTCTAGAAACTTCAGGAACCAAAAATGAATATTTAAAGAAACATAAAAAAATATCTAAAGAAAAAATTATTTTTTATTTACTTTTTGAATCAGAAAACTCTTC
The DNA here is from genome assembly GCA_002689325.1 of Rickettsiales bacterium. GTDB lineage: Bacteria > Pseudomonadota > Alphaproteobacteria > Methylaequorales > Methylaequoraceae. Next base: position 7,984 of record NZFP01000005.1, read on the forward strand.
TTCAGTAAAAAACTGTATAAAAACAGCAAGAGAAAATATAAGAATGGTTAGAACTGCGGTAACACTCGAAGTTTGGAATGCAGTTAACTCGTCATATCACGAGCTAGATAAAAATATGAAAGATACTAAAAGTCTCTTAAAAGAATTACCTGAAATTATTGAATGGATAAAAAAACAAGTGAATTTAATTAGAGGTACAATACTTAACACTCAACTAATTAATGATGGATATGATTTTTTAATATTGGGAACATATTTTGAAAGAGCAGATTTTACTGCAAGAATTATCAATGTTAAATATTTTATTTTACTTCCAAGTATTAATTATGTTGGGGGTGATATTGACAATTTTCAATGGAGTTTGATGTTAAGGTCAATTTCATCATTCAGGGCATTTAAGTGGGCGTATGGAGGGCAAGAAATTTCATATACCAAGATTATAGACTTTTTAATTCTAAATATGACTTGTCCAAGGTCTTTAATTTTCTCAGTTGAGAAGATTAATCATCATTTAGGAAGATTATCAAAATTTTATAAACAAACCTCCTCTTCAAACAAAAAAATAGGACTAATGTATAAAAATATAAAAAATTTGAATGCAGATAAGATTTCAGAAATTGGTTTACATGAATTTTTAAAATCTTTTATTGAAGAAATAAATTTTGTTTATAAAAAATTTGAGCAAAAATACTTTTTTGGTTTAGAAATATGAAAATTAAAATTACTCACTCAACAACTTACAAGTATAGTTCAACAGTACCAAGGCTTATACAATGTTTAAAACTTTATCCATCAATATGCCATAATCAAGAAATACTAGAATGGGAAACATCTTCCAGTAGTGGTAAAATAGTTGAATCTCACATTGATGGATTAGGGCATAGAGTACAAAATATTTTTATTAATAATTTTAGTGGACAACACAGAATTACTTCTAAAGGAATATTAAAAACAAAGGATTTATCTGGTATTGTCAAAGGTTTAAAAGAAAAGGTTAATCCCCTTTGTTTTTTAAGGGATACAGATTTAACAAAACCATGTGAGAAAATTGAAAAAATTTCAAACGAAGCAAAAAAAAACAACAATAACCTTATTGAATTTGCTCACAAATTAAATTTAACAGTTTCAAATTCTATTAATTACGTAAGTGGTTCAACAACAACATCTACAAGTTCCAAAGATGCTTTAAAACAAAAAAAAGGAGTTTGCCAAGATTTTGCGCATATACTTATAAGTGCTGCTAGATTTAATAATCTTCCAGCCAGATATATTAATGGTTTTTTATTAGAAGAAACAAATTCAGGTGAAAACACCACACATGCGTGGGTAGAAATATTTATAAATGATCTAGGTTGGATAGCATTTGATCCATCTCATAAAAAATGTATTGATGAAAAATATGTAAGAATAAGTACTGGCTTTGATTTTGAAGATGCTTCTACTATAAAAGGTGTAAAAACTAATTATAATGGAGATGAATTCCTTGACACAAAGGTAGATATAGAAAATTGTCAGTAATTTTTTTTATTAATTAACATTTTAGCTAAAGGGGGGCGTGTCGATCTCCAGTATCATTTACCATAAATCAATCAATTATTAAATATTTACCTTTTCATACTAGCGTGTTGCAATACAATTTGTTGTGAAATTTCTTTAGCCTCTGGTTTCTTTCTTATTGACCATATCATATCTTTAGCCATTTTTGTTCTCAATTTATTATCAACAATTGGTCTTAAGTAATGTTTATCAACTTTAAAGTTATATTCTTTTTCTTCCAAAAAATTTATCTTCCATGGCTCATGAACAAGATTATCAGGAAGGTTTCTTAATTCTGGCACCCACTTTTTGATAAATATACCCTCTGGATCCTGATCATATGATTGTTTAATTACACTGTACATACGAATAGTATTTATTCCAGTGGTTCCTGACTGCATCTGTATCTGCGGGTAATGAATACCTGGTTCATAATCTGTAAATTTCTTAGCCAAAAACTTAGAAGTTTTTTTCCAATCTAACCAAAGTTGATATGATGCGAATGATACAATCATTGCTCGCATTCTAAAATTCAACCAACCTTTTACATTTAAGAATCGCATACAAGCATCTAAAAAAGGAAATCCAGTTTTCCCTTTTTTCCAGCTTTCATAATAGTCAAAGTTAAAACTATTTTCTCTTAATCCATTGTACAATGGATGCAAGTTTTCGGATTCAATATCTGGTTGGTCATATAGTTTTTGAATAAAATGACAATGCCAGGCTAATCTTTTTTTAAAAGAATGTATTGAGATATTATCGGAATTTTTTTGTTCTTTATTTTTAATATTTTTAATTATACTTTTGATAGAAATTGTACCAAAACTAAGATGAGGACTTAGTCGTGAACAAGAATCTTCAGCAGTTAGTGGACTTGACATTTTTTTTGAATAGTTTTTATGTCTTTTATTTAAAAAAGTATTTAAACAATTAAAAGCATTACTTTCCCCACCTTTCTGACAATTAATATGATTAAAGTTAAAGCCTAAATCTCCATAATCATATTCGATAAAACTTTTACCCTCAATTTCATGACTTATAGGATTATTAACGAATTTATACCAATCCGTTGACCATTTACCTCGTATTCTTTTATCAAGTTGGATTCCAAATTGATTTTTCTCAACCCAGTCAATTCCTTTTTCTGTCAATAGTGAATAAATTTTATTATCTAATTTATTAAAATATTTTCCTTTAAAAATTTTATTTGAATAAATTGTTGTTATTTTATGTTTATTTATTAGGAAATTTAATATTTCAATTGTTTCTCCCTTAAAAAAATTTAACTTTGCATTGAATTTTTTTTTTAAGTTTTTGTTTAAATCTATTAATGAGTCTTTTAAAAAGTTTAGATGAAAGTCACTTGTTGTTTCAAGTTTTAAATATCCTCTATCTAATATAAACACTAACAAACAATTTTGATTCTTGATTGCTTCAAACAATGCATCATTGTCTTTTATTCTGAGGTCATATCTAAACCACATTAATGAATTACTCATATTTTATTTTTACCTATCATATTTCATAAGCTCGCTGATAAGCCTTTTTTTATATCTTCTTTGTCTTCTATTAGCTTTGGATGCGTTAGATCTCCAAATTTCTCTTTTATCTTTTACGATATTTTCGAGATCATCAGCTCTTTCGATAAGAATAGCATCTATCTCATATGTACGCTTGATCATATAAATGATATAGTAATAGTTAAAAAAAAAGCTAATTGAAATAATAAATTATCGATTTTTCTTAAACTAATTAAGAATAATTTCAAATTATATATTGTTAAGTTAAATCATGATGATTAGTTAATATACATGGGAATTAACAAAGTTAAAAATATTTTTCTATTTCTAATTTTGTTTGCTTCCTTTGAAGCATACAGTAAAACCACAAATGTTTTAAAGTTGTCTTGTGAATATGATCCAAAATTAATTAAAAAACAGACAACAAATATTGATTCATCAGAAAGTAATAAACTTGACAGGGTTCAAATTTGTAAATCTCTTTATTGTAAAGATACAGTTGAAGTTCACAAAGATAATAAACCTAGCGATGAAGCTGAGTATCGATTGAGAAACTCATGGTTTAACCATCAAGGTATTTTACTTGATGATTTTTTAATTACAGAAAATACAATATCCATTAATACATTTGTCTCACAAGCATATTTCCTTGAATCCTATTTAATAGATAGAATTACGGGAAAAACAAAAAGAACATTCTATAGATTTGATAACCCTGATTTTTTCTCTAACATTAAAGAGTTAGAAAAAAGTGCAACAAGCGACAGTCCTTTGTTTAATGAAAAAGGAAAATTGTCTTTGAAAACCATTAAATCTTTTTCTTTAGAACCATGGGAAATATTTTATTTTGAAGGGAAATGTTTAGAAGGAGTAGGATTGTAATTTTTATATTTAAACAAACGGACTATAGCTAAGTCAAAACTGAAAAATGTATGATTCAAAAAACATTTATCATCATTGGAATATTATTTGTGCTTGCTGGTTTATTATTCCCATTTTTGAGAGATATTGGGTTGGGAAAGTTACCAGGTGATATTGTCATTAAGAAAGAAAAATCGTCTTTTTACTTTCCAATTGTTACATGTATTGTAGTCAGTATTATCATAAGTTTTATATTAATGTTTTTAAAAAAATAAATTATTTACTTAAGTCCACATTTTTGCAGATTATTTTATAATTGCTTTTGATGTTTAAACGTATAATTATAAAATCTTTATAACTTTTAATTCTTAAAAATACTATGAAAATAGTAAGCCTAATACCGAGTGCCACTGAAATTATTTCTGCCTTAAACCTGTGTGACAATTTAGTTGGGATCTCTCATGAATGCGATTACCCCAAAGAAATTCTAAAACTTCCAAAACTCACAACCAGTAGAATTAAAACAGAACAATCATCATTAAAAATTGATTATGACATAAAAAAAATATTAGAGCAAAGTTTATCCGTCTATGAAGTAAAATCTGATTTGCTTAAAAAATTAAATCCAGATGTAATAATAACACAATCACAGTGCTCAGTTTGTGCGGTTTCTTTAAAAGATGTAGAGGAATGTTTAAATAAGTTTATAAATAGAAAGCCGCTACTTATTGATTTAAAACCTAATACATTTGAAGAAGTACTTAAAGATATAAACCTAGTTGGTAAGAAACTTAATAAAAAAGTAGAATCAAATTATTTAGTTAAAAATATCAAAAATGAAATAAATAAAATTAAGGAAAAAACTTCAAAATCTAAGATTAAAAATGTTCTGTGCATTGAATGGATTGAGCCAATTATGACAGCAGGAAATTGGATTCCTCAATTGGTAAAATTTGCGGGAGGAAAGAGCATCTTAGCAAAATCAGGAAAAAATTCAAATTTTATTAAACCTGAACATATTAATTTTAAAGAAGTTGATATTGTAATCTTTATGCCTTGTGGTTTTGATATTAAAAGGTCAAAAGAAGAAATATCAAAAGCAAAAATTGATTTTTCTACTAATTTAAAAGATAAAAAAACATTTATAGTAGATGGTAATAAGTACTTCAATAGACCAGGTCCTGATCTTCTTGAAAGCACAAGAATATTAGCGGAGATTATTCATCCTGATATTTTTCCTGCAAAACAAAATATTGAAAGATGGGTTTCATTATAATTTATATTCAGCTTCAAATATTTTGGAATAATGGCGTAGCTGAAGGGATTTGGAACCCCGGACCGACCTCTGGTATCACAAATTTAATATCAATAAAAAAATTTTATATTAATTTTTTAAATGTTATAATATAACACTTAGTGTTTAAAGTTATTTTTTTTGGAAAATTATTTAAAGATGATAGAAAAATTAATCAATTTTAAAAATAATGAAAGTCAGATAGAAATTTTAAAAAGACCTTCTCCATCTCAATCTAATTTATTTTTTAAAGAATTTTCTAAATCTATTTTCTCAATAACTGGATTTGTCTCAAAGAATCAAGCAAAAAAAGATATTAACAAACTTTTAAAAAATACTTTACCTGCAAGTATCCAAAGTAGATCATTCTACAATATTTGGTTGGAAGATATGAGTAATATATGTAAATTATTTTGCACATTTTTAAATGCAAATAAATTGAGCTTTTGGTTAGGTAATATTCGAGGTTGTAAGCGTTATCATGTAGATATGGTACCATTTAGACTATTAGTAACATATGAAGGTCAAGGAACTGAGGTATTACCAAACTATGCTGCAAATAGAGATGCATTTGTTGAAGGAAAGCCGAACAATAAAATTATTAAGGATAAATCAGCAAGACAATTTATAAATAAATGGGATATTACTATTTTTAGGGGTGGTAAAAATGGAATACTTCACAGAACTCCTGATTCAGCATTGAAATGTTATTCTTCAATCTTAATGCGATTAGATGATCCATCTTTTTTAGATGAAATTAAAAAAGTAAATAGGGTGGCTAAGCGAATTTAACCTCCGACACCCGGTACCACAAATTAAATAAAATTCCGTTATTTACCATGGTATTATATCATTTTCATGAAAAAGCCCCCCACTTGGACCATCATCATCAAGAGTAGCTAAACTCAAAGATGTTTTGTAACTTTCTTCAACTTCAATGGGTGCCTTAGGGCCACCTAACTCGGTTTTTACCCAACCTGGATGACCTGAGTTAACCTTTATATTTGTGTCTTTTAGTTCAATGGCTAAGTGAATTGTATAAGCATTTAGTGCGGTTTTAGATGCATTATATGCAAATTCTTTTGCAGGAGTAATTGGAGAATCCTTGGCTGAATGAAGAGTTAAAGAACTTAAAATTGTTGAAACATTGACGATTCTTCCTGCATCTGATTTTTTAATTAATGGTAGTAACTTTTGTGTTAAAGATATTACAGAAAAAAGATTGGTTTGAAATGTATCTTTTATATCTTTATCGGAAACAGTAGAGCTATTAGTAACAAACAAATTTCCAGTTAAAAGAACACCAGCGTTATTAATTAAGATATCTAGTTTTTTATATTTCTCTGAAATATAATCATATATTTTTTGAGGCGCGTCTTGGTCAAACGCGTCAAATTGTACCAAATCAGCTTCTATTCCAAGGTTAGATAGTTTTTTTACAGCTTGTTTGCCTTTATTTAAGTCTCTGGAACCTAAAATTACTTTAACTCCAGTTTCAGCTAACCTTTTTGAAGTCTCAAATCCTATACCTCGGTTTGCTCCAGTAATAAATGCTACTTTTTCCATCGTTATGCTCCTTTTTAAAATTAATATATTAACTTTTAATAAGATCTGATACTTCAACTGTATTTTCTAAAAAAGAAAAATGGTTTGATTCATTTATTGTCCCAAACTTATCTAATTTTAACAAATTTTGTGTTTCCAATTTATCAGATTCTTTTGCCCAATCATGACTTCCATAAAAAAGTTTAACTGGCACACTCACCTTTTTATATAACTCTTTAATTCCATTATTTTTATTAAATTGTGAGAGCACTTTTCTAAAATGATAAACATACCCTTTTTTTTTTAATGAGGTACACAATAAGTTTAAGTAGCTATCAGGTAATTTCGTCTTATCGAAAAAACCGCCACTCATAATATTTTTAAGTATAAATTTATTTTCCAAACTAGAGAAGAGTGCCCCAACTACTGGTAGACTTACATGAAACAAAATAAATTTTGCAAAAAAGTTTCCTCTCTGAATACCTTCGCCAAAGTATGAATCATAATCATAAGTATTAAACATTAAAATTTTTTTTACAACTTTAGGAAGTTGAACTGAGACACTTGCTGCTAAAGTTGCACCGATAGACTCTCCAGCGATGGTTAAGTTTTTTATTCGTATTTTTTTTATAAAACTTACTATAGATTTAGTAAAAAAATCGAGATTGTAGTTTGTACTGGTATTAATCGGAGAATCACCAAAGCCAGGCAAATCTATTGAATATACAGTAAACTTATCCTCTAGTAATTTGCCAAGTTTATCAGAGTATTCTAATCTATTTCTAAACGTATGAAGTAACAAAATAGGTGCTCCGTTACCTATTTTTTTGAATCTAATAAAAGTACCATCATCTAAATAAAATTTTTCTATTTTCAATTAAACCTCCTAAAACTGACCTATATACACGGGTATATACACTTTTATATTTACTCTTTTTTAAAACTTTGTAAAGTATTATTATAACTACTATGAAGAAACTTATTCAAGTTAGAGAGTTAGAACAGTGCACATGTTTTAATCTCAGAAAAATGGCAAGAGAATTAACTAATAATTATAATAATTCATTAAAGTCATACGGTGTGAATTCAACACAGATACCCATTTTGGCACTAATCAATATTTACAATCAGATAGAAACATCAAAGATAGCAGAGTTATTAAATTTAGAGCCATCAACTTTAAGAAGAAATTCATCTATTTTAATAAAAAAAAAATTAATTAAGATTACCAAAAGGGACGTTAACGGAAATTTACTCAAATTAACCACTCATGGTTACAACAAACTAAAAGAAATATTACCTATCTGGAAAAGGTCTAATCAAAACGGGAAAAAGCTAGTCAGAGATTATCTTCCAGTTCTAAAGAAAATCTCAAAATAAATGGGGTGGCTGAGGGGATTTAAACCCCCGGCCTCCGGTACCACAAACCCATAAAGAATTTCGTCTTACATAATTTGACATTTTTAATATAAATCTAAAAAAATAATCGAATATTAATTATAGTTAACACTATGCCAACCATTTGATTTAGCCTCATTCTGACTCTCTAAAATATGTTTTCTTTCAATAGAATTTAACTCTTCTAAAGTTTTATGCTTTACAGTAAGAAGTATTTTTTTATTAAAAATTTTTCTTCCAAATACTTCTTCATAATGATGAATAACCAATGAAGAACCGAAGTACCAATTTTCTCCTGCACAAAATGAGTCTTGGCCAACATAAACATATTTTTTATTTTCTATAGAAAATGTGACCTTGTAAATTTCAGCTTCTTCTATTATATCCGTTTTTTTTCGATATTTACCACTTCTGTAACCTTTAGAGGCAGGGTTAAATTTAGGTTTAAATTTTGGTTTTTTGTTTTTTTGAAATTGCTTATTTACTTCATCCAAAGGTAAAATAGTTGTCTTATTGCTTCGTAATATATCAACAAAAAAAAAAGTTTTTCCTTCTATAAATGCCTTTTCAACTAAAAAATCATCGCCTATTTTAGCATTTCTTACTTCATAGCATTCCCTTAATTCATATAACCTTGTTTGTTTACTAACCCTTGCCCACTCATATCTTACTCTATATTTCCTTTCAGTTTTTTTATCTATAAGTTCTATAAATTTCCAATTGTCATCAGATGGTGGATTTGTTGCGGATCTTGGAAGTCCAGGTGATTTTTCAAAAAAAGCTTTAGGATCAGGTAATGATGATTTTGGAATGTTTAAATACTGGTCATGTGTTCCACCTAAACCTAGATCAGTTCGAGATAATTTTTTACTCCAAAAATTAGTCATAATCTAATTTAAATACTTTTTTATTATTTTTGCAATCGAACTTGCCATCAAAGGTGGAACAGCATTGCCAATTTGCATATATGTTTTTAGATAAGGTCCTAAAAAAAAGTAATTATCAGGAAAAGACTGAATTCTTGCTGCTTCTCTTGGAGTAATACTTCTTACTTGTACTGGATGAATATGGGAATGGCAGTCCATTTTTAAATGAGCGGTGATCGTTTTAGACGGATTTTTTTCTATTAGTTTATAATACTTATCTTTAAAAATATGACTTCTATGGTTGTAAGGCATAATATGTTTAATTGTCTCAGTTGTTGAGTCTTCACCTTGTTCCAATTTAGAGTAAATTTCATAATTAACGTCATTAACATATCGAGATTTATGATTAAAAATTAAATCTATTTTTGTCTTATTTATCATTTTGAGGTAAGAGTTTTCATTACCCTCGAATTGATTTATATCAATTTTATTTCCTGTTTCTTCATCATCAACTTCAGTCATATTTTTCACTCTAGGTGCTTTTAGGGGTTTAATATAATCTAGAGCATCTTTTAACACATGCTTTTTTCTTTTTATATTTTCCAAACAAATCTTATTAAAAATTATTTCTGGACTAATTTTTTTTGATTTCACAATATCTTTTCTTATTCCAATAAAAAAAAGTCTTGGGCGTTTTTGTGCGATACCAAAATCATCAGAAACTAAAATTTTGAAACCAATATCATAAGACATGTTACTGTTGTCATTATTACCAATGAGTTCAATATCCTCTTTTACTTGTTGTGCATATTTAAGCATACCTTTCACATTTTCCATGACTACAAATTTTGGTCTTATTTTATCAATTACATCAACAAAGTTTTTATATAATTGATTTCTTGGATCATTTATTATTCTTTGTTGATTAACATTACTATATCCTTGGCATGGAGGACCACCAACTAAAACATCAATAGAATTTAAAGAAGTTAATAAGGGATTATTTACCAACAACTTAACATCACCTAAGATAACCTTATTATCAGATAGCTGAGGATGATTATATCTATATGTTTCATGACAAACAGAATCATTATCATTTGCTAATTCAACTTTAAAACCCTCATTTATAAAGCCTAAACTCAAACCACCAGCACCACAAAAAAGATCAATGATTGTAGGAGAAACTTTTTTTGAGTTATTAATTTGAGCAAGCTTTCTCAAAGAAGGATCAATATTTTCAAGAAATTTATAAGTTTTTTTTCTAAATTTAATATCTATACTCATTGAGGATATAAATTGAAAAAACAAGTCATTTTTTAGAGTTTTGTTTAATAGTTTTATATCGGTTTGTGAAGATTTATCACAAATATTTAATTCATTAAGTCTTAATTTTATTTGCTCATCAATTATGGAATGATTTACAAAATTATATGAATTTTTCTTTAGAAAAATTTTTATTAAACAAATATATATCTTTATTTTTTCAATAAACTTTTTCGTTTCATTAAGGTTATTTATCTCACTTATTTGTTTAAACATTTATTTAGTATTTATCAAAAAATTCTTAATACATTTTGCTAGTGCCAGAGACAATAAAGGTGGCACCGCATTCCCAATTTGTTTATATTGTTGGGTTCTTGAACCTGCAAAATAAAAATCATCTGGAAAAGATTGTAATCTTGCAGCCTCTCTTACTGTCAATGTCCTTTCTTGTTTGAAGTCTGGGTGTATGAATTGGTTTCCATCTTTATAAAGATGAGCAATTATGGTACGAGAAGGTCTATTCCAAAATTGAACGACATAACTATTATCAAAAACTCTTTTTTTTGGATGAGTTAAATTTGGTTTATTCTTTAGTAATTCTTTAAAGTTCCATTTATTTTTACTCATTTCCTTAAATCTCATTCTATCAAGTTTGTTGTGGTTTCTAACTACATGATCATACAAAAAAGAATCACTTTTAAACCTCATTTTCTTTAAGAAAGGATTCCACTTCTTGACATTAAATTTTATTTTAACCTCTCCTTCTCCTGGGAGAAGTCTAGGTAAATCTGAGATTGCTTCTCTCACAGAAATAAATTTTTTTTTTTTTTTCTTTTCTTTCTCGTGAGAGTCTGGACAGTAGTGGGTTTTTTTTAAAAGTTTAAAAAAATCTTCAATATTTAAATTAATATCTTTCCTAATACCAATCAAAAAAATTCTTTTTCTGATCTGTGGAACACCAAATTCGCATGAATTTAAAATCATCTTATTAATATCTTTTGACAAATTATAATTTTTACTTAGTTTTTTTATTATTACATCAATTGTTTTCAATGAACCTAATTTTGCAGTTAACAGCCCCATGACATTCTCAAAAATAAAAATTTTAGGCTTCAAGTAATCAAGTATCTTCTCATAACTTTCAAATAAATAATTTCTTGGATCACTTTTCATTCCATTAGGATCTTTTGCTCTTCCTAAAGACGAAAAACTTTGACATGGAGGACCACCCAATAATATATCAGTAATTTCTTCATTAGTTTTGTTTTTTAAACACTCTATTATATCACCATCAGTAATATTTTTGTTTAAAACATCCTCTTTTTTTTTATCATAACCATAATACTGCATTCTTCTTTTTAGACTCTCACATGAAAAAGAATCTATTTCTACATGAGTTAAAGCTCTATAACCCTGCTTGTAGAATCCCTCAGATAAACCACCACATCCAGCAAATAAATCAATGAAATTTAGCATAGATGCTAAATTAAACTAAAATGATAAAAAGATAAATTGTTTATGTAAGTAAGAAGAAAATTAATGGTGAGGCTAAGAAGATTTTAACCCCAGACTTCGGGCTAGCTGGCATTAAGCAGTTTAGATTTACTTGAACATATAAAAATGTCATCATATTTAACTATATTAGAAAAATGACAATAGCCCCTCCTCCAGAAAGAAAAAACTTTGATTCTGAAAAAAAATTTAAAGAAGCAAAAAAAAATTGGCAAAAGTTCTTCAAACAAGCAATGAAAGAAATGAAAAAAGGTGGAATTGAGTACTAAGTAAAATGGGGTGGCTGAGGGGATTTGAACCCCCGGCCTCCGGTACCAAAAACCAACTTAAAATTTAACCTTAAGAAATGTTAAATGATATATGCGAACTAGCTTGTAAAATATTTTTTTATAGTAATATAAATATTATGAAATTTATTTTCCTAATTATAACTTTAATTTATTCTTTTAATTTAAATGCAACATGTAAGTTTAAAGATACAACCTCAAATAATGAGGTTAAATACACTATCCAGGAATCTATAAATGTTGACGACATTGAAGGACATGTAATAAGAATTTTCAAAACAGAAACTAATCATAAAAAATCTAAAAAAAATTGCGAAGGTTTAAGAATTGTCAAAACTGATTTTTTTGGTATTAGCGATTACATTAATAAAAATGGAAAAGTCACCGGTTATTCAATAGGAATTTACGATGATGGTA
>NZFP01000006.1 GCA_002689325.1 Rickettsiales bacterium
ATTATCTGGATCTTCATCATTATTTGAATTTCCCGGAATAGCAAAGTCAATTCTTTCTTCATCTACAATTTCATTATTTTCTTGAGCTAGTGAATCATTAGTCAAAAAAAACATAAAAACCAAAAAAATAAAATAAAGTTTAATCATATAAAAAGATTATACATTTTTAAAATTAATCATTAAATATCTTTTTTAATGAGAAGATTATTGGGTGGCGGGAGTGACGGGACTCGAACCCGCGGCCTCCTGCGTGACAGGCAGGCGTTCTAACCAACTGAACTACACCCCCGAATGGTGGGCGGTGAGAGGATCGAACTCCCGACATCCACGGTGTAAACGTGGCGCTCTCCCAGCTGAGCTAACCGCCCTGAAAAAATCAGGTAATATTTTTATATGACATTTTCTAATTTTTTAAAACAATTTATTTATATATGTAAAATTTGATAATGTATCTTAACAAACTGCTTAACTAAAAATGGAAAAAATAAATAAGAAAATAACAAATTGCAAAAAATGTACTAGGCTTGTGCATTTTAGAGAAAAAATAGCATTAGAAAAAAGAAAACAATTTCAAGATCAAGTTTATTGGGGAAAACCAGTTCCAGGTTTTGGTGATCAAAAAGCAGAAATTCTAATTCTAGGGTTAGCACCTGCAGCTCATGGTGGGAACAGGACAGGAAGACTATTTACTGGAGATAAGTCTGCAGAGTTTTTGTTTAAATGTTTATTTAATTCCAATTTAGCAAACCAAGCATCTTCACTTCACAAAGGAGACGGTTTAAAATTAAAAAACATATACATTACAGCTGCTCTAAAATGTGTGCCACCATTCGATAAACCAAACTCAGATGAACTAAAAAGTTGTTTTGATTTTTTAAAAAAAGAACTTGATTATTTGCAAAATATTAAAACAATTTTAACTCTTGGAAAGATTGCATTTGATGCGTGCCTAAAGTTTTTTGAAATAAATAAATCCAAGGCAAAATTTATTCACGGTGCAGAATATTTAACTGATACTAATAAAAGGATAGTGGCGTGCTACCATCCCAGCCCAAGAAACGTAAATACTAAGAGAATAAATGAGAAAGGGATGGTAGACTTATTAAGAAAAATTCATGATTTACATAAATAGCAAAAGCAAGTTTATGTTAATTAAGAGATTCCTTAAGTGCTTTACCTGCTCTGAATTTTGGAACGTTTGCAGCTGGAATATTTATGGACTCACCTGTTTGAGGATTTCTTCCAGTTGTGGCTTTACGCTTAGAAACTAAAAAAGTACCAAAGCCTACTAAACGAACGTCACCACCACTCTTTAATGTTGATGTAATGGATTCAAAAACTGAGTCTACAGCTTTTGCGCTATCTGACTTGCTTAAACCTGTGCTATCCGAAACTTGATTAACTAGATCATTTTTATTCACCCTAACCCCCTTTGAAATAACGGAATATTAATAATTTCATAATAATATTAGGTATTTCGAACCTAGTCAATTATAAAAATTAATGAGGCAGGGGAGATTTTTCTCTAGTGATGCTTTTATTAGGTAGATCTATATTCTTCTTGGAATTTTCTTTGTAGGGATAAATTTTAGAAATAAATGCCTTTTTTACTATTTCACTAGCATTTTCTACAAAGTGAATTTCAATATTATCTAGAATTTCTTTTTCTTCTATTTCAGATAAGTCTTTTTTATTTTCAATCGGAATTATTACCTCTTTTATGCCTCCACGAACTGCTGCAAGTAGTTTTTCTTTTAAGCCACCAATAGGTAAGACCCTTCCTCTTAAGGTAATCTCACCAGTCATTGCAATGTTATTTTTTATTGGAACACCTGTAAAAGCAGAAACTATGGCGGTGAACATTGCTATCCCTGCAGAAGGACCATCTTTAGGTGTTGCACCTTCAGGAACATGAACATGAATATCATTCTTTTCAAAAAGAACTGGAGAGATTCCATATTTCTTTGAATTCGAATGGACAAAACTTTGTGCTGCTTGAACAGATTCTTTCATTACATCGCCAAGTTTGCCTGTGTAGTATGCTTTACCTTTCCCAGGCATTTTAACGGCCTCAACTTGAAGAAGTTCACCACCGACTTCGGTCCAGGCCAAACCAGTGCATACTCCAGTTAAAGGTTTGTTTTCTATTTCGCCAAATTTAAATTTTTTGACACCAAGGTAGTTTTCAATATTTCTAGAAGAAATTGACGATTTTTTTCTATTTTTGGTAATTATAAGTTTTAATGCCTTTCTAAGAAGCTTAGAAATTTCTCTCTCAAGATTTCTTACACCTGACTCTCTAGTATAATTTCTTATAATTGATTCAATGGCAGATGCAGCTATTTTGACTTCACTTTTTTTAAGCCCATTTTCAATAATTTGCTTTGGAAGAAGGTACTTTTGAGCGATATTAAGCTTCTCGTTTTCAGTATAACCAGAGATTCTTATAACCTCCATCCTATCAATCAGTGGCTGAGGAATGTTAAGTGTATTAGCAGTGGTAATAAACATTACATTAGAAAGATCATAGTCAACTTCAAGATAATGATCATTAAAATTTTTGTTTTGTTCAGGGTCAAGTACCTCAAGTAAAGCAGATGCAGGATCACCTCTCCAATCCGATCCAATTTTGTCAACCTCATCAAGTAGGAATAGAGGGTTAGAGTATTTTGATTTTTTTAATGATTGGATAATTTTTCCTGGCATCGATCCAATGTAGGTTCTTCTATGACCTCTTATTTCTGATTCATCTCTAATACCTCCAAGTGAGAACTTTATGAAGGGTCTACCTAAAGCTTTTGCTATTGATTTTCCAAGAGAGGTTTTTCCAACGCCCGGAGGTCCTACTAAGCATAAAATTGGACCTTTAGGTTTTTTAACCCTTGTTTGTACAGCAAGGTATTCGATGATTCTATCTTTAACTTTTGTAAGTCCAAAATGATCTTCATTAAGAACCTTTAAAGCTTTATTAAGATTTATACTTGTTTCTAAATTATTGTTCCATGGGATTGAAATAATCCAATCTAAGTAGTTGCGAACAACAGTAGCCTCTGCTGACATTGGCCCCATATGTTTTAATTTCTTAATCTCAGCCTTAACTTTTTCACGCGCTTCATCTGAAAAATTTATTTTTTTTAATTTTTCCTCAATTTCGGCAATTTCATCTTTAGGATCAGATGTTTCGCCTAGCTCCTTCTGAATAGCTTTGATTTGTTCATTAAGGTAGTATTCTTTTTGGGTTTTATCCATCTGACGTTTAACTCTGCTTCTTATCTTTTTTTCAACCTGAAGAACGCCAATTTCATTATCCATAAATTCAATGACTTTTGATAACCTTTTTTTAACTGATAAACATTCTAATAAATCTTGTTTTTCTGATAATCTAATACCCATGTGTGCACTCATCGTATCAGCCAACTTATTAAGATCCGAAATTTGATTTAGACTTACTAAAATCTCAGGAGGAACTTTTCTATTCAATTTAACATAATTTTCAAATTGACTTGTTGCAGTTCTTGAAAGAGCACTCGTTTCCTTGTCATTCTCATAACTTGGTACTTCTAATTTATCAAGATAAGCCTCAAAGAAGTCTGGGTTATCAACATAATGAGAAACTTTAGCTCGCTCTAACCCTTCTACTAAGACCTTAACTGTTCCATCAGGCAATTTTAGTAATTGAAGAATGTTAGCTACGGTACCAAAGTCATATATATCTCCCTTTCCAGGTTCATCGATATTGGCATCCTTTTGTGCAACTAGAAAAATTTCCTTATCATTTTTTTCAGCATACTCTAATGCTTTAATTGATTTAATTCTCCCTACAAACAATGGAACTATCATATTGGGAAATACAACAATGTCTCTTAATGGTAGGATACAAAATGAATCTTTGTAATCTGACATATATTTAGGCTTTTTTATTATAAACTCGATTTGATTTATTATATATATAGAGAGGGTTTTTACTTTTTTCAACTACATCTGCATTTACAACTATTTCATCAACTCCTTCAATTCCAGGAAGCGAAAACATCGTATCTAAGAGAATATTTTCGAGAATTGTTCTCAAACCTCTTGCTCCTGTATTTTTCTCAAGAGCTTTTGACGCCAGCGAATTTAAAGCATCATCGGTAAATTGAAGTTTTACATTTTCAAAGCCAAATAATTTTTGATATTGTTTAATCAAAGCATTTTTAGGTTTAGTTAGAATTTCAATTAAAGCATCTTTATTAAGATCCTCAAGTGTAGCCACAACGGGCAGCCTTCCTACAAATTCTGGGATAAGACCAAATTTAAGTAAATCTTCTGTTTCAATATTTTTTAAAATAGCTCCTATGTTATTCGATGATTTGTCCTTTACTTCTGCTTCAAAACCTATACTAGATTTATCCCCCCTTGTTGAAATAATTTTATCAATGCCTGCAAAAGCTCCTCCACAAATAAACAAAATATTAGTTGTATCAATTTGTAAAAAATCCTGTTGGGGATGTTTTCTGCCACCTTGAGGGGGGACAGATGCAACTGTCCCTTCCATAATTTTAAGTAACGCTTGTTGAACTCCCTCGCCAGAAACATCTCTTGTAATTGATGGGTTATCAGACTTTCTACTAATTTTATCTACTTCATCAATGTAAACAATGCCCCTTTGAGCTCTTTCAACATTGTAATCAGCTGCTTGTAAAAGTTTTAGAATTATATTTTCTACGTCCTCACCAACATAACCAGCTTCAGTTAAGGTAGTAGCATCAGCCATAGTAAATGGAACATCGATAATTCTGGCCAAAGTCTCAGCGATCAGTGTTTTTCCTGAGCCTGTTGGACCGACCAAAAGAACATTAGACTTTGATAGTTCAACATCACTATTACCTGAAAGGTGATCAATCCTTTTATAATGGTTGTGAACAGCAACTGACAATATTTTTTTTGCATCATCTTGTCCAATTACATAATCATTTAGTAATCTATATAGTTCTTTAGGTGTCTCAACACTTGAAGTCTTTGGTGAACCAATGACTTTATTTTCTTCTTTGATGATATCCATGCATAGCTCTACACATTCATCACAAATAAAAACTGTAGGACCAGCAATCAGCTTTCTAACTTCGTGTTGACTTTTACCACAGAAACTGCAAAACAGAGTACTTTTATTGTTATTTTTAGAATCGACCATATGATATTAAAAAAAATAATATTTTATTCTATCCACTGCAACCTTTATTCCAAATCAAAAAATTATTTTTTTTTAATATTTTTCTCAAAATCAGGTCTTTCTGATACAACTTTATCTACTATACCTGTTTTTTTTGCATCGTCAGCACTCATGAAGTAATCTCTTTCCATCATTTTTTCAATAATACTTAAAGACTGGCCAGTATGTTTTTCATAAATGAGGTTTAATTTTTTTTTAAGATTAATTATTTCTTTAGCATGAATTTCAATATCTGTAGCTTGTCCTTGAACTCCTCCTGATGGTTGGTGAGTCATAATCCGAGAATGTGGTAAACAATATCTTTTGCCTCTTGTTCCCGATGCTAATAGCAGAGACCCCATACTTGCGGCTTGACCTACACATACTGTTGACACATCAGGTCTTATGTATTGAATTGTATCATAAATTGCTAATCCTGATGACACTACCCCGCCCGGAGAGTTAATATATAAAAAAATGTCTTTTTTAGGATCTTCTGATTCTAAAAATAAAAACTGAGCACATATAACACTGGAAACTGAATCATTAACCTCTCCAGTTAAAAAAATAATTCTTTCTTTGAGCAATCGTGAAAAAATGTCATAAGATCTCTCACCTCTGTTAGTTTGCTCTACAACTACCGGTATCAAGGAACTCATTTATCTTTCTCCTTTTTATTTATCATTGATTTTTCTGTTTTTAAAAACTCTGAGTCAAATAACTGATCCATGGTACACTTTTTTTCTATTTTTTTACAACTATTTACAATAAAATTCATAACTTTTTCCTCTAAAGCTATTCCTCTTAAATTATTCATCATTTGCGGGTTATTTTTATAAAACTCAACTACTTCTTTTTCCTTGCCTGGATATTTCTGTGCTTCTTCAACAACTGCTTTAGTCAAATCAGAATCTTCAACGTTAATTTTATTATCATCTGAAATTGAACTTATGATTATTCCTAATTTTACTCTTCTTTTTGCAATATCAGAAACTTCTTTTTCATTTTTTTTATCTTGAGATTGAGATTTTAAAAAATTAACTTCTTGCTCTAACATTTTGGAAGGTATTTCAAAATTATTTTTCTTTAATAAAATCTCAGTTGCTTCCCTTCTCATTTTTAAATTTGATAAAGTTTTAAAATCTTTTAGTATTTTTTCCGTTACTTTTTCTTTAAGACTATCTAAGTTTTCCTCTCCAAGCTCTTTGGCTAATTTGTCATCAACTGGAACTTTTTTGACTCTCTCTTGTATATCTTTAATTTTCAAATAGAAATCAGCTTTTTTACCAGCAATTTTTGTTTCTCTATAATCTGAGGGAAAGGTCACACTAATATTTTTCTCATCATCTATATTCAATCCAACCATTTGTTCCTCATAGCCTGGTATGAATTTATTAGAGCCTAAGACAATAGTTTCATCTTTTCCTGAACTTTTATCAAATGCTTTTCCTTCAATCTTTCCTTCATAATCAAAAAGAATTAGATCACCATTCTTTGTAGCTCTTTTATTTTTTAAAGGTGAAAATCGCTCATGTTTTTTTGCAATATCATCTAATGTATTTTGAACATCAGAGTCGCTTACTTGTAATGTAGATTTTTCAATTTTAATTTCACCTAAATTAATTTCTTTGATATCAGGCATTTTTTGAATTATTACATTCAAAGATAAATCTTTGCCTTCTTCATAACTTTTTACATTTACAGTTGGTTGAACTGAAGGTCTTATTTTTTTTTCAACAAGAACTTCTTTCAAATTATCATTAATTAAGTTATCCAGAATTTCAGACATAACAGACTTGGAGTATCTTTTTTTAATAATAGACATGGGAACTTTTCCCGGCCTAAAGCCTGGAATCTTAATGTTTTGAGATAACTCCTGGTACTTTTTATCTAAAATTAAATTAATTTTATTCGCCGGAATAGTCATATTCCATTCAATATCCAAACCCTTATTTTTAATCTCCTCAATCTTAGTCATAATTCAATCCAATAATACGAATGGTACGGGCGGAGGGACTTGAACCCACACGACAAAAGTCACTAGAACCTAAATCT
This sequence comes from Rickettsiales bacterium, assembly GCA_002689325.1. Classification (GTDB taxonomy): domain Bacteria; phylum Pseudomonadota; class Alphaproteobacteria; order Methylaequorales; family Methylaequoraceae. The sequence goes on from NZFP01000006.1 coordinate 7,244, forward strand.
AGCGCGTCTACCAATTCCGCCACGCCCGCAAAATTAAATATAAAAAACAACATTATTATCTTTAAATCAATTATTATTTTTAATACTACTCATTACAGAGGGAATATCGGCTAAAAAATCTTCTACAACCACATTATTTTTTTTATTTGATAGGTCATTTTGTATGCAGACAGCAGCTAAAACTGAAAGATCAAGTTTCATTTTTTGAGCAACCAAACCTGAGATTAATCCACATAAAAGATCCCCAGAACCAGCTGTTGCAAGAGAGTTTGAAGCATTTGAATTTATCCAAACATTTCCATTAGGATAAGAGATAACTGTATCATTACCTTTATAGAGAATAGTTTTAGAAATTAACCTAGAAGCATTTACACAATCCACTATTTTATTTTCGGAGCTTTTAAAGATTTTTTTAAATTCTCCTTTGTGTGGTGTTAAAATTAACGACTTTTTTTTTTTTTATTAATTGATAAAATTCATTTTTTTGATTTTCAAAAATACTTATTGCATCAGCATCTACAATTATTTTTCCATCAAACTTAAAAATTATTTTTTTAATTAAATTTTTATCATAATCCCTTCCCAGTCCAGGGCCAATTACCAATACATCTTTCTTGAGAAGCTGGCTATCAGAATATTCGGCAACGATCGTACCTGGTTCACAATTTGAATAATATTTCAAATGATTTCGATTAACTAATATTGTTGAAAGTCCAGCTCCAACTTTTCTTGAAGCAAATGCAACAAGTCTAGCTGCTCCAGACATAATTCCTCCTATTACAGCCACGTGACCCTTATCGTATTTGCTAATAAAATTATTATGTATGGGTATGTACTTATAAATTTTATCTTTTTTTAATAAATGGATTTTTGGTTTTATTTTTGATGGAATTTTTAAAGGTAGTTTTAACAAAACCATTTCTCCACAGTAGTTTTTGGAGGGAATTAGAAAGTGAGCTGGTTTATAAAAACCCATACAAATAGTCAAAGAAGCAATAATTGATGACCCAAGTATTTGTCCAGTATCAGAATTCAGACCACTTGGAATATCTATTGAAACTATTTTTCTTTTTGAATTATTTATTAGTTCAATAATTTTTTGATCAAATTTTGATAATATTCTATTTAGTCCAGTGCCAAAGAGGCAATCCACAATAATTTCATGAGATTTAATACTTGATTGAAGTTTATTTAGTTTTATCTTTGATTGAATCTTGGAAACCAAAAAAACTTTATTTCTAATCTTCTCTTTAAGAAATTTTGAGGCTTTGATTCCATCTTGTCCGTTATTTCCTTTCCCACAAACAAAAAGTACAGATTTGCCTTTGAATTTCTCCAGTAAAAAATTACCTATTTTTCTTCCAGCAATAACAAGAAGTTGATCTTCAGAATTTTTGGAAATAAATTTATTTTCTGATTCTTTAATTTGCTCTATTGTTAAAATTCTATTTTTGCTCATAATGATTTTAATATGATTAAATATCTCTTTATAATATTTTTTTTACTTATTAACTTTTCAAATTTAAATGCTTCTGATGTTAGAATTAATTCTATAATAACTCTTGAAAATAATATTCCAAAGGAATGTGGAATAAATTTTAAGATTTTAGAAAAAAATAAAACATCAGATACAAAAATTTCTATAAAAAAAAACAAAGATAAAAAAACTACAACTTTTTTTTCTAGTAAATCAGATAATTTTAGAATTGTTGATGCAAATATAATTTCCCCAAACGTCGATCTAAAAAAATTATTAATTAAAGAAAATCAAGATAAAAAAAAATTTGAAATTGAAAACAGTACTGATTTAGATAAAACAAACATGTTTTTTCAAGAAATTTTAATAAGTGGAGGAAAAATTTTGATTAATGAAAAAACACATGAAGTTGTTGGACCTATTGATTCAAAGGTAAGGTTAGAGTATCTTTTTTGTACTGGCGAAATGTTTTTACCCAACTATGAGAAAAATCGATGACAAAATTTAATTTAGAGGAAATTAAAAAACTTATTTCTTTACCATTGAATGATTTAATTTTTGAGGCTCAAAACACACATAAGAAACATTTTGAAACAACTGATTTTCAACTTGCCTCCCTAATGTCCATTAAAACTGGCAGTTGTCCAGAAGATTGTAAATACTGTCCTCAATCAGCCCATTACAATGTAAATTTAAAGAAAGAAAAATTAGTTGAAGTTTCCCAAGTGAGAGAAGCAGCTGAGCTAGCAAAAAAAAATGGTGCTGACAGATTTTGTATGGGTGCTGCATGGAAAAAACTTCCTAAGGGAAAAGACTTTAACAAAGTAATTGAAATGATTAAAACTGTAAAGTCACTGAATCTAGAAGCTTGTGTTACTCTTGGTTCCATCACAGAAGTTCAAGCTAAGGAATTAAAAAAAGCTGGGCTTGATGCATACAATCATAACATTGATACATCTCCAGAATTCTACAAAGAAATAATTTCAACTAGAAGTTTTGAGGAAAGGTTAGATACAATTAAAAATATTCGAAAAGCTGGAATTAGCGTTTGTTGTGGAGGTATTATTGGAATGGGTGAAACATGGGATGATAGAGCAAAAATGTTAGAAGTGTTGGCAAATCTTGATCCTTTTCCAGAAAGTGTACCCATTAATGCTCTTGTTCCTACTAGAGGGACTCCATTAGAAAATAAAGAACCAATCAAACCATTTGATATGGTTAGAATGATTGCTGTTACTCGTATTATCATGCCAACAACTAGAGTAAGATTATCAGCTGGAAGAAAAGAATTATCACCCGAAACTCAAATGCTGTGTTTTTTGGCAGGAGCTAATTCAATATTTTATGGTGATACACTTTTAACTACAGCAAATAATGAAATGGTTGAAGATAAAAAATTAATTGCTGAGTTTGCTGGGTAAACAATCTTTTAGATTTAATTCAATCTAAAAGCCTACTCTTATCATTCAGTTATAATTTCTAATAAAACCGTCTTTGTTAGGCATTTTAATATTTGAAAGCTTTTCTTTATCTATTATTTCTTCATCATATAAATCATTTAATTTCAATAAAAAAGCAGTTATACTGTAAACATTAGAGTCTGAAAAAAACTCTTCATTATCATTTCTTTTTGCTCGTTTTATATAGTCAAATATTTTTGGAGCGTAAGGCCAAAAATTTCCTATAGTTTTAGAGATGTTTTTATCATCAAGTGCTGATCTCCCAACCAATTCAGGTCCATATAAACCTTCGCCGGAATATCCATGACATTTACTGCAACTTTTCGAATAAATTTCTTTTCCTTTACTCAAAGTTCCAATGTCATCTGGTAAATTTGATCCATCAATCTCAATTGTTATTATTTCTTGAGAAGAACTATCTAAATAAAAAAAAGTAA
>NZFP01000007.1 GCA_002689325.1 Rickettsiales bacterium
AAATAATAAAATTTTATAGTTTATTTTTTTATTATATTATGCTTTAAATTAATAGATTATTTTTAATTAATTTATTAAACATGTATTACTTTTTTAAAAATATACGAACAAAACTTTTTGTTCTTCTGTTAACCCTTGTCATCCCTATATCTAGCTATTCTGCTGATACTGAAAATGATCCATTTGAGGGTACTAATAGGAATATATTTAAGTTTAATAACGTGTTAGATGACAATTTCTTTAAACCTGTTGCTAAAGGTTGGCGTAAAATACCTGATATTCCAAGAAAACCACTCTCTAACCTCGCTTCAACTGCTCAGGCGCCAATTAGCCTTGCTAACGCCATACTACAACTAAACAGAGAGAGTATTGGTAACATCTTAGGAAAATTTTTAATTAACATGACTTTTGGCTTGGGAGGAATGTTTGACATTGCTGGTACTCAAGAATTTGGAAACATGCCTACTGTGGTAGAAGACTTTGGACAGACACTTGCTACATGGGGTGTGCCAGACGGTCCCTACGTAATGTTACCTATATTTGGACCTTCTAGTGTTAGAGATTCTTTTGGATTAGGGGTAGATACAGTTTTCAACCCTCTGTCATTTGCTTATAGAATGAATAATATTGGGTTAGAGGCGAGATTATCTGGACCAACCGTCAGGGGAGTTACTACAAGAGAAAAATATCTTGACTATATTGACGAAATGAAGGCAAGCTCACTTGATTTTTACGCTACCATGAGGAGTTTATATAGACAAAAAAGAAAAAAAGAAATTAGCGGTGAACTTGAAGAATCAACGTCTCTTCTTGGCCTTCCCATAAAAAACACTGAAAACGCACCAAACATGATTGATGACTCTGAAGTTTCAACAGAAATTAGTATCGATTCTAATGATCAAATCGAAGATAAGCCACAAAAGATTACAAAAATTGAGGTTCCATCTAGTAGTCTTAAAAAAATGGTTAAGTCTTCCGCTAAGAGTGATGTTGGTCTAATGCCTTCGTCTAATTATCCAGGGGCCAGCAGCACTGGCGGTTACGCACCTAGAATTTACAATGGTTTAATGCCTTCTTCAACATATCCTGGATTTAGTGGTTCGAGAGTTAACTTAATCGAATAGGGTGTTAAACAGGGTATGCTGAAAAGATTCGTATTAACCTTCTTACTTTTGGCACCAACCGTTTCTTTTTCTGGAGGATTAGCCGATAAAAGCAAAGTCTTTGTTGAGAATCTAGGTAAAGAAGTTGTTGAAAAGGTTTCTGACATAAATATTTCTGATAACCAAAGGCTACAAAATTTTAAAAAACTATATCTATCTACCTTTGATAACTATTATATATCTAGATTTGTTTTAGGAAGATATTGGAGGACTATAGACAAAAACATACAAAAACAATTTGTTAAATCATTCAATAAGTATATTGTCGCAACTTATGCTCCTAAGTTTAAGGGTTGGGAGGGAACCTTTAAAGCAACCGATTCATTATTTGAAAATAACTATTATAATGTAAAGATGGACATTGAGAATAAAGATGGGCCAACTTTAAAAATGATGTGGAAAATGTACTTAAATAAAAACAAAGAATTTAAAGTCCTTGATGTTAACATTGATGGTGTAAGTATGTTGGTTACTCAAAGGGCAGAATTTTTATCAGTAATTAAGAATAACCCGAATGGTGTTAAAGGTTTAATTGCTGAGATGGAAAAAAAATCTGCTGGATCTTAACCCTATTCTCTAACTTTTTTTAGTTTTATTCTAGAAGTTTAAACATTATTGAGCAAATAAACCCTCCAAGTGTTGATAAACCAACTAAATTGTTATCTGATAAGTGCGATGCCTCAGGAAGCATCGCTGAACAAATCATGGTTAACATTGCTCCAGCTGCTATACCTTCAATAAACACCAAGCTACCATGGCTTATCGAATCGCCAATATACGCCCCTAATGCTGCACCAACTGCTGTTAGAATAACAAGACTTGACCAAAGAGATAATACTCTTGTAAAGCTCATTCCTTGTTTTTGCATTTGAGCAGAACTAGATAAAGCCTCAGGAAAATTTGACAAGAATAATCCAGCGATAAATGTATAAGGCAAAACGCTCAAGAATGTAGGTTCTATCCCATTAGCAGCCTGAGCGGCAGCAGTTCCAAATATAGCTATACCTATCACAATACTCTCTGGAATTGCATCAAGAGCTATTCCCAACCAAATAGCCATAGCCGCATGACTGTGAGAATCATGGTCCTTTTGAAGATCGGTTCTCGTCGGAAGTTGTTGACCTGTTCCTAAACTAATTGCCTTCATAGCCTGGTTGGTCCAGTTTTTTTTTTCTAAGTTATCTTGCTCAAGAAATGCAATATTTTCTTCGTGCCTTTCTGTGGCAAGTTTTTTTACAGCTTCATCAAATTCAGGTATCATTTTCCTTAACTCATGAAAGTCATCAGCACTTAAAACTAATAGTTCTGTTTTTTCCGTGGCCCTTACATCTGACGGTCTTTTTGTATTATTCAATAAGGCCATTTCGCCAACAATTGAACCTTTTTCAAGTTCTATATCTCTATGATCGGGACTGTCTACAGATAACTTTCCGTAGTGAACTATGAACATAGCTTGTGCTGTGTCACCTCGGGAAAAAACTTTATCACCATCATTATATAATCTAGGCTTTAACCTTACTAAAATCGCCTCTATGTCTTCAGGGCTAACTGAAGCGAACATTGGAATATTACAGATATCCTCAAGAGTTTCGCGAAAAAACTTTTCCTTTTTTATTGCAGATTTGGAAATAATATATGCTGTTTTTCTAAGATAACCTCCACCTTGACCAATAAGTTGATCCAAAAGAACAAAAAGAAGTCCTCCAACAATACATCCGCCTATTAAAACAAAAAAACTATGCTTACTTTCACTAATTTCCTGAGGTGTTTCTGCAACTACTAGATGTTCTACAGTAGGTGCTACTAATTCGATTGCTAGAGCTGATAATAATGCTCCTGCTCCAAATGCTGCTAAGATTCCTATAATGTAGGAGGGAATTTTAAGGGTTAAGCCTACCAGTGAACCTAGAGTTAGTGAAAATGCTGCGATGCCCCCTGAAAAAAAGGCCCAATAAACCAAAGTAGTCATATACCCTCCGTAAAATAAAAAACTAATTTTACACCATATCAAGTTTTTTTTAAATAATTTTTTTAAATAGACTTGTTAAATTGGTAGGCCCGGAGGGACTTGAACCCCCGACAACACCGTTATGAGCGGTGCGTTCTAACCAACTGAACTACGGGCCTAATTGAAATATTTAATGGGTTGTTAAATATAATAATCTTTAAATTATTATCTTACAAAACCTTTTTTATAGAATTTGAATAGTTATCAGTTATCAAGAAAACTTCTTAATTTTCTGGAGCGGCTAGGATGTTTTAATTTTCTAAGACCCTTTGCTTCAATTTGTCTTATTCTTTCTCGTGTCACTGAAAATTGTTGCCCAACTTCCTCTAAAGTATGGTCTGTATTCATTCCTATACCAAATCTCATTCTTAACACTCTCTCCTCACGAGGTGTTAACGTTGATAATACACCCGTTGTTGCCTCACGAAGATTATTTTGAATGGCAGCATCTAATGGTAGTTTAATTGCTTTATCTTCAATAAAGTCACCCAGATGACTATCATCTTCATCACCAACAGGAGTTTCCAAACTTATTGGTTCCTTTGCGATTTTTAAAACTTTTCTTACTTTTTCAATAGGCATACCCAACCTAGATGCCAATTCCTCAGGTTGTGGCTCAACACCATTTTCATTGAGTATTTGTCTTGAAACCCTAACTAGCTTACTTATTGTTTCTATCATGTGGACAGGAATTCTTATTGTTCTAGCTTGATCAGCAATGGACCTAGTGATTGCTTGTCTGATCCACCACGTAGCATAAGTTGAAAATTTATAGCCTCTTTTATATTCAAATTTATCAACAGCTTTCATTAATCCTATATTGCCTTCTTGAATCAAATCTAAAAATTGAAGGCCACGATTTGTATATTTTTTAGCTATGGATATTACGAGTCTTAAGTTAGCTTCAATCATTTCCTTTTTTGCTTTTCCAGACTCAACAACACCTTCATTTATTACTTTGTAAATTTCTGCAATTTCTTCAGTGGTCATTAAAGAATTATTCACGATATCCTTCAACTCAGATACAGAGTTAATAGTTTCGTCGTTTTCTGCAAAAGCTTTCCACTTTTTATCAGTTTTCTTTTTTAAGTTTTTAAGCCAATTTCTGTTTATTCCATTTTTATTAAATTCGCTCTTAAATTCCTCATTATTAATTTTAAGTTTTTTAGAAATACTAGAAAGTCTATTTATCAAAGTAATAGTTTTAAAATTGAAACTTTTATGTTTTTCTACAACATCATCTATCCTCGATTGATTTATAAATAGACCACAAATTAAATCAGAAATATTTTGCTCGTTATTTCTAATTTTACTCATAGTTTTAAGATCAACTTTCTTATTCAAAGTTTTTGACTCAATGTAATCAGACCTAATTTTTTGATATTTCTTGTAGTTTTTTGAAAAATTCTTCAAGTTTTCAATAATAGTAGGTCTAAGACTTTCCTCTTTCTCTAAAATTGATAAATCAGAGACATCATTGGTATCTTCACTTTCTTCCTCAGAATCAAATTCGGTTTCTTCGTCATTATTTTTTTCTGAATCTTCTTTGTTTTCACCTTCAAATATAGTTTCATCTTCTATTTCAAGTGAATCAAAATCATCTTGCAAACCATTTATTGATCTAAAAGTTGCATCTAAGTCTATAAAGTCTCTAAGTTGTCTTTCTTCTTTATTATATTCTTCAAAAAAATTAAAAATTGAGCTCATGGAAATAAAACTTCTAGAAAAAGCATCCTCTATTTTTTTTTTCCCACTTTCTATTCTTTTTGCAATTTCTATCTCTCCAGAACGCGACAACAATTCCACATTCCCCATTTCTTTAAGATACATTCTAACTGGATCATCAGCTCTTCCTGTATCACTATCCTTATCTGCAGTTGATTTGAGTGCTACTCTATTATCTTCTTCATCTGATGAACTGTCATCAGCATCATTTTCATAAATCTGTATGTTTAAATTTTCAATCTTAGAATAAAATTCATCCTTGTCCTCAAATTGACCTTCTTCTAATATGTTTTCACATTCGTCTCTTTTTAAAAAACCTTGTCTTTTTCCTTTAGCAATAAGTTTTTTTAAAAGTTCGCCGGTTTTATAAATAAGTGGTTCTTCTGAATTAATTTTTTTATTTTTATTTTCGGGCATAATTTTTAAAGCTTTTATTACATATCTAAATGAACAGCTAATGAATAATATTCAAGATTTTTTTTTAATTACACTAATTTCTTCTATTAACAAATTATACTGATTAATCATTTTAGAAGTTTCATTTTTGTCAGTTGAATAAGTAATCATTTTTTTTAATTTTTCTTTTTCTTTTATTAAGTCAGGTAATTTTAGATTATTTAATATTTGAACAAAAAGTTGGACCTTTTCAGATTTTTTTAGGACCTTTAAATGAGTTTGATACAAATTATTTAATTTTTCTATAATTGATGAATATTTATTTTTTAATCTATTTATCGGGAGGTCTTTAGATTCATTTTCAGAACTAATAGTTGTTATAATATCCTTTTTTATTGCCTCCAAACTATTATTATCTAATTTAATCTTAGCTATATCTTCAATCATTGATAAAAAAATTTCCATTTCAAAAAAAGCATAAACAATTAATAGCTTTTCATTGATTTGACCTTCTGCTTTTTGAAAATAAGTTTTCACCCCTTTGTTCTTCAAAGAGTTTTTTTCCCATAAAAATTGTTTTTTTTTATTCATTAAAAACTTGTAATATTCAGTTGATACAGATCTATTCTTAATTTTATTCGAATAAGACTTAATTGTTTCATCAATTTTAGCAATAAATTCAGGGCTAAAATCATTAAAAGACTCAATTATAATTTTCCACAAAAAATCAGCTAAGCTTATCGCACTAGCTTTGAGAAAATTAAACTGCTGAAAATTATTTTTATTAAAAAAACTGTCGGGATCGTACTCAGAGGGCAAAATAATAAACTTGAATGATTTTCCTGGTGACAGAAATTCAAGAGTTTTAAGTGCAATTTTTTTTGTTGACTCTTGACCAGCTGTGTCACCATCAAAACAAATGAAGGGAACGTCAACTAGATTCCAAAGTTTATTCATCTGGTTTGATGATAAAGATGTCCCCATTGATGATAATGCGCATTTGAAATTATTTTTATACATGGAAATCACATCCATATAGCCTTCTACTAAAATAAGTTCTTTATTTTTTTTTATAACTTCATAATTTTGAGTAAGTCCGAATAAAATCTCACTTTTTTTAAAGATTGAACTTTCCTGAGAGTTTATGTATTTAATTTTTGATGCACCAAGTGACCTTGCCCCGAAGGCAACAATTTTATTTGCATAATTAAAAATAGGGAATGTTATTCTTCCTTTAAATCTTCCAAAAAAATTATTGTCTTCTTTTTTTATAAACAAATCTGTTTTTTTTAAATCCTCTAAAGAAATTCCATAATCACTGAAATAATTAATTATCTTTTCTTCGTTTGGACAAAACCCTATGTGGAACTTATCTATTGACTCTAAATCTATTTTTCTTGATTTTAGGTAATTTATTGCAGAATTATTAGTTTTAAGGTTTTTAACGAACAAATCATTAGCCAAACTTAAGATTCTAAAAAGTTTATTCTGTTGATTAAGTCTTTCTGAATCTTCATAAACAAAATCAATTCCCAGGTAATTGGATAAGTATTTAATTGTTTCTGGAAAAGAAAAATTTTTAAATTCCTGTATAAAAGTTATTACATTTCCTCCAGCTTTACACCCAAAACAATGATATAACCCTTTACTATCATTAACGTTGAAAGAGGGCGTTTTCTCATCATGAAAAGGACATTTTCCTACAAAGGAATTGCCTCTTGGTGTTAATGTGACATATTTTGAGATTAGTTGAGATAATTTTGAGCGAGTGTTAAATTGTATTAATAGTTCTTCTATTGATATTCTTTTTCTTTTCATTTAAGATTTTTTTTAGCCAGATTAGCAACCTCTTTCATATCGACTTGACCTGGATATTCACTTTTTAAAAAGCTTATTAATTTGCCTAAGTCTTTTATAGATAAGCAATCTAAATCGGATATTGTTTTAATGATAATTTTTTCAAGTTCATCAGATGTAATTTGCTTAGGTAAAAACGAGTTTATAATCTCAATTTCTTTTTCTTCTCTTTTCTTAAGATCAATTCTCCCAGCTTTTGAATAGATATCTACACTTTCTTTTCTTTGCTTGACCATATTTTGAAGAAGTAAAAGGATCTGCTGATCTGAAATAGTATCTCCCTTTTTTTTTGTTCTGTTTTCAATATCACTGTCTTTAATGGCAGCTAAAATAAGACGTAATGTTGCGGTTGCAATATCATCCCTTTTTTTGAGATTATCGTTTAGACTTTTTTTAATATTTTCTCTCAGAGAAGTCATTATTGATATCCATATCTAATAAACCCAAAAAAATCAATAAAACTATTAAATTTCATTTTCAACTTTGGAAAAAATTTATTCTGTGTATATTATTTCTCAAATGTTAAAAGGCTCTATTAATGAGAATGATGATTGTATTCTTGTATTGAATAATGGTCATCATTTTTTGGGGAAGGGTTTCGGTTATCACGGAAACTTCTTTGGTGAAATTTGTTTTAATACATCAATTACTGGTTATCAGGAAATTCTCACTGATCCCTCTTATTTTAAACAAATTATAACCTTTACTTTTCCTCATATTGGAATAGTAGGAACTAATAAAGTAGATATTGAAAGTTCTAAAATATATGCGTCAGCTTGTATAATAAATAATGAGCTGACCCCATCTTCAAATTTTAGATCAGAAAAAAATTTTGAGAATTGGCTTAAAAAAAATAAAAAAGCATGTATTACCGGCATTGATACCAGATTACTTACAAAAATAATTAGAGATAAAGGAGCTTGTAATGCACTTATTCATTTCCCAAGAAAAAATTTAGAAAAAATTGATTATTTAAAAAATGAATTAACTAGTTTTCCTTCTATGAAAAACACTGACTTAGCCTCTGAAGTGTCAACAAAGTATATCTTCAAGTGGGATAATAATAAAAAGATACCTGTAAATTTTAAAGATATTAAAGGTAAGTTCATAGCCGTTTTAGACTATGGAATAAAAAATAATATTCTTAAAATTCTAAATCAAAGTAAATATCAAATTATTGTTTTTCCATATAATTACAAAATAGAAAAGATTTTAAATAAAAATACAGTTGGAGTTTTTTTGTCTAATGGACCAGGCGACCCAAAAGCTACATTTGAAAAAGTTAAAAATAATTTATGCCTGATTAAAAATACTGAAATACCTATTTTTGGAATATGTTTAGGACACCAAATCCTTTCACTTTTATTTGGTGGAGAAACTGAAAAAATGCACCATGGGCATAGAGGGGCGAATCATCCTATTAAAAATCATGCGAATGGAAAAGTTGAAATTACTGTTCAAAATCATGGTTTTGTTGTTTCAAAAAAAAAGCTACCAAAAAATATGAAAGTAACACATTCATCTCTTTTTGATGGTTCAATTGCAGGAATAAAAATTGTGAAAAAACCTTTTTTTTCAGTTCAATACCATCCAGAGTCTTCACCAGGTCCGCAAGATAGTAGATATTTATTTCAAAAATTTGAAAAATTAATAGAAAATTATGCCTAAAAGAAAAGATATTAAAAAAATTATGATTATTGGAGCTGGACCAATAGTTATTGGTCAGGCTTGCGAGTTTGATTATTCTGGTGCGCAAGCATGTAAGGCTTTAAAAGAAGAGGGATACAAAGTAATTCTAGTAAATTCAAATCCAGCAACAATTATGACAGATCCTAATCTCGCTGATAAAACATACATTGAACCGTTAAATTCATACTTCCTTGAACAAATAATTAAAAAAGAAAGACCTGATGCTTTACTTTCAACCATGGGAGGACAAACAGCTTTAAATCTGTCGATAGATTTACAAAGAAAAAAAATTCTTTCAAAATATAAAGTAGAACTTATTGGGGCTACTAAATCAGTCATCGAGAAAGCCGAGAATAGAGAGCTTTTCAAAAGATCTATGGATAAGATAGGACTTGATTCACCTAAAGGATATGTAGCAAATAATTTAAACAAAGCACTAAAAATACTCAATGCTCTAAAATTTCCCGTAATTATAAGACCATCTTTTACACTTGGTGGTTCAGGTGGAGGAACAGCAAAAAATAAAAATGAATTCATAAACATTGTAAAAAAAGGTATTAGCTTGTCACCTATAAGTGAGGTTCTGATAGAAGAATCTTTAGTTGGATGGAAAGAATATGAAATGGAAGTTATAAGAGATAAAAATGATAATTGTATCATTGTTTGTTCAATAGAAAACATTGACCCAATGGGTGTTCATACTGGTGACTCAATTACTGTTGCTCCATCTTTAACCCTTACTGACAAAGAGTTTCAAAAAATGCGTAATGATTCGATTAGTGTAATTAGAGAAATTGGTGTTGAGACAGGTGGAGCAAATGTACAGTTTGCTGTTAATCCAAAAAATGGAAGAATGGTTGTAATTGAGATGAACCCAAGGGTTTCAAGGTCATCAGCCTTAGCATCCAAGGCAACTGGTTTCCCGATTGCTAGAGTAGCGGCTAAATTAGCAATTGGATATTCTTTGGATGAATTAAAAAATGATATTACTAAAACTACACCTGCTTCATTTGAGCCAACAATTGACTACATTGTTACAAAAATACCAAGATTCACATTTGAAAAATTTAGTGAAACAGAGGAAAAACTAGGAACCGCTATGAAATCAATTGGTGAATGTATGGCTATAGGAAGAAATTTCAAAGAATCTTTCCAAAAAGCTTTAAGAAGCTTAGAGATAGGTTTAGAGGGTCTAAACTCAAATAAAAATTTAAAAGCTAAAAAGAAAGAAAAACTTAAAATTCTTCTTGAAAAAAATCTTCCTAACAAATTTTTAATTATTGCTGAAGCTCTAAGAAAAGGTATTGACATTGACACAGTTATAAAAAAATCAAAATACGACTATTGGTTTATTAGGGAAATAGATGAAATTGTAAAGCTTGAAAATATTTTAAAAAAAAAATTTAATCTTAATCTTTATAAAAAATGTAAGGCTGCTGGTTTTTCAGATAATAGAATTTTAGATCTATCAAAAATATCTCCAAAAAAATTAAAAGATCTAAAGAAAAGTTATAACCTTCATGCAAAATTTAAAAATATCGACACATGCTCTGCAGAATTCAAGTCATTTACTCCATATATGTATTCTTCATGGGCATCAAATAATTACAGCCCTAGTTTTGAAAAAGAGACTGATATTACAAATAAAAAGAAAGTTATTATTATCGGCGGAGGGCCCAACAGAATTGGTCAAGGTATTGAATTTGATTATTGTTGTGTTCACTCTTCATATGCTATCAGGGAAATGGGATTTGAATCAATTATGATAAACTGTAACCCCGAAACTGTTTCTACCGACTATGATACTTCAGATAGACTATATTTTGAACCATTAGATATCGAATCAGTTTTGTCTATCTGCAAATCTGAAAGTTTAAAAGGTCATTTATTAGGAGTAATTGTTCAGCTTGGTGGACAAACTCCTCTTAAACTTGCAGAAAAGATTTTTGAAAACAAAATTAAGATTTTAGGAACAAGTTTTAAATCCATTGATTTGTGTGAAGACAGAGACAGTTTTAACAAATTAATAAAAAAACTTGAAATAAATCAACCTAAAAGTGACATTGTTTTTAATTTAAAACAGGCAAAAAAGTCTTTAAAAAGAATTCAGTTTCCAATTGTTATCAGACCTTCATATGTGTTAGGAGGTCAAGCTATGAGAATAGTTAATAATGAACTAGAGCTAGAAAAATATTTTCATTCTAATTTTATTGAAAACAATAAGGCAATCTTAATTGATGAATTTTTATTGGGTGCAAAAGAAATTGATGTTGATGCACTGTCGGATGGAAATGATGTTTTTATTGCAGGGATTTTGGAACATATTGAAGAGGCTGGTGTTCATTCTGGGGACTCGGCATGCTCTCTACCCCCTCAAACTATTCCTAAAAAGATTATCTATGAAATAGAAAACATTACTAAATCAATTGTTAAAAAACTCAAAGTTGTTGGCTTTACAAATATTCAATATGCAATTAAAGACGAAAAAGTTTTTGTTTTAGAGGTAAACCCTCGAGCAAGCAGAACTGTGCCTTTTATAAGTAAATCAATTGGAGTTCCGTTAGCAAATATTGCTACAAAACTAATGCTTGGAAAAAAGCTTAAAGATTTTAAACTTTTTAATAAATATTTAAATTCTGTATTTGTAAAAGAATCAGTTTTTCCTTTTGATAGATTCCCAGGTGAAGATGTTATCCTTGGCCCAGAAATGAAATCAACAGGTGAAGTCATGGGAATTGATAAAAAATTTCCAGTAGCCTACATTAAATCTCAAATAGCCGCTGGAAATAATCTACCCTTTAAAGGATTAGTCTTCGTTTCTGTCAGAGATGAAGACAAAGAAAATATTTTTTTACTCTCCCAAGTATTAAAAAAGATTGATTTTAAAATTTGTGCAACGAGAGGTACGGCAAAGTTTCTATCAAGGTTTGGTGTTGAAACTGAAATTGTAAATAAAGTTAACGAGGGAACTCCTCACATTCTAGATTTAATTGAAAAAAAAAAGATTCAATTGATTATCAACACTACCTCAGGAAAGAAATCAATTGCTGACAGTTTTTCTATAAGAAGAAGTGCTATAATAAACAAAATTCCTTATTTTACAACAATTTCTGCTGCTAAAGTTGCAGTTACAGGGTTAAATATAATAAAAAAAAAAAATTTTCAGTAAAACCAATTCAAGATGTTTATAAATAATAGAATTTAATTTTTTAAATATTATAATATAATTTATAATGACCGAAAAATTACCAATGACAGCCGATGGTCTTGCGAAGTTAAAATCTGAGCTTGAAAATCTCAAAAATTCTGAGAGACCTAATATAATTAAAGCAATTGCAGAGGCAAGAGAGCATGGTGACCTTTCAGAAAATGCAGAATATCACGCAGCTAGAGAAAAACAAAGTTTCATTGAAGGAAGAATTTCTGAACTTGAAAACAAAATAAGCAGAGCCGAAGTTATAGATATTTCTTCACTTGATAATTCAAAAATTACATTCGGGGCAACGGTGAAGATAACAGACCTTAGTAATGACGAAACTCACACATACACAATAGTTGGAGCAGATGAATCAGATATTGAAAAAAACTTAATATCAATCTCTGCACCCCTAGGTAGGGCCATGATCAATAAAACAATAAATGATGTAATTGAAGTTACAACTCCTGGTGGATTAAAAGAATATCAAATAAATTCAATAAAATATTCTCAAATATGAGCAAAATTGAAAATATTACAATTTTAGGTTCCGGTCCAGCAGGATACACAGCAGCAATTTATGCAGCAAGAGCTGGACTTTCTCCATTGATGGTTTCTGGTTTAGAACAAGGTGGACAACTTATGATAACAACCGACGTTGAAAACTACCCTGGCTTTGAAAAGCCTATTCAAGGACCATGGCTTATGGAACAAATGAAGAATCAAGCCAAATCATTTGGAACAAGAATTTTAGTAGATTTTGTAAAGGATGTGGATTTAGAAACCCTACCTTTTAAACTTAAAACAGAGAAAAAACTGATAAAATCTAATTCCATTGTTA
Organism: Rickettsiales bacterium; assembly: GCA_002689325.1. GTDB lineage: Bacteria > Pseudomonadota > Alphaproteobacteria > Methylaequorales > Methylaequoraceae. Next base: position 12,876 of record NZFP01000007.1, read on the forward strand.
TTGCAACTGGTGCGAAGGCAAACTGGTTAAATATAAAAGGCGAACATGAGTTTATGGGATTTGGAGTTTCAGCATGTGCAACATGTGATGGTTTTTTTTTTAAAGGTAAAGATGTAGCTGTTGTAGGTGGTGGTAATACAGCCGTTGAGGAAGCTTTGTTTTTGTCTAATTTATGCAGAAAAGTTTATATTATTCACAGAAGAGATAGATTAAGGGCTGAAAAAATACTTCAAGAAAGGTTGTTTCAAAAAAAAAATGTTGATTTTATTTGGAATAGTAATGTTACAGAAATAACTGGAGACTTAGAAAAAAAAGAACTTCAGTCGATTATTATTAAAAATAAAAACAATGAAATTAATCAATTGTCAATTGATGGATTCTTTGTTGCAATTGGTCATAGTCCAGCAACTACTTTATTCAAAAATAAATTACAAATGGATAATGATGGTTATATTTTTACAGAACCAAATTCTACAAAAACAGATATCGAAGGAGTTTTTGCAGCTGGTGACGTTACTGACAGATTATACAGACAAGCTGTAACAGCTGCCGGAATGGGTTGTATGAGTGCAATTGAGGCAGAAAATTTCCTTAGCTTAAGAAAAATTATTTAGCTTTTTTATTCCCTCGACAATTTCACTATGAATAGGGCATTTAATATTATATTTTTTAGATAAAACTGCTATCGATCCAGATAACCAATCAAGCTCAAGCTTTTTATTATTATTAAAATCAACATGCATTGATGATGTCATATTAAATGGCATATTCTTTATTTTTTCTAACCAAAATTCTACTGGGTCACTTTTAAAAGAAACACCAAATTTTTTTGATAAATTGTACGTTTCAAACATTGCGTCTATGAATTTTTTTTTTAAAACTTTATCTTCAAAAATTTGACCAATTGATTTCAAAAAAAATGTTGTCATACCACTATAAGCAGATAAAAAAATAAATTTTTCCCAAATTTTTTCTTTAATATTTTTTTTAAAAATTATTTTAAGTCCAATTTTTTGAACATTGTCACAAAAACCTTCAAGTAACTCGTTTTTCTCAACATCATATCCTCCAACAAAAAAAGTAGCCAGCTTGCCAACATGTTTTATGGTTTGATTTTCATCTACAAAAACAGAAATTTGAGCAACCGCACCAATTGTACCTATATCTGGAAGTTTTTTTTTTAATTTTTCTTCAGCATAAATACCATTTTGAAAGGGAAGAATAATAGGTTTATTTTTAATTTTATTTTTAATTTCATCAAGTACAGAATCAAAGTCATACAACTTAACCGTATTAATAATGATATCAAAAGATTCTTTTTCAGGAATTTTCTCAGTGACTTTTATTCTTGGGTAATAAATTTTTCCTAATTCACTTTCGAGTTTTAAACCATCAGATTTTAAATAACTAAGCCTTTTTTTTCTGGCAACAAATGTTACATCATAATTATTGTTCACTAAATAAGATCCAATAAAACCACCTATTCCACCAACACCAATAACTAAAATTTTCATAAACTTAGAATAATTTTTTCAAAGATTCTTCTATTTGTAAGCATGCATTTTTTAACTTTTCTAACGAAGTAGCGTAAGAAAGTCTGAAATATGGGGACTTACCAAAAGCTACACCAGGCACTACAGCTACATTTGCATGATTCAATAAAAACTCAGAAAAATCTAAATCATTTGAAATTAATTTACCATCGTTATATTTTTTACCAATAAATCCATCACATGATACATAAAGATAAAATGCACCTTGCGGTATAAATGGTTCAAAACCATCTATTGAAGAAAAAAAATCTACCAAGAAGTTTTTTCTTTCCTCAAATTTCGCTAGCCAATCCTTTAAGAAAGTTTTTTCATTTTCTAGCGCAAACATAGCGGCCATTTGACTAATAGAGCATGGGTTTGTTGTACTCTGCGATTGTATTTTTGAAATTGATTTAATAAGCTCTTTATGCCCTGCTCCGTATCCTATTCTCCATCCAGTCATTGAAAAAACTTTAGAGACCCCATTTACAATAAAAGTTCTATCATGTAAGTCAGGAGAGATATTTAAAATATTAGTAAATTTTGTATTTTTATAGAGAATATGCTCGTAAATATCATCGGAAAGGATAAAAACATTTTTATACTTTCTTATAACATCTGCAAGTTTCCTGAGTTCTTCTTCTGAATAAACAGAACCTGTTGGATTTCCAGGGGAGTTTATAATAACCCACTTAGTTTTATTTGTAATATTTTTTTCTAAGTCCTCAGGTTTTACCTTAAAGCCATTTTCAAATTTTGTCTCTACAATTATAGGTTTCCCATTACATAAATTAACAATATCAGGATATGAAACCCAATAGGGAGAGGGAATTAATACTTCATCACCTTCATCTATTGATGACATAAAAAGGTTGTAAATAACGTGCTTTCCACCAACACCAACAGTTATATTTTCGTTTTTATAGTTTAAGTTATTTTCATACTTAAACTTCTTTACTATGGCGTCTTTTAACTGATCAGTGCCATCTACTTGAGTGTATTTTGTAAACCCGTTTTTAATAGCTTCAATTGCAAATAACTTTATATGATCAGGCGTATCAAAGTCTGGTTCTCCTGAACTAAGACTTATAACTTTTTTACCATCTCTGGTCATTTCTCTTGCCTTTTGAGAAATTTTTACTGTCAGAGAAGGATGAAACCTAGATAATCTATTCGATATGAAATTCATTAATTATGGAAAAAAATTTAAAACTTCAACATTTAGGATTATATATATTCTTAAATAAAAATATATTAGATTTTAAAATTAATTAAAATATGAAAAATTTTTCAATTGAATCAAGATTCTCAGCTTCTGGTGATCAACCCTCAGCGATTAATTCACTTTCTTCTAGACTTGAAAAAAATATCAAAAACCAAGTCTTATTAGGAGTCACTGGATCTGGTAAAACTTTTACCATGGCTAGTGTCATAGAGCGACTACAAAGACCTTCCTTAGTTTTTGCACCAAATAAAATTTTAGCAGCTCAACTTTACAGTGAAATGAAAAGCTTCTTTCCAAAAAATTGTGTTGAATATTTTGTGTCATATTACGATTATTATACCCCTGAGGCTTACGTTCCTAGAACAGATACATACATAGAAAAAGAATCATCAATAAATGAACAGATTGATCGAATGCGACATTCAGCAACCAGAGCGTTACTTGAAAGAAAAGACACGGTCGTTGTCGCAAGTGTTTCATGTATATATGGAATTGGTTCCGTTCAATCATATTCATCAATGGCCTTTAAAATTAATAAAGGCTCAGTGTATGAAATTGAAAAATTAAAAAGGAAGTTAGTTGAACTACAATACAAAAGAAATGATAATGTTCATGTAAGAGGAACATTTCGAAATAGAGGTGACTTTTTAGAAATATTTCCATCACACCTAGAAGATAAATCATGGAGAATTTCTTTTTTTGGGGATAAAGTTGAATCTATTGACGAATTTGATCCGTTTCTAGGTGTGATTTCAAAAAGTTTAGATGAAATAACTATTTTTGCAAATAGTCACTATGTAACTCCAAAACCCTCTTTAGATAGAGCAATAGATGCTATTAGAGAGGAACTTAAAAAAAGAATAAAATATTTTGAATCTAAAAAATTATTCATTGAAGCACAAAGAATTGAGCAAAGAACAAATTTTGACCTTGAGATGATATCTGCTACGGGAAGTTGCTCGGGAATAGAAAATTATTCAAGGCATTTGTCTGGAAGAGAGGAAGGACAGCCTCCACCAACGTTATTTGAATATCTTCCTAAAGATTCTATAATATTTATAGATGAATCACATGTAACAATTCCTCAGATTAAAGGAATGTTTAAAGGAGATAGGTCAAGAAAAGAAACTCTTTCTGAACATGGTTTTCGTTTACCTTCATGTAAAGATAATCGTCCTCTAAAGTTTGAAGAATGGGAAAAGTTTAAAGGACAAACAATTTATGTTTCAGCTACTCCCGGTGATTATGAGCTAGAAAAAAGCAAAGGAGTTTTTGTTGAACAAGTTGTCAGGCCGACTGGATTGATAGATCCAATTTGTGGAGTAAAGAAGGCTACCAACCAAATCGAAGATGTTATTAATGAATGTAAAAAGTTAAGTCAGAGAAAATTGAGAGTTTTAATCACAACCTTGACAAAAAAAGACGCCGAAAAAATAACTGATTACCTGAATGAAAATGAAGTAAAGGCCAAGTATATGCACTCAGATATAGAAACCTTAGAAAGAATTGAATTAATTAAAAATCTAAGAATTGGAAAGTTTGATGTTCTTGTTGGTATTAATCTTCTTCGCGAAGGACTAGATATCCCAGAATGTGGATTAGTGGCAATTCTTGATGCTGATAAAGAAGGATTTTTAAGATCGCATGTTTCCCTAATTCAAACAATTGGAAGAGCTGCAAGAAATATAAATGGAAGAGCAATTCTTTACGCTGACTTTAAAACCGAATCAATATCGAAAGCTCTTGAAGAAACTTCGCGTAGAAGGATAAAGCAGATTCATTATAATAAAATAAATAATATTACACCAAGGTCAACATCAAGAAAAATTGAAGAAAGTATAGAGAACCAAAGTTCAATTAAAAATAAAAAAGATAATAGTTTATCAGAAGAAAGTTCTATAATTGATCTAAAAAAGAAAATGCTTGAATATGCTGAAAATTTAGATTTTGAAAAAGCAGCTGAAATTCGTGATAAAATTAAGATTTTAGAGAAGAAAGAAATGGGTATTAGTGAAAGTCTATAAAAAAGCGCTTGTTACCGGAGGGGCTCAAAGAATTGGTGCCTCGATGGTAGAGTTTTTAGCCAACAACGGAATTGATGTGGCAATTCAATACAATAGGTCAGAAAAAGAAATTAATAATATTAAAAAAAAAGTAAACAAGCTAGGTGTTAAATTTAATGCCTTCCAATGTGATTTTAGTCAAGATTGCAATTTTGACATTTTTTTTCAAAAAGTAAAAAAACTTCACGGAAATATTGATATTTTGATTAATAATGCCTCAACATTTGAATTTGATACAATAAAAAAAACTAGTCATAAAACTTTTGATAAACATATTAATGTTAACCTTAAAGCTCCATTCTTTCTTTCAAAAAGTTTTGTTCAGCAACTATTAAATAAAAATGGACTAATTGTTAATATAATTGATCAGAGAGTAAAAAATATAACACCATATTTTACCTCTTATACACTAAGTAAATCAGCGTTATATACAATGACAAAAAGTCTGGCAGTATTTTTGGCCCCAAAAATTAGAGTAAACGGAATATCACCTGGTCCTACATTAAAAAGTGTAAATCAGACTCCAAAACAATTTAAGGATCAAATATCGAGAACACCAATGAAAAGAAAGGTTGAATTAAATGAGATAAATAATGCTCTTGGCTATTTAATAAAAAACGAATCAGTTACTGGTGAAATATTAACACTAGATTCTGGACAAAGTCTTGGTTGGGCTAACTCTAAATCAAAGGTATTCTCTACTGATTAAATGAAAATAAGTTGTCAACACATTGTTATATTTAAATTTTTTCTTACCCTCTACAAAATAAATAATTAAAAATAATGCCATATTTCCTGACTAAACAAAAAAATATCAATATTATCAGTTATTTACAAAATTGATTAATTTTTAATCAATTGGGTTGAAAGTCGCAGAATTAGCAAGATTAAAAAAAAAACTCAAAGATTATTAACAAAGTTATCCACAAAATTAGTGGATAGAATTTTGTCTGTAATTTTTTATAATAAATGCAATAACTTGTAAGATTTTATGAAACTAAAAACCGACTATAATTATAACAGAGGACTTGCTGTTTTGAAGGAAGCATCGAAATCATTTCCTAATGGCTCAGGAGTCTACAAATTTATCGATTCCTCTGAATCAATTATTTACATTGGAAAAGCAAAGAATTTACGTAAAAGAATATCCTCATACTCAATTAATAATAATCAGACAAGACGAATTAAGACACTTATTAGTCTTACCAACAAATTAGAATTTATAAAGACTCCAACAGAGATAGATTCGCTTATACTTGAAAACAACCTTATAAAAAAAATTAAGCCTCCATTTAATATTAGGTTAATGGACGACAAAAGCTTTCCTTATATTATGATAAGTAAAAGTCAAGAATGGCCAAGAATAAAAAAATATAGGGGAAAGCAAACAGCAGAAAACATTTTTTTTGGACCTTTTGCAAATGTAAGTGTCGTTGATGAAGTTTTAAAACAGCTGGAAAAAGCATTTTTAATTAGAAGTTGTTCAGATAATATTTTTAACTCAAGAAAAAGACCCTGCATTTTACATCAAATTAAAAGATGTAGTGCTCCGTGTGTGGGGCTAATTACATCCCAAGAATATTCCCATTTAGTTAATGAAGCCATTCTATTTTTAAAAGGTAAAAACCCTAAACTAAAGAGTACTCTTGTTAAACTCATGGAAGATAAAAGTAAACAAGAAGATTACGAGCAAGCCGCGATAATTAGGGATAGAATAAAAGCAATATCTAGAATTAATTTTGAACAATATTCAGATTTAAATAAAAGTGAGAATTTTGACATCGTATTTCTATACCAAAAGTTTGATCAAGTTCATGTTCAGTTATTTTTTTTTAGATCAGGAAAGAATCTTGGTAATAAAGATTTTTTTTTATCAGAAAAACTGTTTGAAGAGTCAGAAACAATTTTAAGACAGTTTTTAATTTTTTTTTATAAGCGTAATACTCCACCAGATGAAATATTAATAAATTTTGATCTAAAAAATACTGAACTTATTAAAGAAGTTATTTCTCCAAATAAAAGTCTTGAAATTAAAAAACCTAAAAAAGGGAAAAAGCTAGAGTTAATGAAGTTAGTTAAGGATAACATTCAGGCATCAAGTAAAGGTAAACAAAACATCAAAAACAATGAGCCTGAAGTACTTAAAAGTATTTATGAAAAATTTAAACTTAAAAACTTTCCGTTTAGAATTGAGGTATATGATAATAGCCATCTAAGTGGAACAGACGCAATTGGGGCAATGATAGTATATCAAAATTTTGAGTTTTCAAAAAATCACTATAAAAAGTTTAATACAAAAACTAAATCAGACAGAATTTTTGACGATTATGAAATGATGGCTCAAATGATAGAAAGAAGATTTAATTTTTCTGAAGAATGGAAAAATGAACTTCCAAATCTAATTATTATTGATGGTGGAAAAGGTCAACTTAATACAGTACAAAGGATTCTTAAAAAAAAAAAAATTTCTAACATTGATTTATTGAGTATTTCTAAAGGTACAAATAGGAGATCTAGTGAGGATAAAGTTCACTCCATTACACAAAACATTAATTTGAATAACAATGAAAAGGAGTTTTATTTTATCCAAAAACTTAGAGATGAAGCCCATAGATTTGCTATTTCATCACATAAAGCAAAAAGATCAAAAAAAATGAAGGGTTCTATCTTTGACCAAATCTCAGGAATAGGAAAGAAAACTAAGTATAATCTCTTAAATTATTTTGGTACAATAGAAAATATTCAAAGTGCTAGCTTAACTGATTTAAAAAAAGTTGAGGGTATAGGGTCCGAAACTGCTAAAAAAATTTATAAGGAATTTAATAAAATTGTTTAATTTAAAAAATATTCCAAACTTTTTAACAATTCTTAGGATTGTTCTCATTCCTAGCATAATTATATGTATAGAGCTTGGGAATGAAAAATATTATTGGATAGCTCTATTTCTGTATGTTACAGCATGCTTTTCTGACTTTTTAGATGGTTATCTTGCTAGAAAATTTGACATAGAATCAAATTTTGGAAGGTTTTTAGATCCAATTGCAGATAAAATCTTAGTAGTCTCTGTACTTATAATTCTTATTGCCAATCATCTTATTGCGGGAGTTTTTGTTTACCCAGCATTAATAATAATACTTAGAGAAATAATAGTATCTGGCCTGAGGGATTTTTTTTTACATTCTACAAAAACACTTTTGGTTACTAATTTAGCTAAATGGAAAACACTGATTCAAATGTCTTCGCTTGGTTTTTTATTAGTGCAAACTAATTTTGAAACAAAGTTAATTTTGTATTTTGGTAATTTTGGACTTACAATAGCTTCAGCTATCACAATTTATACTGGCTATATATATTTTAAAAAAAATCTTAAACTATTTTAAATGAGAAATATTTTTGGCATTGTAGGTTGGAGTGGAAGTGGAAAAACACATTTGATTTGTAGAATTATAAAATATTTTGATAAAAAAAAGATTAATGTTTGTTCAATCAAACATTCTCATCATAATTTTGAAATAGATAAAAAAGGTAAAGATAGTTATGAACATTTAAAATCAGGTTCAAACGAAGTTGTGATTTATAATGAATATAAATTCGCTATGATTACAAAAAAAAAAAAAAAAAAAATTACTTTAAAAGATATAGTAAAGAAATTTTCTCTGGATACTGACATAATATTAATTGAAGGCCTAAAAAAAGGACCAAATAAAAAAATAGAGGTATACAGAGACTCAATCAAAAAACCCCTACTCTGTCAAAGAGATAAAAACATAAAAGCACTAATTTTTGATAAAGTTACTCCAAAAATTTCAAAAATAAGTCTTCCTAAATTTCATATAGATGAGACAAAAAAAATAGGTTCTTTTATTTTAAAAGAGATTAAAAATGAAAAACAATAAAATGCTTATTTCTGTCAACTCAGCTAAAAAAAAAATGATTGACAGTTTAAAAAATTATAAAAATGCATCTGAGTTTATAGATTTTAAAGATTCAGAGAACAGAGTACTAGCAAATAATATTGTTTCAAAGAATAATATACCAGAATTTGATAATTCTGCAGTTGATGGTTTTGGGATTAATTATAATTCGATTAGAAAAGGAAAAAAAACTCTCAAGATAGTTGGAGAATCCAGACCAGGAAAACCATTTAAAAATAAAGTAAAAATTGGGGAAGCAATAGTAATTTTTACTGGAGCATTTATTCTAAAAAATAATAATATTAATACCATCTGTTTTGAAGAAAATTGCCTAATCGAAAATAACAATCTTAAAATTATTAAATTGCCAGAGAAAGGCGACAATATTAGAAAAAAAGGAGAAGACATAAAAGAAAATCAAGTTGCTTTTAAAAAAGGAAGAAAAATTAGAACCGTTGACCTTGCACAATTGTCCTCTCTTGGTTTAAAAAAAATAAAGGTATTTAAGAAAATAAAAGTTGGTGTCTTTTCATCAGGGGATGAAATCTCTTCAAGTTCTAAAAAAAAAAAATTTTCAATATTTGATGCCAATAAAACTGTATTAATCAGTTTAATAAAAAGATTAGGTTGTGAAATTTCAGACTTAGGTGTGATCAAAGACAATTTTGAACACACACACAAAAAATTAAATAAAAATCTCTCGTCCTTTGACCTGATTATAACTTCAGGTGGAGTTTCAAAAAGCAGAATTGATCATATTGGAAATTTTTTTTCGACTTCAGGTAAAGTCAACTTCTGGCAATTGTCTTTAAAACCTGGAAGACCCTTCGCCTTCGGAAAATTAAATAATACTCCATTTATTGGTTTACCAGGAAACCCTGTAGCTGCTGTAGTTACCTTCTTAATGCTTGTTGTAAATTTTCTTAAAAATTTATGTGGTATAAAAAAAACTGAAATTATAGAAAGGTTAATTCCTGCAAATTTTGAAATGAAAAAAAAAACTGGAAGAACTGAGTGGCTTAGAGGATCAATAAAAATAATAAATAATAATTTTTTTCTTGAAAAATTCCATACAAGTGGATCGGGAATTATTTCCTCTATTTCTAATACAGATGGTATAATTGAAATTAATGAAGATGTTAAATATATAAAAAAAGGAACCTTATTAAAGTTTTATAGATACGAGGATATTTTAAATTGAAAATACTTTATTTTGCGAAAATAAAAGAAATCATCGGTAAGAATGAAGATTCAATCATTATTGATGAAGAAACTACTGTTGAAGATATTGTTAAAAAATTAAAATTAATTAATAAATCTTATAAGTTAGCCTTTAAAGATATAAAAAGTGTTAAATGTTCAGTTAACTGTAATTATATAAATTCATTTCAAACAAAAGTAACAAATAAAGATGAGCTTGCTTTTTTTCCTCCAGTAACTGGTGGTTGATGAAAATAATATTTCAAACAGGAGAGTTGAATGTTGAAAAGATGTTGGAAAGTTTTACCTCAAAAAATCGTAATTCAGGAGCAGTAATATCTTTTCTTGGAAAGGTCAGGCCTTTAAGAAACAAAAAAAAAATAATGAGTATGGATATTGAAATTTATGAAGAAATGGCTTTGTACCAAACAAAAATAGCCATAAGGAGTTTGTTAAAAAAATTTAAAATTCATGATTATCTTATTATGCATAGATATGGAAACCTCAAACCAGGTGAAATTATTATCTTTGTTGTTGTAGCAAGTGAACATAGAAAAGAGGGTTTTACTTTTATTCAAGATATTGTGTTGTATTTTAAAAAAAAGATTACTTTTTGGAAAAAAGAAAATTACGCACAATCTTCTAAGTGGCTTGATGTTCAAAATTAATAATTAAGTAGTTACTTTTTTGTTAAATTCTGACATTAAGAATTTGGTTAGCTTTCGATCTTCAAAATTTAATTTTTTAATACAACTAACAGGTGTAATTTCAACGGCTGTTCCAGTCAAAAAAACTTCATCACAAGCCTTTAAAAAATCAAGTTTAAAATGGCTTTCATGTACTTTTATTTTATTTTCTTTTGCAATTTCAATGACGGTTTGTCTAGTGATACCATTTAAAAAACAATCAGCAATTGGTGTAAATAGCTCACTATTTTTCACAAAAAAAATATTTGCTCCAGTTGCTTCTGCTATATATCCTCGGTAATCAAGCATCAAAGCATCATCAAAACCGAGTTTCTCAGCCTCATGTTTGCTGAGAGAACAAATCATGTATAAACCTGCTGCCTTGCTATCCGTTGGGGCAGATTCTGGTGAAGGTCTTAACCACTTTGAAACATTTAGTTTGATTCCCTCAAGTAATTTCTCAGGAGAAAAATAGGAAGGCCATTCCCAGGCAGCAATTGCAAGGTTTGTTGATCCTTTTTTTGCAGAAATAGCCATCATTTCGCTTCCTCTCCAAACAACAGGCCTTACATAACCATTAGAAACATTTTGCTTCAAAATTATTTCTTTTGTGATGTCAATAACGTCCTGATAAGCAAAAGGAATATCTAAATCTAAAATTTTTGCAGAATAAAAAAGTCTTTCAATATGCTCATTAAGTTTAAAGATTCTTCCATCATAGATTCTTAAACCCTCAAAAACGCAACTTGCATAATGAAGGCCGTGATTAAGAACATGAATATTTGCATCACTCCATTTTACGAATTTACCATTTAACCAGATAAACCCATCTCTTTTATCAAAAGGTAAGATTTGCATAAATTTTGTTATAGGATACAATCAAAAAAATTACCATTAAATATGCAAATTTATTTTATTTAAAAACTTTTATTATAAATTATTTTATGGAAAACAAACCACACATATTGTGTGTTGATGATGATGATAAAATAAGAGAGTTACTGAAAGTTTTTTTAAGGAAAAAAAACTTCAGTGTTTCAACAGCAGAAAGCGTTGATGAAGCAAAAAAATTACTGAACTTATTTATATTTGACATTATTGTTTTAGATATAATGATGCCTAATGTCAGTGGAACTGAGTTTCTCAATACTTTTAGAAAAGAAAATATAAACACTCCTGTAATAATGCTTACTGCTAGTAGTCAATTAGACATAAAAACTCAATCATATAACCTTGGATGCGACGACTATTTGAGCAAACCATTTGAACCAATGGAGCTTATTCTTAGAATTAAAAAACTTCTCAATCCAAGAATTAATAACACTAAAAATAATAAAAAATATTATTTTGGTGAATTTATTTATGAATTAAATACAAAAAAATTAAACAAGAATAACAAAATTGTAAGTTTAACTACAAACGAAGAGTACCTATTAGAAATTCTGATTAATAATGTAAATAAAGAGATCTCAAGAGAATACATTGGAAAAAAATTAAATATACATTCTAATTTACGTTCAGTTGATGTGATTATTGCAAGACTTAGAAAAAAAATAACCTCAAGCTCAGACACCTCATTTCTCAAAACAGTAAGAGGCAAAGGTTATATGCTAATAAGTGAGTATGAATAAATTATTTAAAAAGTTTACCCCAAAAAAAATCTTACCCAGATTACTTCTTATTTTTTTGCTACCCCTAATTCTAACTCAATCATTATTAATTTTTTTATTTTATGATCGTCATTGGGAAAAAATTATTACAAGATTTTCTAATATTGCAAGCAATCAAATAGCCTTTTTGATTTCAGAAGATAAAAGCAACGGTTACGTAGTAGCTCAAAACTCTGCAATTAAACTCAACCTTAAATTTTTGAAAGTTAAAAATTATAAAGATGGTATAGAAAAAAAGTTTTTTTTTGAAAAAAAAATTGAAAAAAAAATTAAAGATCGGCTAGGTGAAAGCTTTTTTTTATCAATTAAAGAAAATGAAATTCATGTTTTAAAAAAAGAGATTGCTTATTTTTATTTAATTAAATTTCCAAAAAAATATCTTCTTAGTGAGACACCTCTGATCCTTTTTCTATGGATGATATTTTCGTCATTAATATTTACATTAATTGCATTTTTATTTTTGAGAATTCAAATAAGAGCTATTCAAAGATTAGCTAATTCCGCTAAAGAATTTGGTGATGGAAAAAAAATAAAAAAATTTAAACCTGAGGGTGCCATGGAAATTAGGAAGGCAGGGAGTTCATTCATTCAAATGAAAAAAAAAATTAATAATTATATAGAACAACGAACTAGTTTTTTAGCAGGTATTTCACACGACCTTGGAACAATTCTGACAAGAATTAAATTACGAATAGAACTAATGGATGAAGACGAGGAAAAACAGCAAATTAAAAATGACATCCAAACTATGGAAATGGTTTTAAAAGAATATCTTGATTATTCTGAAAAGATCAACGTAAAAAGAATTGTTTCAATAAATATATTTAATTTAATCATTGAAGTTACAAATTCCTCTAATGATCTTAAAAAGAAAACTAAAATATCATGTAAAAAAAATATTTTTTTTAAAACTGACAGAAATTATTTATTTAGAATTATTTTTAATGTGTGTGAGAATGCATCAAAATATGGAGAAAATATTTCTATTAGAGCAAAAAAAAAGTCTAATTCTCTTTTTATAGACATAGAAGATGATGGACCAGGAATACCTGATAAATTTAAAAGAAAAGTATTTAAACCATTCTTCAAAATTGATGACTCAAGAAACTTAAATCAAGGTGGGTCGGGATTAGGTTTGAGTATTGCAAATGAATTAATAAAAAAACTTAAAGGAAAAATTTATTTAAAAGATTCCAAAAAAAAAGGTGCTACTTTTACAATAAGTCTTTAGCAATTTCTACTGACCTTCTTTCAGCTTTGGATATTGCTTGACTAATTAATAAACTTAATTTTTTATCTTTTTTTAAAAAACTTAGTGCCTTTTCAGTAGTACCATTTTTGCTAGCTACTTTTTTAACGATATCATGAAAATTTAGCTTTTTATCAATTATTTCTATTGTACCGCTAACAAGAATTAAAACGAGTTCATTAGAAAGTTTTTTATTAAAACCGTTTTTTATTAATATTTTTGATAATATTTCAAAAAAAAAACTCAAATAAGCTGGGCCACCACCAAAAAATGCCGTAAAAAAATCCATTTGGTTTTCTTTCTTTAACCAAATAAGTCTCCCAAAGAAAGAAAAATTACTTTCAATTTTTTTTTTTTCGAAAACACTCAAATTACTCGAAAAAATTCCTGTAGTACTTTTATGAACTTTTAAAAGTAAATTCGGCATAATTCTAATCACCTCGACTTTATAATCAAAAAAAGATTGTATTTTTTTTTCTTTTAATCCAGCAACAAATGATATTATTTTTATTTTTGGCTTCTTTTTCTGGCTAATTATTTTCAAAATTTTTAAAGCCTGCTGAGGTTTAATACAAAGCAATATGTATTTAACCTTTTCGAGTGAAATTTTTTTTATGTTTTCACTAGCTTCAAAGAAATTTTGATAGTTTTTACTTATCTTTTTTAAAAGATTTTTATTTTCATCACATATTAGAATTCTTTTTTTTTTTTTATAAAAGCCACTTATAATGTTTTGACCTAGATTACCACATCCAACTAGTAATGACTCAGTCATGCAAGACCATATCTGTCCAGCATTGAATTTCTCAAAATAAATTTTTCATCATTTTTTTTAGAAAAAGAGATTAGAAAAATTGGAAAAAATCTATCAAACTCTTTAATTACTACACTCAAAAAGTCTTCTATTTGTTCCAATGTCATATAATTAAGACCCTTAGTGGAAACTTGATACTTAAAAAAAATAGTTTCATGCCGAGAACAATAATGGAAATAACCTAAGTTTATTTTTTCATTAATTGATGAAATTAGAGAATAAATTTCTTTAGTAATCTTTATCTTATTTTTAAAATCATAACATGCACTAAAATTTATAATTTTATTTGTTTCATTCCAAACGATAGCAATCTCATATTTAGACCATGACCCATTAAATTTTAAACCTAAATGATCAGCAGTGTATCTTAGAGGTTCAACATCAAATTTGTAAATATGATCTTCAATGCAATCAATTGGATTGGCGTAAGATACTATTTTATTTTGACTAAAAAAATCCACGACATAATATTAATATATAAAATAAATTTAAACAACAACAATTAGTAGTAAATTCTCTCTAATATACAATATATAGTAATATGCTTAAAGATTCCCTTATTATTTTGTTGTTACTTTTTTACTTAATTATTTTTATTTTTTGGTTAATTTGGTTTCATAGATCAGTAAGAAAAGCTATTAACAAAAAAAATATTTATTTATTTAATATTATTGGATTTGTTGTTACCACATATGTTATTAGTTTTTTTGTTTTGCGAGTACTCTCGTAGTTTAAGGTTAATGATATGATAGTAGTTACTGGAGGTGCAGGATTTATTGGTTCTAACTTAATAAATTTTCTTGAAAGCACAAATATTAAAGAAGTTATATCAGTTGACTGCAAAAACTATGAAAATATTGATTATTTCAACAACAAAGATTTGAGGAAAGTTTCTCCTGATGATCTTGAAAATTTTTTAAATGAAAACAATAAATCTATAAAATTAATAATTCATCTCGGCGCAATTACATCAACAACAGAAACAGATGCAAAATTAATTATAAAAAATAATATTAATCTTTCTTTATTTATTTGGTCATGGTGTATAGAAAATAAAAAAAGATTAATATATGCTTCATCAGCAGCTACCTACGGTGATGGTTCTAATAATTTCGATGATCAAGAAAAAAGTAACTACCTCTCTAAATTGATTCCACTCAATCTATATGGATGGTCCAAACATTTATTTGACAAATTTATTATCAGTCAAAAAAAAAAGCCACCACAATATGTAGGATTAAAATTTTTTAATGTTTATGGACCGAATGAATTTCATAAATCTGAAATGAGAAGTATTGTACTAAAAATTTTTCAGAAAGTTTCAAATAATCAAACTGTAAAACTTTTTAAATCACACCACCCACATTATAAAGATGGTGAGCAGATGAGAGACTTTATTTATGTTAAAGATGTTGTAAATATTATTAAGTGGTTTGTTGATAATAAAAATATAAATGGAATTTATAATGTAGGAACCGGAAAGCCAAGAAGTTTTCATGACTTAGCAGTTTCAGTGTTTAAAAACTCAAACAAAAAAAATAAAATTAAGTATATTGATACACCAAAAAATATAAGGGAGCAGTACCAATATTTCACAAAAGCAAATATAAAAAAACTAAGGAAAACTGGTTATAAAAAAAAATTTTTTTCATTAGAAGATGGAATTAAAGACTATATTAGAAATCATTTAATTATAAACCTATGATATATGAGCACAATCTTAACCCTGTTGCAGTTGAATTTTTTTCTTTAAAAATTCATTGGTATTCTTTGGCTTACATTTCAGGTTTTATATTCTGTAATTATTATTCAAAATATTTAATTAAACAAAAAATATTAAAGCTTAAATTATCAATAATTGATGATCTTATTACTTGGCTTATTGTTGCTGTATTAATTGGAGGAAGACTAGGATATGTTATTTTCTATAATTTTGATTTTTATTTTAGTAATCCTCTTGAGATATTAAAAATCTGGCAAGGAGGAATGTCATTTCATGGAGCATTAATTGGAGTAATTATTTTAATTATTTTTTTTTCAAGAATAAAAAAAATTAAATTCTCTCAACTTGCTAATTTAGTTGCTTTCAGTTCTCCCATTGGAATTTTTTTAGGTAGATTAGCAAATTTTATAAACGCTGAACTTATAGGAAGGCCAACAGATGGTACATGGGGTGTCTTGTATAAGTCAGAATTATATACAAGACACCCTAGTCAAATCTACGAGGCTCTGTTTGAGGGTTTAATTATTTTTCTACTACTAAACCTCTTTATAAGAAGCAATCTTAAAGATAAATTTAATGGATATGCTTTATTTTTGATATTTTATAGTCTTTTTAGATTTAATTTAGAATTTTTTAGACAACCAGACTCCCATTTAGGATTAATTGTAGGTAATATGTCAATGGGACAAATTTTAACTTTGCCAATGTTGATAATTGGGATAGTTTTTTTAAAAAATGAAAAAAAGCTCTAGAATATATAATACTTTTAGAAATGGTGGGACTCTTTCTTTAAGTAGGTTTATTTTTCTCTGCCTCTATGAAAAAGATCATGGGTATTATCAAAAAAATAGAATAGGAACTGATTTCATAACAGCTCCAGAAATTAGTCAGCTTTTTGGTGAATGTGTTTCAATATTCATAGCTTCAATTAATCAAAGGGTTGGAAAAATTAGAGATTTTTGTGAGCTGGGTCCCGGTAATGGAACTCTAATAAATGATCTATCAAAAAACCTTAATAAACTGATTAAAGAGGAATTAAATTTTTTTTTATTCGAAAAATCAAATAATCTTGTTAAAAATATAAAAAAAAATATTAAGAACCTGAACATTTCATATCTCAGGAAATTAATTTTTCCACCGAGGCCAATTTTTTTTATAGCAAACGAGTTTTTTGATGCCTTACCAATAAATCAGTTTGAAAAAACCTCAAATGGTTGGTTAGAAAGAAGAATTGATTTAGTTGAAGGAAAATTAAAACTCACTTTAAAAAAAAACCCTTTTTTCAAATTTTTAGAAAAGCAGAGTAAAAAAGGTGATGTAGATGAAATATCGCCATATACTGAGCTTTACTTGAAAAGAATTTTTAGTCATTTAAATAAATTTGGGGGAGGTTTACTTATTTTTGATTACGGCCCTCTTAAAAAAAGAAAAATTGACCCCCTTCAGTCTATTTTTAAAAAAAAAAAAAACTATTTTCTTAATAATCTCCATAAATCAGATATTACTTACCACGTTGATTTTGAAAAAATAAAGCAGCAGGCTATTAAATCAGATTTATTTTTTTATGGACCAATCACTCAAAAAAAATTTCTTTTTTTTAACGGAATTAATGAAAGATTTATTAAATTATCACAAGGTTTACAATCTAAAAAACAATTTCAAATATTAGACTCTCAGTTTACTAGGCTTACCGATGCTAAAGGAATGGGAGATTTAATTAAATGTGCTTTTATTACTAAAGAAGAAGTTGAACTAAATTTTTTCTGATGTCTAAAAAAAATAGAATTATTTTTTACAAAGATTTTCAATATTGTTTTTTCACAAGGAATGGTGGCGTTAGTAAAAAAAACTTCAGTTCTTTAAACTGTTCATTTAATAAGGGTGACAACGATTTAAATGTTAAAAAAAACAGAGAGTATGTACGTGAAAAATTTTGTAGCAAAAAAAAAATAATTTTAATTAATCAAGTTCACTCCAACAAAATTTTCTTTATTGATAAAATCACCAATCAAATTTTAAGTGGAGATGGAATTATCTCTGACAGAAAAGATTTAGTTCTTGGTGTTTTGACTGCAGACTGTGCTCCCATAGTAATTCTGGGAAAAAAATACTTTGGAATCATACATGCAGGTTGGAAAGGAGTTTTTTCAGGAATAATAGAAAATGCTCTGAACTTTTTTTTTGAAAAGGGTGAATACAAAGAAGATATTTTTGTGGATGTAGGTCCTCATTTAAAAAAAAATTCTTTTGAAGTTAAGAATGATTTTCTTGTTAACTTAAAAAAACAAGAAATAAATTCAGAAAAATATATTTCGTCAATAAAAAGAAAACTTTATTTTGATTTCAGTTTACTTATTGCAGATAAAATAATTAATTGTGGCATTGATAATTTTAATATTTCAAAAATAGACACATTTCAAAACTACAATAATTTTTATAGTTTTAGATACTATTTAAAAAAAGGAATTAAAAATTGTGGTAGGCAAATCAGTTTAGTTAGTATAAAAGATAATTATGAAATTGGTATCAGGTAATAGCAATAAACCCCTTGCTGAGAGCATAGCCAAATATCTTGGTGTTAAATTAGTTGACGCAACAATAAAAAAATTTCCTGATAAAGAAATTTTTGTTGAAATTCAAGAAAATGTGAGGGGAGAAGATGTTTTTGTCATACAATCAACTTCATTTCCTGCTAACGACCATGTAATGGAATTACTAATTACAATCGATGCTCTTAAAAGAGGCTCAGCCAAGAGAATAGCTGCAATTATGCCTTACTATGGTTATGCAAGGCAGGATCGAAAGTCCGGACCTAGATCACCAATATCAGCTAAATTACTTGCTAACCTAATAAGTGTAGCTGGCGCAGATAGAGCCCTTATGGTTGATCTTCACGCTGGACAAATCCAAGGTTTTTTTGATATTCCAACAGACAATCTATTCGCTGCACCTGTTTTTATAGAAGATATTAAAAAGAAATTTTCTGAAAAAGATTTTATTATCATATCTCCTGATGTAGGTGGAGTTGTAAGAGCCCGCGCAATTGCAAAAAGATTAGACTGTGATCTTGCTATAATTGACAAAAGAAGAGAGAAAGCAAGTGTTTCTGAGGTAATGAACATTATTGGTGAAATTAAAAATAAACATTGTATTTTAATTGATGATATTTGTGATACTGCAGGGACACTTTCAAATGCAGCGAAAGCGTTAAAAGAAGAAAAAGCAGAATCAGTATACGCATACATTACTCATGGAGTTTTATCAGAACCAGCCATAGAAAGAATAAATAATTCACCTATTGATAAAATGATAATAACTGATAGTATTCTCGCTCGAGAAGATGTACGTTCTTCTAAAAAAATTGAGCAATTGTCTATAGCTCCTCTCATTGGAGAGGCAATAGGAAGAATTACAGAAAATAGGTCGGTTTCGAGTCTATTTGCTTAATAGGAGTGTATCATGAATGAGAATTCACAATTAATAGTTAGTAAAAGAGAAAATAGTGGAACTGGCGATTCTCGGAGCTTAAGACAAAAAAAAAAAAATACCAGGAATAATTTATGGTGATAAAAAAGATCCTATTCCTATTTTGTTAGATGAAAAGATTCTTAAATTGAAAATTAAAGATCCTACTTTTTTTTCCAAGCAATGTGAAATTAAATTTAATGATGAAGTTATAAAAGTTTTACCTAAAGACTTGCAGCTTCATCCTGTAAAAGAAAGTATTTTGCACATTGATTTTCTGAGAGTTAGTGGGAACACCACTGTAACCTTACTTGTTCCAGTTAAATTCATAAACGAAAATAATTGCCCGGGTATAAAACAAGGTGGAGTTTTAAATATTGTTAGACGTGAAATAGAACTCATAACTTTAGTTTCAAAAATACCTGAATCTCTTGAAGCAAACCTTGATGGATTAGAAATTGGCGACAGCATACACATTAGCTCAATAAATTTAGAAGAGGGGGTAAAACCTACAATTTCTGATCGAGACTTTACTATTGCTACAATTGCACCACCAACAGTCTTGAAAGTTGAAGAAGAGAAGCCAGTTGAAGAAACTGATGAAGGTGTTCAAGATGCTGAAGCAAAAGAAGGGGATTCAAGCGTAGATAAGCAGGAAGCAGCAAAAGAAAAATCCTCTGATGGGAAAAAATCAGAAGATAGCGAAAAAAAATAATGTTTTCCAATTAAATGATTTTAATAACTGGACTTGGTAACCCTGGTAAAGAATTCTTAAAAACAAGACATAATATTGGTTTTGATATAGTTGATTCGATACATTCTGAATTTAATTTTCCAAAATATTCTGAAAAATTCAACTCTTTATATTCAAAAAAAACTATATATGACAAAATCATAGTGATTCAAAAACCAATGTCATATATGAATTTAAGTGGAGGCCCAATAAAAAAAATTTTCAATTTTTTTAAAATTAATGATACTCAAGATATTTTTATTTTTCATGATGACTTAGACCTTGAGTTCTCTTCACTGAGAATAAAAAATTCTGGAGGGCATGGAGGTCACAATGGTATTAAAAGTATTATAGGGCTGATTGGACCTAACTTTAATAGAATAAAATTTGGAATTAAAAACTCTTTATACAAAGAAAAAAATATTGATGCTGATAAATTTGTTTTAGATAAATTTAACTTGGAAGAATTAAAAATGATTGAGAATATTAAAAAAAAAATAATTATTAATTTCAAATTACTAATAAAAAAAGACTTTTCATCTTTTAAAAATAATTTTTAACATGAGTTTTAACTGTGGAATATTAGGCTTACCAAATGTTGGAAAATCAACATTATTTAACGCCCTAACGTCAACTCAAAAAGCTGAATCTAAAAATTACCCCTTTTGTACAATTGATCCTAATATTGGAAAAGTTCAGGTCGAAGATAAGCGCTTAAAAAAAATTTCAGAAATTTCTAGATCAGAAAAAACAATATTTAATCAGTTGGAATTTGTTGATATTGCTGGTCTAGTCAAAGGTGCAAGTAAAGGCGAAGGGCTAGGAAATAAATTCTTGTCAAACCTTTACTCTGTTGATGCTCTAATTCATGTTGTCAGATGTTTTGAAAATAAAGACATTACGCATGTTGATAGTAAAATATCTCCTATTGATGATATTAATATCATTGAGACTGAACTTTTA
The DNA here is from genome assembly GCA_002689325.1 of Rickettsiales bacterium. Taxonomy (GTDB): domain Bacteria; phylum Pseudomonadota; class Alphaproteobacteria; order Methylaequorales; family Methylaequoraceae. Next base: position 34,113 of record NZFP01000007.1, read on the forward strand.
CTCTCTGATCTTACAAAAATTGAAAATATAATTGAAAGTTTAAAAAAAAAAAATAAAGGAAAAGTTATCGATCCCCAGCTTTTAACCACACTTGAAACTGCAAAAAAAAATTTAGATGACGGAATCTTTTTAAGAAATTGTTCCAAAGAACCGGGAGAATCAAGAATACTTACCAGCTATAATCTTTTGACCATAAAACCAATGATTTATATTTGTAATGTAGATGAAAATTCAATTACAGCAGGAAATGAATTAAGCAAACAGGTAGAAAGAATTGCTAATGAAACATCTACAAAAGTATTAAATATTTCAGCTGATATTGAATCTGAAATTTCTCTGATTGAAAATTTAAAGGAAAAACAAGAATTTCTGTTATCAATTGGTTTAAAAGAAACGTCATTATCAAAACTTGTTAGAGAAGGATATGACCTCTTAAATTTATTAACTTTTTTTACATCTGGTATCAAAGAATCTCGAGCTTGGTCTTGTCAAAAAGGTTCTTTTGCACCAGATGCTGGAGCTAAAATTCATACTGACTTTAAACGTGGTTTTATCAAAGCTGAGGTTATTGATTATCATGATTTTATAGAATTTAAAGGTGAACAAAATTGTAAAGAAAATGGTAAGGTCAGGTTAGAAGGTAAAGAATATCTAGTAAAAGACGGAGACATAATAAACTTCAAATTTAATGTTTAGATTTATAGTGAGCAAATTTTTTTAAAACATTACTAATCTCATTTCTACTTAAAAGTTTAAAATTTTTTGATAACAAACAAAAATAATACTGCCTTGCCAGTTTTTCTAATGCCAAAGAAAGATGGATAGCCTCATCAATATTTTCACCAAGACTTATTTGTCCGTGATTTGCGATCAAACATCCTTTTCTATCTCTGCATGCTGATAACACAAAGTTGGCTAGTTGTGTTGTTCCAAAGGTTGCATACTTTGAGCACTTAATGTCATCTCCTCCAAATTCAGCTATCATATAATGAAATCTTTTTATCGTTTGCCTCATACAAGAAAGAATAGATGCCCAATCAGAATGACAATGAACAATTGAGCTAACTTCTTTTCGTTTTTTGTAGATTAATAAATGTAAATCAAGCTCACTAGACGGTTTTATTCCATTTTTAACATTTCCTTCAAAATCAATTATAGAAATATTTTCATTTTTTAAATTTTTTATATCTATACCAGAAGGGGTAATGAAAATTTTTTCTTTAAATTTTATACTAATATTACCCTCAGAACCTAAGTTCATACCTTTTTTTAGAAGTAAGTTATAATTTTTAATAATTGTCTCTTTTATCATTTTCATAATCAATTTTTTAATTTTTTCTTTATAGAAGAGAAGTTAGCTTTACAAATTCCATTTTCAGTTATTAAGGCTGTAATAAATTTTGAGGGTGTAACGTCAAAAGCTGGGTTAAAAGTTTTAGTTTTTTTTTCGTAAATTCGTTCAGTAAAAAGTTTTTTAGATTTTTCAAAACTTACATTAGACAACTCTTTTCCATCTCTTATTTCAATTGGTATATCTGATCCTTTTTTTAAATAACGGTCTATTGTTGAAGTAGGTAATGCCACATAAAATGGAATATTATTTTCATGAGCCGAGATTGCTTTCAAGTATGTACCTATTTTATTACAAACATCTCCATTCATTGCAGTTCGGTCACTTCCAACTAAGCACAAATCAACTTTTCCATTTTGCATTAAATACCCTCCTGCATTATCAACAATAACAGTATGTGGAACTTTTTCATTTTTTAACTCCCATGATGTTAAGAGTGCTCCTTGATTTCTAGGTCTTGTTTCATCTACCCATACATGTAAAGGAATTTTGGCTTGATTAGCACAAAAAATAGGAGATAAAGCAGTTCCATAATCAACGGTTGCCAACCAACCTGCATTACAATGTGTTAGTATATTAACTGGTTTCTTTTTTTTTTTATAAATTTTTTCAATTATCTTAAGTCCATGATGACCTATCCTTTTACAGTTTTCAATGTCATCATCTCTAATCAATTTTGCTAGTTCAATTGCTAAACTAGCTCTTTTTCTTGGAATTGTTTTGAGCAACTCTTTTTTTATTTTATCTAATGCCCATTTAAGATTAACTGCTGTAGGCCTAGTTTGTAAAAGTTTTTTATAAGAACTTCTTAAATTCGTTAAACTAGAATTCTTTTCAATTGACTTTGCAAGACCAAAAGCAGCAGCCACTCCAATCAAAGGAGCACCTCTAACTTTCATATCCTTGATAGCTTTACAGAAATCATTAAGTGATTGTAATCTTTGTATTTTAAATTCGAAAGGAAGTCTTGTTTGATCAATAATTTTTATTTCACTATTTTCCAACCAAATTGTAGAAAAGCTTCTATTTTTTACTTTCATAAATCATTCAAAATATATTTAAGTTTTTTCTTGGTAGATTTGTCTATTTTTTCTGAATTAGTTATTAATGAATTTTTAGATATATTTTTTATTTTGTCATCACAACTTATTTTTTTTATTTTTGAAAACTCTTCTATTAACTTAAATGCATTATTAGAGTTTTTATTTAGGGTTGCAACTATCTGATCAACAGTTACAGAATCATGCTTAGGATGCCAACAGTCAAAATCAGTAACCATAGAAATTGCAGAATAGCAGATACCTGCCTCTTTCGCTAACTTTGCTTCAGGCATATTAGTCATCCCAATAATATCACAGCCCCACGATCTAAAAAGATTTGATTCGGCTAGTGAAGAAAATTGTGGTCCCTCTATACAAATATATGTACCGTTAGGATGAAAATTAAGTTTCAATTTTTTCAAATTTTTTATGGAAATTTCTCTTAAGTTTTCACAAACCGGAGAAGACATTGACACGTGGGAAACACAATCGTCTTCAAAAAAAGTTTTATTTCTTAAATAAGTATTATCTATAAATTGATCGACTACAACAAAATCTCCTGGTTTAAAGTCCTCTCTAAGGCTTCCAACCGCAGATAATGATATAATATTCTGTACACCTATTTTTTTTAAACATTCTATGTTAGCTCTATAATTAATTTTTGAAGGAGAAATGTTATGATTGATTCCATGCCTTGGTAGAAAAGCAATTGACTTTCCATTTAAAGACCCTAGACATACCTTCCATGACGGCTTACCAAAAGAGGATTTAATTGTTTTCCACTGTATTTTTTTTAGATTAGGAATTTTATAGAGACCACTTCCGCCGATGAAAGCGATTTCAACTTCACTCATAAGTTTAATCTAAGTCCTTCCAGACTTTTCTCTTTACTCCAAGTAACATAATAGTAATTAAAACAAGGAAAAAAATTGTTTTAACACCAAGGCTTTTCCTTTTTTCTAATTCAGGTTCTGCAGTCCATGCTAAAAAGGCAGTAACATCTTTAGCTATTTGAGAGTATGTTGCTTCAGTTCCGTCATCGTACTCAACTATATCATCCATAATTGGTGAAGGCATAGCAATTTGGTTTCCTGGATAAAAAATATTGTAGTACATTCCTTCACTTGCTTCAAAGTCATCCGGAAATTCTTTATATCCATTTAGCAAACTGTAAAGATAATCAGCGCCTCCTGACCTAGCTTTTACGATAAGAGATAGATCTGGTGGATAGGCTCCATTGTTTGCGCTTCTAGCTATATTGTCATTCTCGTAAGGACCGACAAACTTATCGCTTGGAAGTGCTTCTCTTTGAAACATTTCTCCTTCATCATTAGGACCATCTGTAATTTCATATTCACCAGCAATTGATTTAATTTCATCACTTGAAAATCCTATATCCTTAAGGTCTCTATAAGAAACGTGTCTAATTCCATGACAAGCTGCACAAACCTCTCTATAAACTTTAAATCCTCTCTGAAGAGCTGTGTTGTCGAACCTTCCAAATATTCCATTAAATGGCCATTTCTGCTCCATTAATTCTACTTTTGGACCAGCTGATGAAACTGTTAAAGGAAACAAAATAGTTGATAGTAAAAAAAGTTTCTTTAATTTACTTTGCATAGTTTTCATTACCATCTTTATCGAACTTTTTAGACAAAACTGCAGCCGAGATACTAGATGGTAGCTCGCTTATTTTTTCGTATCGAGAAAGTAAAGGCATTATAATTAAGAAAAATGAAAAGTAATAAACAGAGGCAATTCTAGCAATTAGAACATAAACACCCTCTGCAGGCATAGCACCGACCCACCCCAAAACTATACAGTTCATAAAGAACAACCAATAAAATTGTTTGTAGAAAGGTCTGAAGGTTGCGCTCCTTACTTTATGTTTATCTAGCCATGGAAGTAAGAAAAGAACTAAAACAGCAGCAAACATTAATAAAACTCCCATTAATTTATCAGGGACCGCTCTTAAAATTGCATAAAACGGGAGAAAATACCATTCTGGAACAATGTGAGGTGGTGTTTGTAGCGGGTTTGCAGGAATATAGTTGTCAGGGTGACCTAAAAAATTTGGAGCAAAAAACACTAAAGCAGCGTAAATTATTAAAAATACCCCTAACCCAAAATAATCTTTAACTGTGTAGTAAGGATGAAAAGGAATGGTGTCTCCAGAGGACTTAACGTCTACACCTGTGGGGTTATTTGAGCCAAATTGATGAAGTGCAACTAAGTGAAGGGCAACAACACCAACTATACCAAAAGGTAAGAGGTAATGTAGTACAAAAAATCTACTCAAGGTTGGGTTATCTACTGAAAAACCACCCCATAAAAAAGTTACAATATAATCACCAATTAAAGGAAAAGCAGAAAATAAATTTGTAATAACAGTTGCTCCCCAAAAGCTCATTTGTCCCCAGGGAAGAACATAACCCATAAATGCTGTTGCCATCATCAAGAGTAAAATAACTACTCCAAGCATCCATAGTATTTCCCTCGGGTATTTGTAAGAACCATAATATAAGCCTCTGAAGATATGAATGTAAACTATAATGAAGAACATCGAAGCTCCATTCATATGAATGTACCTGAGAAGCCATCCGTTATTTACATCTCTCATTATTCTCTCAACACTATCAAATGCAATCTCAGTGTTGGCAGTATACTGCATGGCTAAAAGTATGCCCGTCACAATCATTATCACTAAAGTAATCCCGGCTAACGAACCAAAGTTCCAGAAATAGTTAAGATTTTTTGGAGTTGGATAATCTCTTAAATTGTGGTTTATAAAAGTAAAGATAGGGAGTCTTTTGTCTATCCATGATGCTATTCCTGTGTTTTTATTTTCTTGATTTTGCATAACTATCCAATCCTAATTATATCATCACTGACGAACTTGTAAGGCGGAATCTCAAGATTAAGTGGAGCTGGTCCTTTTCTAATTCTCCCGGAAGTATCATAGTGAGACCCATGACATGGGCAGAACCAACCTCCGTATTCACCTTTGCTATCCCCAATCTTTTGACCTAATGGAACACAACCTAAATGGGAGCATACACCAACCACAACCAGCCACTTGGGGTTTTGTACTCTTGATTCATCTGATTCTTTATGAGGTAAGTCATCAACAGATACATTACTAGCTGAATTAATTTCTGATTCTGATCTGTGTCTAATAAAAATCGGTTTTCCTCTCCACATAACAGTTAAACTTTGTCCTTCTTCAAGCGGGGAAAGGTCAACTTCAGTGGTTGAAAGAGCTAGTACATCTTTACTTGGGTTCATTGTGTCAATGAGTGACCAAGCAAAGGCTCCTCCACCTGCAATTGCCAGACCTGTTGTAGTGATGAAAAGAAAGTCTCTTTTTTCTTCATCAATTGAAGTAGGTTTATCTTTGGTATTAGTATTCATTTCTTTAATTATATTATCTTTAATCTTATGTTATTAATATAAAAAGAAAAAAATTTAAAACAATGAAAAAAATTGATGATAAAAAAAAGATTTCTAGTGCATGGTTTAGAGAATTACGGGATAAAATCTGTCAAGAACTTGAAAAATTTGAGATTTCAGGGAAAAAGTTTAAAAAAAAAAAATGGAACAGAGATATAAAAGGTTCAAACAATCTCGGCGGTGGAGAAATGAGTGTCTTAAGAGGTGAAACTTTTGAAAAAGCTGGAGTAAATATATCCACTGTTTTTGGTCCTATTTCTCATGAATTAAAAGGTAAGATCCCTGGTTCTAAAAAAACCAAAAATTTTTGGGCTTCTGGGATTTCTGTTGTTATCCATCCCTATTCTCCTAAAATTCCTGCTATTCATATGAATACACGATTTATTGTCACAGGGAAAAATTGGTTTGGAGGTGGTACAGACATTACTCCAAATAATTTAAAATCTTTAAATTCTATTAAATTAGCAAATTACTTTCATAATCAACTTAAGGAAATATGTGAAAGATACCAAAGAGGAAGTTATAAGAAATATAAGAATTGGTGTGATGAGTATTTTTTTTTACCGCACAGAAATGAGCCTAGAGGTTTAGGTGGAATATTTTATGATTACTTAGACTCAAAAAATTGGGAATCAGACTTTTCTTTTACAAAGGATGTCGGACAAACCTTTTTGAATGCTTACATTAACATAACAAAAAAAACAATAAATATGAAATGGAAAGAATCAGACAAAAATTTGCAATTACTCAGAAGATCTAGATACACAGAATTTAATTTGCTTCATGATAGAGGAACAAAGTTTGGCCTACAGACTAACGGAAATATTGATGCAATTTTCATGTCTTTACCTCCTAGAACTGGTTGGTAAAAGTTGCATTGCAAATTTTATACATTGTTTTTTTAAGGGAGAACAATTTTGCTCAATCCACCATTTCTTAGTCTGTAGTAAAGCTTCTCCCATTTTTTCACCCTCTCTAAAACCAACTTTTTTTAAATCAGTCCCGTTAATGGGAAATCCTTTTTTTTTAAATTTTTTGATTTCTTCATAAAGCTTTAAAAATTCTGTCTTTGAAATTTTTTTCACTACGGTTGCAAAAATAATATGATCTATTACTAATTCTTTATTATTTTCATACAACAAATAGTAAACATTTTTTAATTCAAAATTTTTATTATTAATTTTACCAGCTATTCTTTGCTGGCTATATTTATTCAAATGACTTAAAAAAATTAATTTTTTTGCTTTTCTATTTCTTATTAAGAATTTAATTCTTCTTTCAAATGAAATATTATCTATCTCCCTTTCTAATCTGCAAAGACTTATAAAACCATTAAAATCAAATTTACTAGCTAGAGACAATTCAAGAAATTCATCTATTTTTCTTTGCGTAAAACTTGATTCAAAATTAGTTAATATTATTATTTTTTTTAACTCATTAATTCGTCTTTCAAATGACAAAAATTGTATTTTTTTCTTAAATTTTTCGCAGATTTTTAAATCTTTTTTGTAAAATTTATTTGAGTAATAAATTGAAAATCTGATAAATCTTAAGATTCTCAAAAAGTCCTCCTTGATTCTTCTCTCGGTATCTCCGATAAACTTAACAATTGGATTTTTCCTAGTAAGATCCTTAATACCGCCATGAGGGTCCTTTAAATTACCTTCAGTATCACAATAAATTGCATTAATTGTAAAATCTCTTCTTTTTGAATCTTCTGTCAAATCTGGAAAAAATTCTACATTAGCTTTTCTTCCAAATGTCTCAACATCTCTCCTCATTGAAGTCAAATCAAAAGTATTTTGTCCATCATAAATTACAATTGATCCATATTTTATGCCAACCGATGAAAATCTAACTTTTTTTTTTTTTAAAATTTTAATTACCAGTTTTATGGGTAAATCTGTAACTAAATCAGGTGATGATGATATTTTTTTCTTTAATATTAGGCACCTCACAACTCCACCTACTAAAAACAAATTTCCTTTATGAAACTTTAAAAGAACTTCAATTTTTTTTATTTTTGCTAATGGAAGTTTTACATATTTGCAGGTTTCAAGAAAATTTTTAATTTTCATCAAAATATCCAGGTATTATAACTTCACCATCAAACTTTGGTGGATAGTAATTTTTTTTTGTTTCAACTTTGTTAATTAAAAAAAAAGCTACTAAACCTAAGAAAATTAAAAACAATAATACTAAATTCAAATAAATAGATTTTTTATTAACTTTTTTTTTGAAGAAAAAAACAAGAAAAAAAATTAATAGTGTAATGACGAAAATTAATACTTTAACCACTTACTAAAAAATACTATGTTAATATTGCATTAATTATTTCTATGATCATCATTTCAATATTATAACAACTATTTAAAGATATGAGCACCTCAAGGATAATTTTTTTTTCTCTAGCTTTAACTCTTATTTCTTTTAACGTTAATGCTACAAAGCTACTTTCCTATCAAAGTGAATATGAGATTAGTCTTGCTAATTCTGAAAAAATACGTTTACCCGGTAAAACCTATGTAGACGAGGCTTCTGGGCAACTTTTTATTGATTGGATTAATAATTGTAAAAACTCTTGGGTATCCAATCAAAGAATGATGACTCGATTCATAAATTCACATGGAGTTGGAACAGTTAGCGAAATTAACTATTCTATAAATGAAAAAGCTGACGGCTCAGACATGGATTTTGTTTTAGAAGTTAAAGAGGATGCTGAATTAGTGGAAAGAGTTTATGGAGAAGCAAAAATAAATAATAATTTGATTGTTAAGTTTCCACAAACGGATAAAGAAAATTTAAACTTTTCCGATGATGTAGTTTTCCCTCACCAATTTCTTGAAGAAATAATATCAAATCTTTACTCTAAAAAACGAATGATTACCAAAAAAGTATATGAAGGAACGATTCCAGACAAGTTTTTTAATATTTCTGTGTTTCTAACAGATCAAATTATTAGAGAATCTGACATAAAACTTCCTAAAAAAATTAACAACAAATTTAAAAAAATTAGAATGTCCTATTATCAAGACAACCAGCAAACACCTATATTTGAGCAAACAGTTAATCTTAATGATCAAGGAATAGCAAACTTTTTCAGATATGATTATGCTGACTATTCTTTAATTTTAAAGTTAAAGAAAATTAACTTAGTCAACCTAGACTGTGATTAATTTCACTCTTTTTTTATGAATTGTACCGTATTCTTTAATTTTTTTTCTTAGTTTTAACTCCATTTTTTTGTCTTTACTTAAAGAAATAAAAATAGTGTTAGGAGCTGTTCTATTGACTATTACAGGACAATTAATTTTTATATTTTTCAACTTTAAATGATTCTTTATTTCACTCAAGTAATTGATATTTGTTTTATTGAAAGATTGAAACTGAGTAAAAATTATAGTTTTTTTTTTTGATAAATAAGTCTCTATCTCTTTTACTAACAAGTATTTTAAAGACATTTTCTTACTTTTTTTTTTTTTTTAATAAACCATTATCAGGGTCCAAAAAAATAATATCCTTTTTTTTAAAAAAATTTATTGAATCAGTGAACCATTTTTCTCTGTTCAGCAAAGGTATTTTTTTATTATAAAAGCTTACATATTGGCTCAAATGTGTTTTTTTTGTGAAAGTTATAATATTTCTAAATTTTTTTGTTTTTAACTTAACAAATTCGTCATAAATTTTTCTATCAATAGTTTTGAATTCATTTCCCTTTAGAAAATATCTTTTTTCTCCATCTTTTTTATTTAATTCTTTCTGTCCAATTTTTTTTGGATCCACCAAATACCAATTAAGACCAATCTTCTGATTAAATGCACAACTCAAAAACTTTACAAAAATAAATTTTTGAAAATCATGAATGTCACCTAAGTATCTTTGTTGCATATTTTTTATACTATGATTAATTATTAGGCAATTATTATAGATTAAATTAAAAAAAAAAATATAATTTAAATTTTTAA
>NZFP01000008.1 GCA_002689325.1 Rickettsiales bacterium
CTCCAATAAGGCTGATTTTTTTATCATGACTCATTGATTGTAATTCTATATTATGTCCAATCCAATATCTACAGATTTAGCAGAATTAGTAATTTTACTAGAAGAAATGAAGTCACTTCCCAAATTTGAGTAAAGATTAATATTTTGGTAATTTATTCCACCGCTAATTTCAAATAAAATTTTTTTTTTGTATTTTTTTTTAATATTAATACACTTTTTAATTTCAGTTGGTGTCATGTTATCTAAAAGTATGTAATTGGAGCCAAATTTCAGACAAGTTTGTACTTGTAAATATGAGTCGCACTCAATGATATATTTTTTTATTTTCTTTTTTTTTATAATTTTTAAAGTGTTATCAATACCGCCCAAAAGTTTTATGTGATTGTCCTTGATAAGTAATTGATCATAAAGACCTTGCCTATGATTTTGCGCTCCACCAATTTTTGTTGCGTATTTTTCTAAAACTCTCAATCCAGTGGTTGTTTTTCTTGTATCTAATAATTTAGTTTTGGTGCCTTGAATTTTTTTTACAAATTTTCTTGTATACGTTGAAATCGAAGATAAATGCTGAATAAAGTTAAGTATCGTTCTTTCAATCAAAAGAATAAACTTTACATTTCCTTTAATTTCTAGAATAGTTGAGTTTTCATTAAGCTCGTTTCCATCACTAAATTTTGATTTCAATGTCAACATTGGAAACTTTTGTTTTAAAAAATCTTTTAAAAAGTTTTGTCCACACAAAATTATTTTTTCTCTATTTGTCATAACTGCTTTACCAACAAGCGAATTAGGAAGAAGAGTTTTACTTGTTAGGTCATTTTTAAGATTAATAGTACCTAAGTCATCTTTTAATTCAGAAATTAGTTTTTTTACAGCTATTTGTGAAATTTTTTCAATTTTCACTGGCAAATTTAACTTAATTTTAACATTTCGTTCAGTGGTTTCTTAGCCTTAAGAATTAATTCATTATCAATATTAATTTTAGGAGCAATTTCTAACAGACAGTTTCTGAGTTTTTCAAGAGTATTTAATTCCATATATGGGCAATTAGAACAAGAACAAGATCCATCATTGCCTGGTGCCACCAAAAATTCCTTACTTGGTTGATTTTTTTTCATTTGGTGAATTATGTGTGGTTCAGTAGCAACTATAAATTTTTGCGTTTCGTCATCTGATGTAAATTTTAATAAAGCAGATGTCGAACCTATAAAGTCAGCATAATTTAGAATATTTTCTGGACATTCAGGATGAGCTATTATCTTAGCATTTTCATTTCTTACTTTAAGTTTAATCAATTCTTTTTCAGAAAATGTTTCATGTACAATGCATGATCCGTTCCAAAGTACCATATTTCTTCTTGTAAGTTTATTTAAATAATTTCCAAGATGTCTATCTGGTGCAAAGACAATCTTTTTATTTTTTGGAATTGAATTAATAATTTTCGCTGCATTAGATGAGGTTACAATGATATCTGAAAGGGCTTTTATTTCAGCTGAGCAATTAATGTAAGATAAAACAATATGATCTGGATATTTTTTTTTAAAAGCTTCGAATTGGTTCGCTGGACAGGATTCTTCAAGTGAACATCCAGCATTGATGTCCGGCAAAATAACAGTTTTTTGTGGGCTTAAAATTTTTGCAACCTCAGCCATAAATCTCACACCACAGAAGACAATAATATCAGCGTTTGTTTGTTGTGCTTTTTTTGAAAGGTCAAGAGAATCACCAATAAAATCAGCTATATCTTGGATTTCTTCTTGCTGGTAATAATGTGCTAAAATAACAGCGTTTTTTTCTTTTTTTAAGGAAAGAATTTCATCTTCAATTTTTCCAAATGACTTAGGAGATATTTTCATTTCTTAACAAAATTTTTAAGGTTTTTAGTTATATAAGTATTTGAACCCATTTCTTTAAGTCTAGAAATTGTTCTTTTTAATTCAACAGCATTTAATTTCCCAGTATATATATTATCTAATTCTACTCTTGTTGAAATTGAAAGTATATTTTTATTCTCATAAAAAGCATCTATCAATGAGATAAATCTGTGAATGTAGTTTTTAACATTATCGTCTAATTGCGGAATATTTCTGATAATTAAAAACTTAACCTTTTTTGCTATCATTAAAAAATCTTGAAAGATAAGGTTTTTTTTCATGAAATTTTCAAATTCAATATCGATAAGATTTCCATAGAAGTTATTTAATGTAAAATTATAACCTTTTCTTTTTAAAATTAAATCTCGCGGAATGGATGTAATTGCAAGTTGATTTCTTAGTGAGTTTTGAGAACTATTAGAATTATCTTTGTTTATAAAGAAAAAGTTATGATTTACATTTTCCCTAGATCTATAATCAACCTTTGATGTCATTTTTATTTGTTTAAAATTTTGATCTAAAAAAAATTTTATATCTTTACATAATTGTTTGTTAATAGGGTCATCATATACTTGTGTGATTTCTCTATTGCCTGTCATGATAATTATTTTTTTTTTTTTTTAAAGAGTCAGATAAAAATTTTTTAAATAAAATAATATTTGTTAAATTATTTATGTAAAATTCATCAATAAGAATTAGTTTTTTTTTAATATTAAACTCTTTTTTTAAACTTTTTGATTTTTGTATGTGAAAAATCAAATCACTAAAATGAAATATTTCAGAACTTTCAAATAATAGATTGAGAGCCTTGAGAATTACTGATTTTCCGACACCTACAGAGCCATACAAATAGATTCCTATGAAGTTTTTTTTAAAAGCCTCTACTATTCTTTGCTTTAAACTTTTGCTTAGCTTTGTCTCTATCTGAGAAATTGCATTTATTTGACATGCATTTGGGTTTATATGATTTTGGGTCTTAAGATGGCTTACAATTTTAGAGCTTAGATTTTTCAATAGTTATGAGTTAATTTGAAGTTTTTTGATTTCTGCAATTGCTTTTGCTGGGTTTAAGTTTTTAGGACATGTTTTAGTACAATTCATTATAGTGTGACATCTGTAAAGCTTGAATTTATCTTTAAGAAAATCTATTCTTTCTTTTTTATTTTTATCCCTACTATCAACAATAAAGCGATACGCTTGCAGAAGTATAGCAGGTCCTAAAAATTTATCACTATTCCACCAGTAACTTGGACATGATGTTGAACAACAAGCACACAAAACACATTCATAAAGTCCGTCGAGTTTTTTTCTTTCTTCGGGTGACTGCCTGTTTTCTTTACCACCCTTTTTAGTATTTTCTAACCAGGGTTTTATGGATTTATACTGTTCGTAAAACTCATTCATATCTGGGACCAAGTCTTTGATTACTTTCATGTGTGGTAAAGGAAAAATGTTTACTTCATTCTCGTTTTGAAGTGGTTTAAGACAAGCTAAAGTATTAGTTCCGTTTATATTCATTGAGCATGAACCACAAATACCTTCCCTACAAGATCTTCTAAAGGTAAGGGTTGGATCAATTTCATTTTTTATGTATAGGAGTGCATCAAGTGCCATGGGTCCAAGTTTTTTTTTATCAATGTAGAATTTATCCACGCTTGGGTTATTTCCCGATTCTCTATTCCATCTATAAATATTAAAACAAATTGAATCTTTGGTATTTTTGCCAAAGATTTTTCCCTCAGTTATTCTTGAGTTTTTGGGTAAGGATAATTCAACCATAATAATTAAGCTAGTAAACTCTTGCCTTGGGTTCAATAGTTTTTATTTCTTTAGTGTTAGTTTTAAGATTAACTGATCTATAATTTATCTTGGAATTTCCTTCGGTATTTACAGAAATCATAGTATGTTTCATCCATTTTTTATCATCTCTTTTCTGATAGTCCATCCTAGCGTGGGCACCCCTACTTTCTTTCCTATTAAAAGCTGACTCGATACTAGCCACTGACTGTAACAAAAGATTTTGCAGCTCGTAAGCTTCAATAATTTCAGTATTCCATATTGTGCTTTTGTCACTGATTTTAATATTTTTAAATTCATCTATAAGAGAATTAAGTTTATTTTTTCCTTCTTTCATAAGCTTACCAGATCTATAAACAGGACAATAGTTCTGCATTATTTCTTGCATTTTCCCCCTAATTTTTGAAACAGATTTATTTCCTTTAGAGTTTTTAATTTTTTCAAAATTTTCAATAGCATTGGCATAATATGTTTCTTTAATATCTTTGTTTTTCGATTTAGTATTTAAAATTTCTTTACATCTATTTGCTGCTGATTTTCCAAAAACCACTAAATCTAATAGTGAGTTTGACCCAAGCCTATTAGCTCCATGGACAGATACACATGCCGCTTCTCCAACTGACATGAGTCCTGGAACAATTTTTTCGGAACCATTTTTTGAACAATAAAGAACTTCGCCATGAAGGTTCGTAGGTATACCCCCCATATTATAATGAACAGTTGGTTGGACTGGGATTGGGTCCTTTCTTACATCAACTCCTGCGAAAATTTTAGCAGATTCTGTAATACCAGGTAATCTCTCTTCTAGGACTTTATGATCTAAATGATTTAAATTAAGGTGTATGTGGTCTTTTTTTTGCCCACAACCTCTCCCCTCCATTATTTCTGTAGTCATTGATCTTGACACCACATCTCTACTAGCTAAGTCTTTTGCTGAGGGAGCATACCTTTCCATAAATCTCTCTCCTTTTGAGTTAGTAAGAAAACCACCTTCACCTCTTGCACCCTCAGTTATAAGCACACCAACTCCATATATACCAGTAGGGTGAAATTGAGTAAATTCCATATCTTGTAGATGTAACCCTGCTCTTAAAACCATTCCTCCACCATCACCTGTACATGTGTGAGCCGAAGTACATGAAAAGTAGGCCCGTCCATAACCGCCAGTAGCAAGTATGACCATTTTTGATGAGAAAAGATAAAACTTACCATCATGTAAATTAATGGTAAGGACTCCGCAACATTCTTTTTTTTCGTTCATTATTAAATCAATTGCAAAGTATTCTATAAAAAATTCTGCGTCATTAGATATAGATTGCTGATACAGGGTATGAAGCATGGCATGACCTGTCCTATCGGCAGCAGCACAGGTTCTTTGGGCAATTCCTTCTCCAAAGTGGGTGGTCATCCCCCCAAAAGGTCTTTGATATATTTTTCCATCTTCTGTTCTGGAAAAAGGGACCCCATAGTGCTCTAATTCGATGACTGCTTCAGGAGCTTCTTTGCACATGAAAGCTATTGCGTCTTGATCTCCAAGCCAATCTGAACCTTTAACTGTGTCATACATATGCCACTTCCAGTCGTCCTCACCCATATTCCCCAAAGCAGCACTTATTCCGCCTTGAGCAGCGACAGTATGACTTCTTGTTGGAAAAACTTTTGATATACACGCTGTTTTCAAGTTGGCAGATGCACAGCCCATGACAGCTCTTAAACCAGAACCTCCAGCTCCAACCACCACAACATCAAATTCTAATTTTTCAATTTTATTCATAATTAGAAACACCTTTAAATAAGTAATATTAGACTAAAAATACTAATTATATAGGTAATTACTAAAAAACTATTTTTCAAAACTATTATTACTTTTTTAGATTCTTTTTTATGAACATAATCATCTATGATGGAATTCAGCCCAAGGTTTGAATGTAAAATAATACTTGTCAAAAGAACAAAAAAAAGAAATGAGTTTATTTTATCAGAAAACCAATTTGAAGTCTCAATGTAATTATT
This sequence comes from Rickettsiales bacterium, assembly GCA_002689325.1. Taxonomy (GTDB): domain Bacteria; phylum Pseudomonadota; class Alphaproteobacteria; order Methylaequorales; family Methylaequoraceae. The sequence goes on from NZFP01000008.1 coordinate 5,685, forward strand.
TAATGAAATATGATTTAGGGAAAAGGTTAAATAAATTAATAATAAAAGAAATATTAAAGCGAGTAATTTTTGAAGTATCCAAGCAGTAGAATAACTAAACTTCATGAAATTATACCTAATTTAAATATCAATAATATTGATAATACTAATGCTGATAAAATAACAATGATTCCAGAAATTAAACCAGATAAATTGTTTAAAAAAAAGCCAAAGTCCCAAAGGATATGCCTTATTCCATTCATTGCATGATAAGAGAGACCAAATATACTTATTGACATTACCAACTTCATAAATATTGTATTTGAAAATTCTATAAAATAATTATAAATGTTTTCACCTAAAGAAAGAGACAATAACCAGAGGCTTACAAAAAGAATTAGAAAATTTAAACACACGCCAGTTATTCTATGAGTGATTGACAAGATTGAGGTAATTTGTGGTTTATATATTTGTAAGTGAGGCGAAATTGGAAGCTCTGATTTTTTCATTTATTTTATCGGCATTAATACTGAGTAAACTAGATCTAAAACAATATTCTCAGTTAGATCTTTTGAATCTGGAAAGTTCATATTAGAATTATTTTTTGAAGCAAGTGTTCTGATTTTTAAGGCTCCAATTTTATCATTTATTTTTTCTTTTTCTAAAACTTTTGACCATGCATAGATTGTATCACCGGAAAAAGTTGGAGAAGAATGTTTACCAGAATGAATTGCGACAACTTTGAATGCATTAGCAAGGCCGTTACAACTTATTGCTCTAGCCAACGAAATTATATATCCTCCATAAATTATTCTTTTGCCAAACCTTCCATCTTTTTCAATATGATGGTTGAAATGGACTCTTGCATTATTTTGGTATAATCTCGTTGCTAATTGATGTTCAGCCTCCTCGATAGTTTGTCCATCTAGGTGATCTATTTCTTCTCCAACATTGTAGTCATCAAAATAAAAATCACTTCCTGTGATTTCAGATGACCAATTATTAAAATTTAAAGAATCTATAATTTCAAAATCCTTTGATTCTACTTTTTTTGGTAAATCGGGGACAGTGTTTTGAAAAGAATCAATCATTCCACTTTTTTTTTTTCTCATCATTAGCCACCTAAAGTAAGATAAAACTACTTCACCATTTTGATTTGTTCCTGTTGACTTAACATATACTGTTCCTGTTTTACCATTTGAATTCTCCTTTAACCCGATTATTTGGGAACTTGCAGATACTGTATCTCCTTCAAACACTGGTTTACAAAACCTCACATCTGCATATCCTAGATTTGCTATGGCATTTAATGAGAGGTCAGGTACAGTTCTACCAAATACCATGTGAAAAACTAAAATATCATCCAGAGGTTGTCTTTTAAATCCTAAATTTTCAGCAAAATCCTTTGAATAATTCAATGAAAACCTGCTTCCTGTTGTTGCCAAATACAATGAAACATCACCATTAGTGATGGTTCTCGGAACACTATGATTAATAGTTTCATCAAGGTTGTAGTCTTCGAAATATCTACTTGTAAAGTTTTTGCTCATTTTAAAAAATTCTTTATTAACGTTTCACCAATTTGTATTGAGTTAAGGGCAGCACCTTTTCTAAGATTATCCGCTACGACCCATAAACAAATGCTAAAATCATTTTTTGTTCTCATTCGACTTATAAAGACTTCGTCTTCACCAGCTGATTCATCTGGTGTAACATATCCACCATCAATTTTTTCATCCACAAGACTTAATCCTGGAAAACTTTTGATTTTAGCAATTAATTTTTTTAAATCTATTTTTTTCTTTGTTTCAACAAAAACAGATTCCGCATGACCAACAAAAACAGGAACCCTGACACATGTTGCAAAAATCTCTATTTTTGAATTAAGAATTTTTTGTGTCTCATCTATCATTTTTTTTTCTTCTTTTGTGTCACCAGTTTTAAGAAATTCATCAATATGGGGAATTAAATTAAAAGCAATTCTTTTTGAAAAAACTTTGGGGACTAATTGTTTGTTTTTGTAAACATCTAGAGTTTGATAAAATAATTCATCCATAGCTTGTTTACCTGCTCCCGAAGCAGATTGATAAGTTGAAACGAATATTTTTTTTATTTCAAAAAGATCATGAACTGGTTTTAAAGCCATTACCATTTGAATTGTTGAACAATTGGGGTTTGCAATTATTTTCTTTTTTTTAAAGTTTTTTAAATCCTCTAAATTTACCTCTGGAACAATAAGTGGAACATCTTTGTGCATTCTAAAACATGAAGTGTTGTCAATGATAATAGCACCAGATTTAACTGCCTTAGGTATAAACTTTTTAGATACTTCAGATCCTGCTGAAGAAAATATAATGTCTACGTCTTTAAAATCAAACTTTTCTAAATTTTTAATAACAATTTCTTTATCATTTCCGTAAACTATTTTTTGGCCTTCTGATTTAGATGACGCTAACGCATACATTTCTTTAATCGGGAAAGATCTGAAATCCAGAATATTAAGAATTTCTCTACCCACATTTCCACTTGCACCTACAACAGCTACGTTATATTTTTTCATTTTCTAATTCCTTTAAAACTAAATCACCCATTTCACTTGTTGAAACTTCTTTACCATTTTGGTTGTTAATATCTTTTGTTCTATAACCCTTTTCAAGGATAGAATTAACTACTTTAGATATTAAATCAGAAATGTCATCTCGAGAAAAAGAATATTTAAACATCATTCCAACACTCAATATCATTGCTAAAGGATTGGCAACTCCTTTTCCCGAAATATCTGGAGCAGAACCGTGGACAGGTTCGTACATTGCTTTTTTATTTCCGGAATGGTCATAGCCAATCGAAGCTGAGGGTAACATTCCAAGTGATCCAGTAAGCATAGATGCACAATCTGATAATATGTCACCAAACATATTAGTCGTAACAATTACATCAAATTGTTTTGGGTTTCTTACAAGTTGCATCGATGCATTATCTACATACATGTGGGAAAGCTCAACATCAGGAAATTTTTTACTTGTTGAAATAATTATTTCTCTCCAGAGTTCTGTAGACTCCAATACGTTTGCTTTATCAACAGAGCATAATTTTTTTCCTCTTTGAAGTGCTGTTTCAAATGCAACCTCTGCAATTCTTTCTATCTCTGGTGTAGTGTAAACAAGAGTGTTAAATCCTCTTGAAATTTTTTCGTTTATTTTTTCTACTCCTCTTGGTTCCCCAAAATAAATTCCACCAGTCAATTCTCTAATAATTAAAATATCTAGATTCTTTATTATCTCAGGTTTTAAAGAAGATGAATTAATAAGAGGTTCAAATACAATTGCTGGTCTAAAATTAGCAAATAGATCCAGTTCTTTTCTGATTTTTAACAAACCACGCTCTGGCCTTAACTCAAAAGGTAGTTTTTCCCATTTGGGACCACCTACAGCTCCAAGTATTATTGCATCAGATTTTTTAATTTTTTCTAAAGTTTTATCATGTAGTGGAGTTTGATGTTTATCGATTGATGCGCCTCCAACTAACTCTTCAGAACAATCAAGGTCTAAATCAGTATTTTGGTCGACCCAATTAAGAATTTTTTCTGCCTCTAAGGTAATTTCCTGACCAATACCGTCGCCAGGTAGAAGTGAGATACTGAATTTTTTTTTCATTTATTGTTATAAAATTATCTAATTATCCTTGATGAGCTATCCAAGGCTTGTCTTTTTCAAGCTGAGTTTCATAGTCACTTATTTTATTTGATTTTTTTAGTGTAAGAGCAATGTCATCCAAACCTTCAAGAAGACATTTTTTTCTAAAGGGATCAACATCGAACTTAAAAAACTTTTTCTTTTCTGATGAAATTAACTGATGTGATAAATCTACAGTAAGTTTATTTTTTTGTTCAGCTTCGCCCATTAAATAATCTACTTCATGCTGTTTAAGTTTGATTGGAAGTATTCCGTTCTTAAAACAATTATTAAAAAAGATGTCAGCAAAGCTTGGTGCAATTATACATCTAAATCCAAAATCAAGAAGTGACCATGGAGCGTGTTCTCTGCTACTTCCACAACCAAAATTTTCTCCTGTTATTAGAATAATAGCACAATTATAGGGTTCCCAATTTAAAACGAAATCATTTTTTATATTCCCTTTTAAATCATATCTCAATTCATGAAATAAATTTTTACCTAGACCTGATCTTTTAATAGTTTTTAAAAACTGTTTTGGGATAATCATGTCCGTGTCAATGTTTATCATAGGAAGAGGAGCAGCAATACCATATAATTTTTCAAATTTTTCCATTTATAAATCCTCTACCAAACTAAGTTTACCTTTGATCGCCGATGCTGCTGCAATTGCTGGGCTAACTAAATGTGTTCTTCCTAATCTTCCTTGTCTTCCTTCAAAGTTTCGATTAGATGTTGAAGCGCATCTTTCCATTGGCTTTAATTGATCGGGGTTCATTGCTAAGCACATTGAACAACCAGGTTCACGCCAGTCGAAACCAGCATTTTTTAAAATCTTGTCTAAACCTTCTTTTTCCGCCTGTTGTTTAACTAATCCGGATCCAGGGACAATCATGGCATTTACTATAACTTTTTTGCCATTAACAACTTTTGCTACCTCTCTTAAATCCTCTATTCTGCCGTTTGTACATGAACCTATAAACACTCTGTCAATTTTTATGTCACGTATTTTTTGATTTGGTTTGAGTCCCATATAATCCAATGACCTTAAGATTGCCTTCTTTCTATTTTCATCCTTAGTGTTTTCAGGATCAGGAATATAACCGCTAACTGGTACAACATCTTGAGGACTTGTACCCCATGTGACCTGAGGTTCTATGGAACTTGCCTTAATTTTTACTTCTTTGTCGTATTTAGAGTTTGGATCAGATGCTAATTTTTTCCAAAAATGTACTGCTTTTTTCCAATCTTCATTTTTCGGAGCATATGGTCTATGTTTTATATAACTAAATGTTTTTTCATCGGGGGCAATTAATCCAGCCCGCGCTCCTCCTTCAATACTCATATTGCAAATAGTCATTCTACCTTCCATTGATAGGTTTTTTATTGCATCTCCAGAATATTCAATAACATAACCAGTACCGCCTGCTGTCCCAATTTTTCCAATAATATTCAAAATAATATCTTTTGAAGTGACACTTGGGCTAACTTGTCCTTCAACTGAAATTCTCATGTTCTTAGCCGGTTTTTGAATTAATGTTTGTGTTGCCAAGACGTGCTCTACTTCACTTGTTCCAATTCCAAAGGCTAGGGCACCGAATGCACCGTGTGTCGCAGTGTGACTATCACCACAAACTATAGTCATTCCAGGTTGAGTTATTCCTTGTTCAGGTCCAACAATATGAACAATTCCTTGTCTTTTATCAAGTAATGGAAAAAGTGTTACCCCAAAATCTTTACAATTTTTTTCAAGTGTTTCTACTTGTATTCTGCTCTCTTTATTTGTTATGCCCTGTGATCTATCTGAAGTTGGAACATTATGATCTGCGACAGCAAAAGTATAGTTTGGTTTTCTTACTTTTCTGCCACTATTTCTCAGTCCTTCAAAAGCTTGTGGGCTTGTAACTTCGTGAACTAAATGCCTATCTATGTATATTAAGCATGTGCCATCTTCTTGCTTTTCTACAAGGTGGTTATTCCAAATTTTGTCAAATATGGTTTGAGGTTTCATTTCAACCAACTTAATATTATTTTTTATCCTCCGATTGAGGGCTTGCTATTTTATTATTGGTTTCTTTATCAGCTGTTTCTTGCTTTTCAATGGAACCATCTTTCTTCAAAAGTTCTTTTTTTTTTGAATCATTAGAAGAAGTTTCTTTGTTTATTTTACTTTTTTCAGAAACTTCAATAGTTTTATCTTTCCCAGAATCGGTAATATTTTTTTTCAAGTTGTCGTCTTTGTGGAATGAAGTTTTCTCTGTTATACGAGCAGACTTTCCGCTTCTGCTTCTAAGGTAGTAAAGTTTAGAACGTCTTACGTCGCCCTTCTTAACTACTTCTATTTTACTTATTTGTGGAGAATAGTAGGGAAGAACCCTTTCAATTCCTTCTCCATAAGATATTTTTCTTACAGTAAACGATGAGTTAACTCCTGCATTTTTTTTTGCTATACAAACACCCTCAAATACTTGAATTCTTTCTTTTTCACCCTCTTTCACCTTAAGATGAACTTTTAATGTATCTCCAGCATTGAATTCGGGATAAGTTTTTCCCGTCATTAATTGTTGCATTTGATCTTTTTCAAAATTTTCTAAAATGTTATTCATAACTTCCTCTTTTTTTCTTTAACAAATAAATTGTATAATTCAGGCCTTATCTTTTTAGTTTTTTCTAAAGAATTTTTCAATCTCCAATCTGAAATTTTTTTATGATTACCTGATAAAAGAACTTCTGGTACTTTAAGCTTTTTCCAAATAGAGGGCTTGGTGTACTGAGAGTATTCTAATAAGTAGTCGTGAAAACTTTCAGATCTTAAACTTTCACTATTACCTAATACTTCAGGAATTAATCTTACGCAAGCATCAATTAAAATAAAAGAAGCTAATTCACCACCAGAAAGAATATAATCTCCAACGGAGATCTCCTCAATATCATTGTAGTCAATAAATCTTTGGTCAATGCCTTCATATCTTCCACAAATCAGAATAATCTCCTTTGAGGTCACTAAGTTTTTTATAAAACTCTGAGTAATCTTTTTTCCACTTGGAGACAACGAAAAAATTTTACAATTTTTTTTAAATCCTTTTTTTGCAAAAGTTAAGGCACTTTGAAGAATATCAGCTTTCATGATCATTCCTGCACCACCTCCAAAAGGAGTGTCGTCAACGGTTTTTGCTTTGTTAATCGAAAAATCTCTTATATTAATAGTTTCTAACTGAAATTTTTTTTTTTTAAGTGCTTTTCCTGTTATTGAATGATTAATGGGACCAGGAAACATTTCAGGAAAAAGTGTTAATATTTTAAATTTCATAGTATTTTACACTCAAATGTAATTCTTTTTTTTGTGGATTGATTTTTTCAATATGATCAAAGTTAAAGGGTACTAATAGTTCACCGTTGTTACATTTTATTTCAAGATATTCACCAGCACCGTGGGAGTATACATGTTTGATATAACCAATTTTTTTTTTATTTATTAAAACTTCCATTTGTTCAAGTTCTGAAAAATAAAATTGGTTTGGTCTTAGTTTTGGTAGGTGTTTTTTGTCTAAAAAAAGAAGTTTTCCAGTGAAATTTTTAGCTTCCTCAACAGTTTCAACATTTAATATTTTAGCATGTATTTTTTTATCTTTTTTTTCAAGTTTAACTAAAATATCTTCTTTTTCATCGACAGTAAATTTTTCGAAATTAAGAATATCCGATTGTGTTGTAAAGTAACTATGAATAAGTAGTTTGCCGTTTAAACCAACGGTTTTTCCAAACTTAGCAACAACTATATTTTTTTGTTTTGCTTGTTTATCAATTTCTAGTTTTTTATCATTATTTTTGTTCACCACCATTTTCACTTTTTTTAACTTCAACAGGTTTATCAGCAGCAGCAGGTTGTGGTGCAGCCTCAGCAGGTTTATCAGCAGCAGCAGGTTGGGGTGCAGCCTCAGCAGGTTTATCAGCAGCAACAGGTTGCGTTGCGGCTTCATTAGGTTTATCAGCAGTAGCAGTTTGTGGTGCAGCTTCATCAGGTTTATCAGCAGCAGCAGGTTGCGTTACGGCTTCATTAGGTTTATCAGCAGTAGCAGTTTGTGGTGCAGCTTCATCAGGTTTATCAGCAGCAGCAGGTTGGGGTGCAGCCTCAGCAGGTTTATCAGCAGCAGCAGGTTGCGGTGCAGCTTCAGCTGCCTTTTCCATTTCTTGTTTAGCTTTATCCTTTTCTTCTTTTGCTTTAATTTTTTCTAATGTTTTTTTTCTAGGTTTGTCTTGCTTTGTTTGTTCATAAATTACTGGTTTCTCAGCTAACTTTTCATTTGCTAAAAATTTTTGAACTCTTTCGGTCGGCTTGGCGCCTACAGACAACCAATATTTTATTCTTTCAATGTTTAGAGTAATCCTTTGAGGATCATCTTTATTCTTCATCGGGTTGTAAGTACCTAATCTCTCAAGAAACCTTCCATCTCTGGGTGCCCTAATATCTGCTGCAACAATTCTGAAGAAAGGTCTTTTTTTTGAACCTCCCCTTGATAACCTTAAAGCTACTGACATTTACTTTCCTTTCTTTATGTTATTAAAATGGTTTATTTTTGTTTAATATCGAACTAATGTCCCCAACTTGGCCTGATTTCATTAAACTTTCAAGTTCTCTGTTTTTTCCAACCTTTTTCATCATCTGACTCATTTTTTTAAATTGCTTTAGCAACTTATTAATATCCTGTACAGAGGTTCCAGAACCTTTTGAGATCCTAATCTTTCTCGACGCTTTAATAATGTCTGGGAAAACTTTTTCTTTTTTTGTCATTGAACTGATTATTGCTTTTTGTTTTTTAAATACATTGCTGTTTTCAAGAGATTCCTCAACTTTTTCTTTAAGGTGTGACATTCCTGGGAGATATTTTAATAGGCTTTGAACTCCTCCCATTTTTGAGATTTGATCAAGTTGTTTAGAGTAGTCTGTTAAGGAGAATTTTCCTTTAAGAAGTTTTTTTTGAAGTTTTTCTGCGTCTTCTTGATCAATTTGCTCAGAAGCTTTTTCAACAAGGGAAACAACATCTCCCATTCCAAGAATCCTACTTGCAATTCTGTCTGGGTGAAAAATTTCTATGTCCCCAATTTTTTCACCTACACCAATAAATTTAATTGGTTTCTTTGTTACTTCTTTCATTGAAAGAGCAGCACCACCTCTTCCGTCACCATCAACCCTTGTTAAGATAATTCCTGTTAGATCTATTTTATCAGAAAAATTTTTTGCTGTGTTAACTGCATCTTGCCCAGACATTGAATCAGCCACAAGAAAGATTTCAGTAAATTTAAAATTATCAGAGATTTCTTTAACTTCTGCCATCATTTTTTTGTCAATATGATTTCTTCCGGCACTGTCTAAAATTAAAACGTCTGATTCGTTTGTAGTTGCTTCTTTTTGAGCTAGTCGTGCAATTTCTAAAGGTGATTTATTCTGTTGAATTGGAAGAACGGTTAAATTATTTTTTTCTGCTAGTGAAATAAGTTGTTCTTGTGCAGCAGGTCTATAGATGTCTAAAGATGCCATCATAACTTTTTTATTTTTATTTTTTTTAATCCAGTGTGATATTTTCGCAGTCGAAGTAGTTTTTCCTGAACCTTGAAGTCCCACCATCATAATTAGAGCAGGTGGTTTGGAACTTAGATTTATTTCATTGTTTTCTGAACCCAGCAATTTAATAAGCTCGTCATTAACAATTTTGACAACCATTTGTGCTGGAGAGACACTTCTTACAACTTCTTGACCAAGTGCTTTTTCACGAATTTTCTCAATGAAATCTTTGGCAACTGATATAGAAACATCAGATTCTAATAGTGCTACTCTTATTTCCCTAAGAGCTTCACTCAAAGAAATTTCATCAATTACTCCTTTACCTTTGAGTTTATCAAAGATTCCGGTAATTTTATTTTGTAAATTCTCAAACATAAATAAAAAAACAAAAAAAGCCAGTGCACGAAACTCGCGGACTGACTAAAAGTGTTGTTTTTATAACAAAAAAAGATAATTTCATAAAGTTATAAATAAAATTTTATGAAATTATATAATTTTACAAAAATGCATGGGCTTGGAAATGATTTTTTGATTTTTCCATGGAGCGAACAGTTACCCAAAAAAAACCTGATTAAAGCTCTATCCTCTAGATCAAAGGGAGTAGGTTGTGACTTGGTTGTTTTTCTTGTTAAACTTGAAAAAAATATTGCAAATTATAAAACTCATTTCTTTAACCATGATGGAACGAGAGCAGAGATTTGCGGTAATGCACTAAGATGTATAGGAAAGTTACATTATGAAAGATTTAATTCGAAAAATTGTCTAATTGAAACTGACTCAGGGCTTATCGATGTAGAATTCAATGATGATTATACCGTAAGTGTTGACATTGGTTCACCGAAATTTGACTGGAAAGATGTACCTTTAATAAGAGAAATGGATGGTTCTAACTTGGGTTTTGATTTTTTATATTTAAAAAATGGGTTTGCACTGAATATTGGAAATCCACATTTGGTTTTTGTTGTTGATAAAATTGATAAAAAAAAACTTACACAGGATTCATTAAAAGTGCGTAACAGTAAAATATTTCCTGAAGGAGTCAACATTAATGTTGTAGAAATTTTGAAAAAAAATGAAATTTCAATTTTAACAAGTGAAAGAGGAGTTGGGTTGACTGAAGCATGCGGAACTGGTGCTTGTGCGAGTGTAATTGCAACAAATAGGATGCAGCTTGTTGAAAATAAAGTTTTAGTTAATATGCCTGGGGGGGGATTAAAAGTTGAAATTACCTCTAATGAACATATCTTCATGACAGGTGGAGCAACCAAAGTATTTGAAGGAAAAGTAAATTTTGAGGATTTAAGAAATGTTTAATAAAGAAAAAACAAAAGTAATAAATTTGGGTTGTCGTCTTAATTTTTTTGAATCAGAAATTATTAATGGTATTTTGTCCAACGAGGGGCATGCAAAAAAAATTGTAGTTAATACATGTGCTGTAACAAATAATGCCGTAAAAAAATCACTTCAAGAAGTAAGACAACTCGCTAAACATCACCCAGATAAAGAAATTATAGTTACCGGTTGTGCTAGTCAGTTAGAAAAAGGCCTTTTTAGCAATTTAAAAAATGTTTCTAGAATAATTGATAATAAGTATAAGACTGATCCTGATGCTTATGAGTTTGAAAATAATTTAAGTAAAAAAAAATATGAGTTTCCAGAACCTCCGATTACAGAATCAAAAAGAACTCGCGCTACAATTCAAATTCAGCAAGGATGTAATCACAGATGTACTTTTTGTATTATTCCTTATGGAAGAGGCGACTCATTAAGTCTTCCGGTTGGTGAAGTGTCAAGAAGAGTTGATAGTGTTTTAAAGAATGGTTTTAAAGAAGTGACTTTAACTGGAGTTGACTTAACATCTTATGGAGAGGATCTTCCAGGTAAACCAAAATTAGGAAACCTTATAAAAAGAATTTTTAAACTTCATCCAAATTTGTCGAGGCTAAGGTTGTCATCCATAGATCCTGCCGAAATTGATGATGATTTAATGGAACTTTTAAAATTTGAAAAAAAATTAATGCCACATATTCACCTTTCTGTTCAGTCTGGGGATAATTTAATTTTAAAAAGAATGAAAAGAAGACATAATAGAGAAACAGTAATAAAAATTTGCCAAGATTTAAAAAGTTATAGAAAAGATATCACCTTTGGTGCTGACTTGATAGTTGGTTTTCCGACAGAAACAGATTCTCATTTCAAAAACACACTTGATCTTATAACTGAATGTAAATTCAATAATGTTCATTTTTTTCCATTTTCTCCAAGAAGCAGAACTCCAGCAGAAAAAATGCCGCAAGTTTTAAATTCAATAATTAAATTAAGAGTCAAAAAAGCAAAGAATTTCACTCATCGTTTGATTCAAGAAATTGCGCAAAAAAAGATAGGAGAGAATGTTGAAATTCTTTTTGAAACAAAAGACCTAAGCTATACAAATAATTTTTATAAAGTAACTGTTGATTCGAAAAATAAAAAAATTGAAAAAATGAATGGTCAAATAATTAAAGTAACATTGAAGTCTTTTTCCAATGGTAAATTTTTTGCGGAGATTTAATTTTGGTTTTTGGCTGGTTTAAAAAGTTAACTTCTGGGCTATCAAAATCATCAGAAAAAATTTCTGATGGAATTAAAAAAGTTATTAAAGGAAAAAAAATTGACGAAACTACCCTAGAGGAACTAGAGGAGTTGTTGATTTCATCTGATTTAGGTGCAAATTTTTCTTCAGGGATTATAGAGGATTTTAGAAAATCAAAAATTATCGAACCAAGTTCAGAAAAAGTTAAATCTATGATACAAAAAAAAATTGAAAATTTGTTGCAACCCTTGGAAAAAAAAATTGATTTAAAAACTAAACCATTTATTTTCCTAATTGTTGGAATTAATGGAGTTGGAAAAACTGCAACTGTTGGTAAACTTGCTAATAAATTTGTTAGCGCAAAAAAAAAAGTTGGTCTTGTTGCTGCTGATACATTCAGAGCTGCAGCAACTGAACAATTAAAAATATGGTCAGATAGGACTAATTCAGAATTTTTTTCCGCTAAAGAATTTTCTGACCCAGCTGCACTTTCATTTGAATCTATCCAGGAGGCAATAAAAAAAAATCTCGATGTACTAATTGTAGATACTGCCGGTAGACTTCATAATAAATCAGATTTAATGAATCAATTGAAAAAAATTATAAGAGTTATCAAAAAAATTGATGAGTCATTCCCTAATCAAATAACACTGGTTTTAGATGGAAATATAGGCCAAAATTCAATTAAGCAGGCGGAGGTTTTTAAAGAAATTTGTGAGATAGACAGTTTAATAATTACAAAACTTGATGGCACCGCCAAAGGAGGGGTAATAGTTCCGATAGCAGAGCTTTTAAATATTCCGATTTTAGCTGTTGGAACTGGTGAAAAAAAAGAAGACTTGATAGATTTTAATGCAAAGGATTTTTCTAAAGCACTCTTAGGTTTAGATTAAAATTTTGAAAAAAGCAAATTTTATATTTTATATAATATGATTTTTGCTAAATTATAAAAATTAAAAAATGAAACTGGAAACTTTTAAAAAATTACATGGTTTTTTTATTGAGGACCTTCAAATTGATCAAACAGATAAGATAGAAAGGAAAATCACTGAGAAAGACATAGACAACTTTGCCAAACTAACAGGCGATAATAATCCAGTTCATACAAATTTAGATTTTGCTAAAAAAACTATTTTTAAGCAAAAAGTGGCCCATGGTTTTTTATCAGCAAGTTTAATATCAACATTAATTGCAACAAAACTTCCTGGACCTGGAAGTATTTATTTAAGTCAAAATTTAAAATTTCTCGCACCAGTTTTTATAGATGATTTAGTAAGAGTCAAAGTAACTGTTAAAGAGATTGACCATGAAAAAAAAAAAGTAAAATTACAAACAGAATGCTTTAAAAATGAAAAAAAAATTATATCTGGAGAAGCTATTGTTCTTGTAAATTCAAAAAAAGATTTTAAAAACAATGAAAGTTTTTAGATCATTTTCTATCCCTAAGAAATTTAATGATTCTGTTATAGCTATAGGAAATTTTGATGGGCTTCACTTAGGTCATCAAGCAGTAATAAATGAAGCTAAAAAAATTTCCTTAAAATATAAAAAAAAAATTGGAGTGATGACTTTTGAGCCTCATCCTAAGTCTTTTTTTCAAAAAAAATATGAGTTTTTTAGGCTCACGCCTTTTCGTATGAAGTATGAACTTTTTAAAAAAAAAAAAATTAGATTTTATGCTAAATATTAAATTTGATAAAAATTTCATGAGTATTTCATCATTAAATTTTATCGAGAAAATTTTATTAGAGGATTTAAAGGCAAGTCATATTGTTATAGGCTTTGATTTCGTTTTTGGAAACAAACAGGCTGGAAATGTTGATGTTTTAAGAAACTTTTGTAAATCTTCAAAAAAACTTGAATTTACTGAAATTAAAGAAAAAAAAATGGATGGTTCTGAAGTATCCTCTTCACTCATAAGAGAATTGTTGAGAAAAGGTGATATTGAAAAAGCTAATCAAATTCTTTCAAGAAAATGGACAGTAGTCGGGAGAGTTTTAAGTGGAGAAAAGAAAGCAAGAAAAATTGGTTTTAAAACAGCAAATATGAGACTAAATTCTTATTGTGATATATGCTTTGGCGTTTACAAAGTTTTGATTGAGCTTCCAGAAGAAATCTCTAAGAAAAAGTTTTATGGAATAGCAAACTACGGTGTCAAACCAACTTTTATGAAAAAAACCCCGTTGTTGGAAGTTCATATATTTGATTTTAATAAAGAAATTTATGGAAAAAAAATTAAAGTAAGCTTTTTAAAATTTGTAAGAAAAGAAAAAAAATTTGAATCAGTTGAGAAATTAAAAGATCAAATTATAAAGGACATCAAGCTAGTTAAAAAAAATGGAATTTTCAAAAACAATTAATCTCCCAAAAACTAATTTTTCAATGAAAGCAAATTTGTCTGTTACAGAGAATAATTGGTTAAAATTTTGGGAAGAAAAAAAAATATATGAGCGTCTTAGAAAAAATGCTTCAAATTTCAAAAAATATGTCCTTCATGATGGACCTCCCTACGCAAATGGTGATTTGCATTTAGGTCATGCACTAAATAAAATCCTTAAGGATATTATTTGTAGGACAAAATTCCTTAATCAGTTTGATGTAGATTACGTTCCAGGATGGGATTGCCATGGTTTACCAATCGAGTGGAAAGTTGAAGAAGAGTTTAAAAAAAAAGGTAAGAAAAAAAATGAAGTTGGACTTGATAAATTTAGAGATAGATGTAGATCTTTTGCAGAGTATTGGGTAGGAGAACAAAAGACGCAGTTTCAAAGATTTGGTATTCTGACTAATTGGAAAGAGATTTATTTAACAATGAACAAAAATTCGGAGGTCAGGATAGTTGAAGAACTACTTAAATTTTTCGAATCTGGAGATTTATATCTAGGTTTTAAACCAGTAATGTGGTCTGTTGTTGAGCAGACTGCATTAGCAGAAGCTGAGGTTGAATATCACGAAAAAATCTCCAAGTCGATATATGTCAAATTTCCTATTGAAAATTTAAGTCAAACATCTGTATTGATCTGGACAACTACTCCTTGGACGATTCCGTGCAACAAAGCAATCGCATATTCCAAAAGTTTAACTTATAAAATTTTAGAATTTACAGAAGAAGAAAACAATTTGAATATAAAGAAAAATGATAAAATCATTATTTCATCAGGGTTAATAGAAAATTTTGCAAAGCTTCATTCACTAAAGAATTTTAAAATTACTAGAGACATCTCTCATGATGAATTAGAAAACTTAACATGTCATCATCCTCTTCGAGAAATTGGGTTTTCTTTTGATGTCAAAATTTATCCTAGCGATCATGTAACAGATGAAAGTGGTAGTGGTTTTGTACATATTGCTCCAAATCATGGTGAAGAGGACTTTAGTGTTGGTCAAAAGTATGGATTGGGCAATGTAACCACTGTAAATTCGAAGGGTATATACGCGGATAATGTTAATTTTTTCAAAGGTATGCATGTTTTCAAAGCTGATGAAATAGTTATTAATCAATTAAAAAATTTTTCTAATATTATCAGCTCAAATGACTATAAACACAGTTACCCTCATTCATGGAGGTCTAAAGCCCCGTTAATATATCGTGCTACTTCACAATGGTTTATCTCTATGGAAAAAAATGATTTAAGAACAAAAGCAATAAAGGCTATTGAGGGTGTTAAATGGATACCTACTAACAGTAAAAATAGAATTTTATCGATGATTAATGAAAGACCTGACTGGTGCGTTTCAAGACAAAGAAATTGGGGTGTGCCAATTACAATTTTCATTGAAAAAAAAACACAAAAGCCATTAATGGATCCAGAAGTAAATAAAAAAATACTATCAGTTTTAAAAAATAAAGGTGTTGATAGTTGGTTTGCTTTAAGTAATGATGAGTTTCTTACTAAAAATCATAATCCTGATGACTATGTAAAGGTGGATTCAATTTTGGATGTTTGGTTTGACTCAGGTGCAAGTCATGCCTTCGTTTTGAAAAATAAAAATATTGACATAGCTGATTTATATCTTGAGGGTTCTGATCAGCATAGAGGTTGGTTTCAGACTTCGTTGTTGGAATCATGTGGTTTATACGGAAGAAGTCCCTATAAATCTGTTTTAACCCATGGCTTTGTAATTGATGATAAAGGGAAAAAAATGTCTAAATCCCTAGGAAATGTAATTTCTCCAAAGGAAGTTACTGAAAAATATGGTGCTGATGTTTTAAGAATTTGGGTTGCCACCTCAAATTTTACTGAGGATGTTAGAATAAGCTTCGAAAATTTAGATAGACATTCTGAGAGCTACAGAAAAATAAGAAACTCTATTAGATTTATTTTAGGGAATTTAAATGGATGGAAACTTAATAAAAAGGTTTCCTATAAACAACTACCCGAGCTAGAAAAGTATATTCTTCATAGACTCTGGATAATAAATGATGAAGTTAAAAAAACGTTTAATGAATTTAACTTTAGTAAAGCTTTTCAGATTATCTTGAATTTTTGTAACGCTGAACTTTCAGCTTTCTTTTTTGATATAAGAAAAGATTCTTTATACTGTGATAGCACTAACTCCCTTTCAGTAAATTCAACAAAAACTGTAATGAGTATGTTATTTGAAAATTTGATACGTTGGTTGTCTCCAATAATACCATTTACCTCAGAAGAAGCTTGGCAGTCGTGGAGAGAAGAAATTGATGATGATGGAGCTTTGAGTTGCCATTTATTAACTAATCAAGAATTACCTTCAAATTGGAATGATAAAAAATTACAAACCAATTGGAAAAAAATTCTTGAATTAAGAGATGCTTTTCTATTTTTTCATGAAAAGATGAGAAATGCTAAAAAAATAAAGTCAACCATGGAGGCCGACGTTTATTTTTTTTTCAAAGACAAAACATTAAAAGATTTAGCTAAGGTTGTAAATTTATCAGAAATTTTAATTTGTTCTAATGTATCTATTTCTGATTCGTGTGATGAAGAATTTGAAGAATTTATAGAAAATGAAAACATTTTAGTAAAAATTAAGAAAGTTGACGGATATAAATGCCCTAGATGTTGGAAAACTTTTAAAGATAATTTTAAAAAAGACCTCTGTTTAAGGTGTGAAAAAGTGATTGATGGAAATTTTTAAAATTATCAATAAAGAACGCCTTACTTTTCTAATTGTGTTCTTTTCTGTTATTTTTGACCAAATTACAAAGTATTATGTAGACGTATACAAAATTCAATTATTTCCCCCTTTAGAAATTTTTCCATGGCTTAATATCGTTTATGTAGAGAATAAAGGGATAAGTTTTGGAATTTTATCAACATTAAATATTTCATTTTATCTAGGTTTAGTTTCTTTTTTTGTAAGTTTTTATATCATTTACTTGTTAAAAAAATCTAAAAAGAAAACTGAAAAATTTGCTCTTTCATTAATTTTAGGTGGTGCAGTAGGTAACGGTATAGATAGAGTTATTAGAGAGTATGTTATTGATTTTATTGATATTTCATTTAATAATATACATTGGCCAGCTTTTAATATTGCTGATTCATCAATAACTGTGGGGGGAATATTTTATTTTTGGTTGATAATTTTTAAGAAAAACCAGCAAAAATTGACAAAATACCCTTTTCAAAGGGTAAAAGTAATGATATGAATATATAAAATTATAACAAAATGTTTGAGTTATAACATGCTTGAACACTATATATAGTATACAAATGAGTATTTTTAGAAAATCTGCAAAGTTTTGTTTAGCTTTGCAAATTTGTTTAACATCTTCATGCACCTCGATTGAATCTACGCTTGACTCTACCTGGGATTCAATTAGTGAAGCTGGGGATTATATTTACGATTCAGTAAATTTTTGGGAAGAAACTGAACCTGAGCAAAGTGAAGCAATCATAATAGAAGAGGCAGTTGAAGTTCCAGATTATGCTATGCCTGATGAGACTCCACAAAGTTTTCCAGTTCAGCCTAGTTTTTCTCAACAACCACCTATGCAACCTTATTATGACCCTATCTACAGAAGTGCAAGACAATATTATTTTGTAGGACCTAATGGAACGCCAATGCTCGCCCCCCAACCACCGCCCTTTCCACAATATTCAATAGATCAAGTTTCTCCTGTTCTGCCTTATTCTTATAATAATAATTTAAATCTTGTTCCACCGGCAGTTCAAGCACCTAATAACTCTAACCTTAACTTAGTGCCTGAGAAACAAATTCCTAGAATGTTAACTGAAGAGGAAGAGATGGAACTTTTTGGAATTCAGAATAACTGTATTCAAGTTGTGAAAGATTTAGTTAATGGAGGATATGCATGTGATGACTTTGACTAAGAAAAAAAGCTTACTAATTTTAACTTTTTCATTCGTATTCATTTCTTCATGTGAAACACTTGAAGATTTGGCAGGTTTGAATAAAGTTTCTATTGATGATTCCTTATATTCAGGTACCCCAGATTTGATTCTGCCACCTGATTTTAATAAGGATCCAGCATCTCTGAAAACTTCAAAAAAAAGTCCTGACCAACCAATTTCTCAACCAAATTATCAACAGTTGCTACCATACCAAACAGTAAACCCCAGAGTTACAAACTTTTTTTCACCTAAAATAAACGTTGAGTCTTCTTCAACTCCTTCAGATTCTTTGGAAAGATTTAAACAAAATAAAAGATTTACTATTGGTGAATGGGTGTATAGTCAGTATGTGGATGGCTTTAAAAGAGGAAATATTTATTATAGGCCTATTTATGATAAAGGTTACAACTTTTCAAGAAGATATGTGCCTGATAGAAATGTGGCTTCATTTCAAAACCCTGTAATAACACCCAATGTAGAAAACTACTTACCACCTGACAATGAGTTTATTCAGCCTTCCTCAAGCCCAACACAATACGAAAGCTTAGATCAATTACCAGTTTTGGACTAAATGAGATTAGTCTTATTAATAATACTTTCTATTTACTTCTCCAGTTCATTTAGTAATGAGCAAGCTTCTCCTTACTCTTTCATATTGAAAAATGGAATGGAAGTTGTTGTTATAGAAAATAATAGAGCCCCAGTTGTTGCACAGATGATTTGGTATAACTTTGGTTCTGGAATTGAAGAAACAGGAAAAAGTGGGTTAGCACATTTTATGGAACATTTGATGTTCAAGGGAACCCGAAAGTTTCCTGATAATTATTACTCCAACTATATTTCTAAGATTGGTGGAAGTGAAAATGCTTTTACGAGTTATGATTACACTGCATATTATCAAGTCTTCCCAAAATCAGAACTAAAAATGATGATGAAAATGGAAGCCGATAGAATGACAAACCTCACACTTACCAAGGAAAATGTAGAAATAGAAAAACGGGTTATACTTGAGGAAAGGTTTCAGAGAATCGAAAGTGACCCATCATCAAAGTTGGATGAGTCAATGAGATCTATTTTGTTTCCCAATCATTATTATGGAAGACCCATAATCGGTTGGAGACATGAAATTGAAGGACTAACATATGAAGATGTTTTAAGTTTTTATAAAGAAAATTACAAACCTAATAATGCTATATTAGTCTTATCAGGAGATGTTGATTTTGAGACAGCTAAAAAGCTAAGTAAAAAATATTTTGAAAAAATTAGAAAAGGTAAGCAAGAATCTAAACTTAAAGTTACGGATCCTGATTTAAATACAAATATATTTGTAAAAATGCAACATTCAACAGTCCAACAACCAATATGGAAAAAGTTTTACAGAACAATTTCCTATAAGTCGGATGCTAAAAATTCCATTGCACTTGATATGGGGTTTAAGATAGTAGCCTCAGGAACCTCTAGCTTACTCTATCAAAACCTTGTAGAGGAAAAGAAGATTTTTTCAGTTGTTGGGGGATACTTTCAAGGGCTTACAAAAGGAGAGGGAAATATTTATCTGTATGCAATTTCAAAAGAAAAAAAAACATCTAATGAAATTAACAACATTATAATGAATGAATTTAAAGAGATTATAAATAAAAAACTAACATCCAAAAGATTTGAGATAGAAAAGAAAAAGTATTTCTTTGATACAATCTATAAAAAAGATGGAGTCTTAAATCCCGCTCAAATTTATGGGGAGGCTTTAACAGTTGGATTGACCTTAGATGATATTAAAAAGTGGCAAGAAAGAGTGAATAATGTAAGCCTTAATGATGTTAAGAAAGCTTTAGAAAAGTTATATGAAAATAACAATTATGTGATAGGAGAATTATCAAATTGAGATTTATTTTTTTACTTTTTTTCTTTTTTTTCTTCCTCTCAAGTAAAAATACTGGTGCCATACAATTTGAATCTATTGAAACAAATAATGGAATAAAATTTTGGTTAATTGAAGATAAAACACTTCCACTTGTAAGTGTCAGCTTTTCCTTTAAAGGAGGTTCTATTCTTGACCCAGTTGGTCAAGACGGAGTTACAAATTTAATGACGTCTTTATTGGACGAGGGTACACAAAATTTTACAGCATCAGAATATAGACTTTTCAAAAGAGAAAATGGGATTAAAATTTCTTTTTCTACAAGCAAAGAAAGAATTGAGGGAACTTTTCAAGTAGTTAAACCAAGATTGCAAGAAGGTTTTTACTTATTAAATGAATCAATTAACAAAGCTAAATTTCCTGTAAAAGAAATTAAAAAAGTCAAATCTCAGGTTGAGGCTAGTATTAAAATTGATAATTCAGATATATCAACCATTGCATCAAATAAATTCAATAAGTTTTTTTTCAAAGATCAATTAATTGGTAGGAATACAAAAGGTAATCTCAAAACTCTGGGTAATATTTCAAGAGATGATATACAATCAATATACAAAAGTTCTTTTATAAAAGATCGCTTGGTTATCGGGATCTCTGGAGACATAGAGCCAAATCTAGCGAAAAAATACGTTGATTATGTTTTTGGGGACTTGCCAAGTAAAAAATTTGTAAATCCAATTTCAACATTAAAAGAGTTAAACAAAGGAAAAGAGATAATTGAAATGAAAACTCCTCAAACTACTGTTGTTTTTGGTCAAAAAGGTTTAGGCAGAAAAGATAAGGAATACTTTGCTGCAAGAGTCATCAATTATGTACTTGGAGGAGGAGGGTTTCAATCAAGATTATACAAAGAAATAAGAGAGGCAAATGGCCTGGTTTATTCAATTTATTCATACTTGATGCCCTATGAATATGCGGGAGTTATTGTAGGAGGGTTTCAAACAAGGAACCAAAATGTAGGTAAAACCGTTGAGAAAGTAAAAACTGAATGGAATAGAATTAAAAATCAAGGAATTACAAAGCTAGAATTACAAAATGCAAAAACCTATTATAAAGGTTCATTTTCAAGAAATTTTACAAGTACTTTAACAATAGCAAGTTTATTAATGATTGTTCAGTATTATGATTTAGGTGAGGATTATTTTGATAAAAGAGATTTAATTATAGATAATCTAAAGCTTAATGAATTAAATAATTTAGCAAAAAATTTATTTGATAGTAAAAACCTTTTCTTTATGATTGTAGGTGAACCTAAAATTTAATTTTATGCTTTTTTCACAGTCTTCCTTCAATCTTGAGTATTTTGAATCTGAATTAAAATCAAAGGATTATCTCTCTACTAAAAAAAAAATTATTAAAGATATTTCATCAAAGTCATTTGGTTTCTTACAGGATTTGTATAGCAATAATTTAGACGAAATAATTTATCTAGCCGAGCAGCTCAAAAGTTTTGAAAATGTTTTATTTTTAGGTACTGGAGGGTCAAGTCTAGGTGGTAAAACTCTTGTTTCAATAAAAGAAAATTTTTTTTTGAAAGACATATCACCAAAAGTATATTTTTTAGAAAATGTTGACGAATGGTCAATCTCTAGATTAACAAAGAAAATAAACTTACAGAATACTGCTTTAGTAGTGATATCAAAATCTGGAGAGACAATTGAAACTCTGAGCCAATTTTTCTTTTTAAAAAACGAAATGAAAGAAATCCGCAATTTTAAAAAAAAAGTTTTTATAATTACTGAAAATAAAAAAAGTACATTAAAAGAAATTCAGGAAGAAGAGGAGTTGAAATTTTATGAACATAAAAAAAATATTGGAGGGAGGTTTTCTGTTTTTTCATTGGTCGGGTTGTTGCCTGCATCTTTGGTTGGCTTTGAAATTTCAAATTTTAGGGAAGGTGGAAAACTTTTTTTAAAAAACCTAATTAAGGATGAGGAAGGTTTTTTTGACAACCATTTTTTTTCTGCTTTATCTTTAATGATTCTATATAAAAAAAACTATAATATTTCAGTTTTCATGCCTTATTCTGATAGGTTAAATAACTTATCTTTTTGGTACAGACAATTATGGGCTGAAAGTATCGGGAAAAATAAAATGGGAATTACACCTATGAATGCTCTAGGCACTGTGGATCAGCATAGTCAGATTCAGTTATACCTTGATGGTCCCTCTGATAAATTTTTTACATTTATTTTTGAAAAACAAAAAAAAACAAAAAAAAACTTAGATTGTAGTTACGGAAAAGAAAAAAATTATCATTTACTTCACAATAAATCATTAACCAATTTATTAATCTGTGAGTTGAAAGCAACAATTGAAACGTTAAAAAAAAAAAAAAACCTTTGAGAGTAATTGAGTTAGATGAAATAAATGAAAAAGCAATAGGTTCATTAATGATGTTTCTATTTTTAGAAACTATTTTTTCATGCTACTTCATTAATGTAGACCCTTTCGATCAACCTGCGGTTGAAGAAGGGAAGATTTTGACAAAGAAATTTTTAGAAAATGAATAAAATCAAAATACTTCCAGACGAAATCATTAATCAAATTGCTGCTGGGGAGGTTCTTGATCGTCCATCATCAGCAGTAAAAGAACTTGTAGAAAACAGTATTGATGCTAATTCAAAAAAAATATCAATATTTGTGAGAGATGGAGGAAAAGCAGAAATTATCGTTAAAGACGATGGTAATGGAATCTCAAAACAAGAACTTGAATTAGCAGTTACTAGACATGCAACCTCAAAACTAAATGAAAAAAAAATAAATGCCTTATCTTTTCTCGGGTTTCGTGGAGAAGCACTACCTTCAATTGGCTCGGTATCCGAAATGATAATTAAATCTAACACTAACAATGATCAAGATGGAATGATGATTGAGGTTATCTCAGGCATAAAAAAAAAAATAAAGCCCGTAAATCATAGAAAAGGAACAACAGTATCAGTTAAAAAACTATTTTTTTCTACACCTGCAAGAATAAAGTTTTTAAAGACAGATAATTACGAGTCACTTTTAATAAAAAGAATAGTTCAAAAACTAGCACTTTGTAACTTTCACATTGATTTTGATTTAACTATTAATAATAAAAATGTAATTCTAACAAAAAGTGATCAAAGTATTGATAAAAAAAAAATGTTAGAAAGGAGAGTAGCAACTTTACTGGGCCCCCAATTTATTGATAACTCAATCTTCATTAATGAAGTTTCTGAAAATTTTAAATTAAAAGGATACCTTGGAATACCTACTTTTCATCATTCAAACACTAACAACCAATTTTTATTTGTTAATGGAAGAGTAGTGCAAGATAAGTCAATGAATGTTATTTTTAAGGTAGCCTACAGAGACTTCATGTCTTACGATAGGTTTCCTCAATTAGTTCTATTTATTGAATGTTCCGAAGATGAGGTTGATGTAAACGTTCATCCATCAAAGAATGAGATGCGGTTTAGGAATTTAAATTACTTAAGATCTAAAATTCTTAAAGTTTTTAAATCAAAATTAATAACAGCTGGCCATAGGGCGAGTACTTTAAATACAGTAAAGGCAATAGAAAAGTTTTCTTTTAAATCTAATCAAAACACTTTTTTAGAGCTAAAAGATGAAAAATTTAATGATGAAAACTTAAATAATTCAAACTACTCTTTTGATAAAAGTAAAATCAATGAATCAGATAAAGAAACACCTTCACTTTTTCCACTTGGTTATGCAAAAAGTCAGTTTCATAAAACTTATATTATTTCAGAGACTGATGAAGGAATTATCATAACAGATCAGCATGCCGCTCATGAAAGACTTGTTTATGAGAAATTGAAAAAGGATTTTTATAAAAAAAAGATAAAAACTCAGATATTACTTATACCTGTGGTAATTGATATTGATCCTTCAGTCATCAAAAATCTTGAAAAAAAACTTCAACATGTTTGCGAATACGGTGTCAAAATCGAAATTTTTAGTAAAACATCAGTTATCGTAAGAGAGTTACCTCATATTATAGCTAATTGTAATGTAAAAAAGCTTACTACTGATTTGATTGAAGAATTAGTAGACACAGATGATTCAAAGTCTGTAGAAAATGAAATTAATAAGATTTGTTCAAAGATGGCATGTCATGGATCTATCAGGGCTGGAAGAGACCTTCAAGTTGATGAAATGAATGATTTACTTAGAAAGATGGAATCTACACCTTTTTCTGGTCAATGTAATCATGGTAGACCTACTTATGTAGAGTTAAAAATTGGTGATATAGAGAAATTGTTTGGTAGAAAATAATTTACTTTGTTTCAATAAATAAAAACAATGAATTGGATATTTTTTTTTCTTTGATTATTTTTAAGCAAACTAATTCATTTTGGGGAGTTGATTTTGGTAATTCTAAAATTCCAATTGATTTATTGTTTATGAGTCCTGCATTTCTAATGGATTCTAAAATTTCAGAAACGTTAAATTTGTTATAGGGTGGATCTAGAAAAAAAATATCAGCTTTAAATGATAGAAATTTCAGTTTTCTTAAATCTAACTTATGAATCTCAGCAAATTTTTGAGCTTTGATTAATTCCAAGTTTTTTTTTGTTAGATCAATTGCAATCTTAGAATTATCAATAAAACAAACTTTTTTAAATCCTCGAGAAATACATTCAATGCCTAACCCGCCTGTTCCGCAAAAGAAATCCAATACTTTCATGTCATCAAATTTTAATTTTTTTTTTGAAAGTATTGAGTTTAGGGTACTAAAAATCATTTCCTTTGCTCTGTCAGATGTTGGTCTTATTAAATCATCAGGAGGAAGCAATAATTTTGTGCCTCTATGCCTACCAGAAATTATTCTCATAAGAAAGTTTTAACTGTTTTAAAAAATTTTTAACTTTTTTCTCTTCAATTTCCTTTACATCACCCTCATCTAAATTTTTCAATAAAAAAGGCCCATATTGTGTTCTTTTTAATCTTAAAACTTGAAGCCCAAAAAAGTTCATAATGTTTCTTATTTCTCTTTTTTTTCCTTCATAAAGTTTGATTTTAAATTGATGATTAAAATTTTTGGTATAGATCGTTTCTAAACTAAATATTTCATAAATTATACCCTCTATATTAATTTTTTTTTTAATTAAGTTGTAAAAATTTTGAGGCAAACTTCCTTTTACATCAACAAGATAAATTCTTTCAACTTTATTTGAAGGTCTTTCTAAAAAACTGGAAAGAGAGGGATTGTTTGTAAGTATTATCAATCCCTCAGAATTTATATCAAGTCTTCCTACAGTCACAACTCTTGGAAAATCCTTAGTTGAAAGAAGTCTAAATAGACTTTTTTGATTTTTTTGCTCCTTATTCGAGCAAACATAACCAACAGGCTTGTTTAAAACCCATACTCTTGTTTTTGGTTTTTTTAATTCTTTTCCAAGTACTCTTATTTTTTTTATTTTATCCTTTTCTATTGAAAATTCTTCAAATATCTCACCATTGAGTTCGACCTTTCCTTCTTTGACCAGTATTTCTGCTTGACGTCTCGAACAGACACCAGCGTGAGATAAAATTTTTGAAATTCTTATTTTTTGACTTTTCAATTTTTTCTAGAACTTTCAACTAATGCTTTAAAAATTTCTAAATCTTTGTCATCAATTAAAAACTCTGGGTGCCACTGAACACCTATACAAAATTTTTGATTTGGATTTTCTATTCCTTCAATTACTCCGTCTTCGGTAAATGAATTTACTTGCAATCCTTTTCCTAAGTTATCTACAGATTGATGGTGAGCTGAATTGACAAACATTTCTTCAGATTTTGTAATTTTGTATAGATTGGATGATTTTTTAATTTTTACAATATGACTTGGTTGATCCCTTGGGTTTTCTTGTTCATGATTAATATTAGACTGAATTTCATCAGGAATATGTTGAATAAGAGTTCCCCCAAGTACTACATTTAACAATTGCTGGCCTCCACAAATTCCCAAAAGAGGAAGATTCATATCAACAGCTTTTTTTGTAATTTCAAATTCAAATGAAGTTCGCTCTTTTTTTAGTTTAACGAATTTACTTGAAATTTCCTTACCATAAATCTCAGGGTTAATATCAAAGTCTCCTCCAGTAATAACTAAGCCATCAATGAGGTTTAAATATTGATTTATATTTTCATTTGAGTGAGGGAGAAAAACAGAAGTTCCTCCAGCTAAGTCAATAGATTCTGAATAATTTTTTCTTGCAGCATACCAAGGGTATTTCGAATACGTTTTTGATTTCTCCTCGTCTAATGTTATTCCAATAATTGGTTTTTTCATGGCTATTAAATTTATATAATTGATGTTAAATTATTATATGCAAAAAAAATGTAAAATCTGTATAAAAAATCATGAGATAGTAGTTAATCTAAAAAACACTACTACTGCAGAATTAATTTGGAAAAGTTTACCTCTTAGTTCAGATATTCATTTATGGGGCGAGGAGGTATATTTTTATACTAATCTGGCTAGTGTATTAGAAAATGATGCTAAAGATGTAATATCTTATGGAGAAATTGCTTATTGGCCCAGTGGGAAAGCAATAGCTATTGGTTATGGGAAAACACCTATTTCACAATCCAACGAGATTCGACTAGCAGATAGATGCAACATTTGGGGCGAAACAGAATACGATCTAAAAAAGTTGAAAGATGTAAGGTCCGGAGAAAAGGTAGAAATTTTAAGGTGCTAAAAAAAAGTCATATAAAATTAGCATTAAAAATAGCAAAAGAATCAGCAAATAAAAATGAAATACCAGTTGGTTGTGTTATATTTGACAAGAAGGGTAAAGTTATAAGTTCAGCTTCAAACTCTTCTATTGAAAAAAATGATCCAACTGCTCACGCAGAAATCTTAGCCATTCGAAAAGCATGTAAAAACTTAAATCTGAATAAATTAAATGAATTATCAATCTTTGTTACTCTTGAACCATGTAAAATGTGTGAATACGCTATTTATGAGGCTGGTATAAAAAAAATCTTTTTTGGTGCTTATTCAGAAAATAGTTCTCTTACACACAAAAAAATTAATTATCAATTAGAAAACAATGGTTATCAATTTTATGGAGGTATAGAAGAAAAAGAGTGTTCAAAACTTTTGACTAATTTTTTTAAAAAGCTTAGATAATTAAAAATTTTTTAAACCAATATCTTTCCTATAAAAACCGTCTTTCCAATTTAACTTTTTTAAAACTTTGTAAGCACTTTTTCTGGCCTCTTCAATATTTTTTCCTGTTGAAGTAACAGATAGTACTCTTCCTCCATTTGAAAAAAAATTCGAAGATAAAGTTTTTGTCCCTGCGTGAAAAAT
Source organism: Rickettsiales bacterium (assembly GCA_002689325.1). GTDB lineage: Bacteria > Pseudomonadota > Alphaproteobacteria > Methylaequorales > Methylaequoraceae. Next base: position 33,014 of record NZFP01000008.1, read on the forward strand.
TATAGTTTTTTCATTATCTTTTATTTTTTGAAGATTTGGAATTAGTATTTCTTTGTTATACGATTCAGGGTAACCTTTTGACGCTAAAACAACACAAATTACTGATTTTCTTGAGTTGGTAATTTTAATTTTTCCTAATTCGTCTTTGGTAATAGATGTTATAATTTCTAAAAAATCGGTGTTTAATTTTCTGAGTAGTGTTTGGCACTCTGGGTCACCAAATCGAACATTATATTCAATTACGTAGGGTTCATTATTCTTAATTATTAATCCAAAAAATAAAATACCACGATAAGTAAAACTCTCCTTTTTAAAACCTAAAAAAGTTTTTTCTATAATATTTTTTATAATTTTTTTTTCCAAATTTTTGCTTACTTTTTTAGATGGTGTAAAACAACCCATTCCACCTGTGTTCGGACCAAGGTCGTTGTCAAAGGCTCTTTTGTGATCAAGAGCATATCCTAATGGTAAAAAAGTTTTTTTGTCAAAAAAGGAAAAATAACTTATTTCAAAACCATCAATAAATTCTTCAATTATTATTTTTTTTCCAGCATCGCCAAATTTTTTTTTTTCCATCATTAATTTTATTGTTTGTTCTGCTTCATTTAAACTTTTACATATAATTACTCCTTTGCCCGCAGCTAAACCGTCTGCTTTTATAACAATAGGAAAAATTATGGAGTTTAAATAATTCAAGGCTTTATTTACTACTGTAAATTTACGATATTTTGGTGTTAATATTTTATTTTTAAACAAAAAAGATTTGGCAAATGATTTTGAGGTTTCAAGTTTGGCAGCTTTTTTAACTGGACCAAAGGTTTTTATTCCTTTATTTTGGAGATAGTCGCTTACGCCATCAGCTAAGTATTCCTCTGGACCAATTATAACTAAATCAATAGATTTTTTTTCACAAAAATTTAGGATCTTAATTTTTTTTTTTAAATCTAAAAATTTACATTCAGCAATTTTTTGAATTCCTGCATTGCCAGGTGAGCAAAATAACTTGTTACATGTTTTAGACTTTTTTATAGCCCAACAAATAGAATGTTCTCTCGCTCCGCTTCCTAAAACTAAAATATTCAAGAAAAAAAATCCTTATTATGATAATACATTTAATATGAAAGTACTCTCCAATATTATAGATTATACTGTAACTCAGCTTAATAAATCTATTAAAAATATAATCGAGTCCAGCTTTTCGACTTTAAGAGTTGTCGGCGAGGTTTCGCAAGTTAAAAAACACTCATCAGGGCACATTTATTTTACTTTGAAGGATCAAGAAAGCTCATTATCAGCAATCTGTTGGAGATCTAATGTTAACAAACTCAATGTTAAAATAGAAGAAGGTTCCTCAGTAGTGATTATTGGGAGAGTAACAACATATTCTCCGCAGTCGAAATATCAACTTATTGTTGAACAGGTGGAGTACCAAGGAGAAGGACTTCTACTCAAGGTTTTAGAAGATAGAAAAAAGATGCTTTCAAAAGAGGGACTTTTTGATGAAGATAAAAAAAAAAAAATCATCACTTTCCCATCATCTATAGGTGTTATTACATCTGAATCA
>NZFP01000009.1 GCA_002689325.1 Rickettsiales bacterium
TCAAGTATTAGAATTCGTTAAAGGATGGAATAAACGCTATGAAACAGATTTTGAATTACATATTGCTGATTTAAAAAATAGTTCATTAGCAATTCCAAAAGTAAAATTTCAAAATAAATATAATTTTATTAATAACAAAAATTTTCTATTCTCAACTTTTTTTTCATTTAATTTAGCCACTGAGAAAAATAGTTCAGATCAAATAGAATATAAATTTCTATTTCAAAATAAATTTAAGTATTTTGTTTTTAATAATGGTTTTGGTTTTTATAAAAATATCAATGGAAAAAGTTCAAAAAACACGGTTTTAAAATATTTTCCATTAATTTACTTTAAAAAACCTATTATATCCGATATTCATTTGGCAATCGCAGGAAGTAGTGATTTCGGGAAAATTTCAAAGTTTAGCACATACACTAATCAAAAACATCAATACGGACTAGGGATTAAAAAAACTTTTCAAAAAAATACACCGCACGAAGTTGATATAACAATTGCATATTTAAAAGGTCTTAATTCAAATTCTTTTGATCAATCACTAATTTGGTATGTAAATAAATCATTTTAATAATTGTTAAGTTCATTTCTTTTAAACAGAGTTTGTGTCCATTTTGGTAGGAAAATAAGACTACATATCAATCAATTTTATAATAATGAATATTAAAAGTTGGTTAGAACAACATAAACACTTTGATGCTTTAGTTTCCTAAATTTACCATAGCAAAATACTCCTTTTAATAATGTAAAATTAATTCATAATTTACAACAACTCAATTAACTTTACTTAAAGATACAACCTTAACATCCTTGTTTTTTAAGGTGAATGCTTTAACATTCATAGGGGTATTCTTAGAGATTTTGAAAAAAAAGTGTGATAGTAAAGTGTGATAGTAAAATTTATCTGTTTTTAAATCAATGACTTACACACTAACGCAACTGATTCAAAATCCGTTGAACTTCGGTTCATGTCCGTTCGAGTCGGACTAGGGGTACCATCTAATAATTTTCATAAGAAGTTTAGTTTTTTTTGTAATTCGTATTTATTTGGTCGGGTTTTAATATCTCAACCATATCATTGATTTCAATTTTTTTTTCTTTGGGAAAGGCAAATATATAAAATTTACCTGAACTTTTGAAATAGTTGTTTGAATTTATAAAATAATTATTCTGATTAAAAAAATTATACTCAAACCAAAAAAGTTTATAGTTTTTAGACATCAAATATTTGTTTAATTCATATGGATATTTTGGATCATTTTCTGCAACTATTATTGGTCTATATTTTTCTAAGAACTTTATTCCACCTTCTAGAATTTCTTTTTCTAAAAACTCTGCTTCTAATTTAATTAAGTTACATTTTTTTAAATTTAAAAATTGGTCTAAGTTTGTAACTGCCACCTTCATTTCTTTTTTATTGGTCGTTTTGATAAATTTAGAATAATCATAACCTTTTTTAATTCCAAAACCCCCGAAGTTTCCAACCTCTGAATAATCTATATCGTCAACAAAAATTTCTCCAGTTGACTTACCCATTGCAGCGTTAAAAATTTCTACATTTTTAATATTATTCAAAGCAAGGTTACCGCATTGCAAATTATATATCATTTTTTGTGGTTCAAATGAGTAAACTAATCCTTTATCACCAATTTTTTTTGCGATTGGTATTGTCATCAAACCAACATGTGAACCTATATCAACTACATAGTCAGATTCATTAAGTAAAAGTAAAAGTCTTTGCAAAAGTTTTTCTGACCACTCGCCATATTCTCTTATACTCATGCCTACGAATTCGTCGAAGTTGTAAAACATAAAATTGCCGTGTTTGGCATTAACTAACCCGATACTATTGTCTTTCATAGTAATTTATTAGCAATTATCATTCCACAGATGAATGATTAAGAGGAAAGTGTGAGATTGTGTTTGAGAGTAAATGTAAAACCCATACTTACATTGATGTACAGAGGTGCTGAACGAATTCAAAATCCGCTGAACTTCGGTTCATGTGCGTTCGAGTCGGACTAGGGGTACCTCCCAAGCTCAATATGAGTATAGGTTTTAGACTAGTCATATTGTTTTGACAGCAAACATTTTATATTGTTAAAGACATTGACACTAATAAGGTCATATGAGTAGAACCGACACTGACAGCATCTTTCGTGGATTGTCTATTTTTAAAATTTTGAGAGATTCCTTTCGAAAATATCTGAATTGTTCAAAATATCTTTAAAAAGTCTTTTTTTATATAAGTTTTTTACAAAAGCATAGGGCGTAATGTATTGAAAAGATAACATTATCCTATAACCTGATGTCGATCTTCCTCCACAATGAAAGCAATTACTAGTATCAACCAATAACATCGAACCTTTTTTTCCAATAAAGGAAAATATGTCATTCGCAGAAAAATATTTTTTTTCACCTAAAATTCTTTTTGAATCAATATTCATTTTATAATTTATTTTTTTTTGTGTTTTAATACTTTTTAACTTGTTTACTACCATTAATGGGCCAGAGTTTTTATTTACATTATTACAATTCACAAAACATTTTACCTGTTTAAAATCTTCATGATCAAGATGAAAAAGTTGACTACCCTTCATTAGATTACTTTTATTTTTAGGAGTATACCACAGAGATATATTGGTGAGTACTGGAAATATTCCTAGATAATTTGTAACAGTGTTAAGTATATTTTTATTTTTAGCTAGCTCTAAAATTTTTGAATTTTGTGTAATTTCATTCTTCTCAAATAAGTTAAAATAATATTTTTTCTTAGATTTTTGAAAATTTCTATTTTTATAAAAGTCCTCAGCTTCTTTTATTGCAGATAAGGTCAAATTAATAACATTTTTATTGTCATAAAATTCATAACCTTTTTTTTTTGAAATTTTATTTAATACCTTAAAAGGTTTTAATTTTTTTATTAATCTTTTCCTGACAATCATCATTGGAAAGAGAAGTATTTTTAAAACCAGATAATAAATTAATCTAACATTATAGTTTTGATATCTAAAAAATAATCTTGGATCTATTAGAGTGCATAAGATGTTTTTAAAAATATTCATAAAACTAAAAAAAATATATTATTTTTTTTTCTACCCTCCCTATTTTAATTCTTCAATTTCAGAAATTTTAAAGTAAAATTTTATTTTTGTCAATTTAGGTTCAGCATTTAATATGCTACCATCAAGGCATTCATTTTCGCTCATTTTTCCTGGCTCAAAGTAGCCGGAAAATTTAACAAAAGTTGCCTCTTTTTCATCCAAATCCCAAAGGCCTGAGGGTTTAAAATTCAGAACTTTATCAATGAGTTTACTATCTAAATCAATATCCCTAACTAGATTACCAAAATCGTTAATATGAATTCTTATTCCAACATCTCCATTGTCAGATGCCCAAACATCTTTAACAACTCCTACCCAATCTTTTTTTGGTTCATAAGCATTAAATTCATTACTGGAACATAATTCTTTGTTTGCTTGAATCCACAGATATTTTGCTTTGGCAGAATTGACGGCTTGCAAAACTTTCTTATTTGTCGATGAAATTAAATTATTGAGAAATTTTTGATCTGGAGGAGCAAGGTTGTATCCAAATTGTTGATTATTATTTAACGAGGGCAGAGGCTTTTGTTGAAATACTACTTCCTTTTTAACTTTATCAATTTCTGTATTTTTTCTTTTATTAATTTTTCCTTTAGATATGTTTGTTAAATTTAATTTTTCTAAACAGAACTTACATACATTACTTTCACTCCAATCCCTTACAGAGGAATAGTTTTTTAAGTGATCAAGTCTTTGATCAGTTTTGCAAGTTAAAAATTTGACTAAAGAATCTTTTTTTAAATAATCAGTATTGCATTGATTTGCAGATGAGTCTGAGAATAAAAATAAAAAAATAAAAAAAAATGAAAAGGTAATCATAATTCTTTATTTTAATTAAATTGAAAAAAAAAAGAATTAAAAAATTTAAAATAAAAAAATAATTTTTTAGTTTAATTTAGGTATTAATTTTTTGTAAAATTTACTAGGAAATTTTTATTAGAGCTTTAAGAGATTTGTGAAAGGAAAATATGAATAATATTAATACTGCTCTACAAAGAGAAAGACAAAAATATAAGGTCCGAACTTTTTATTTATTAGGCTTTATTGGATGTATCTCGATCTTTGTATATTTTTTTTTACTACTTTCAAATGGCACGAAAATAATTATTTTACCTGAAGAGGCAAGTAAAAATGCAAAGGTAAAATCTGAGAGTTTTTTCGACCTAAGTTTTAATAATTTTATTTATTCTTTTAGTTCAAAACCTGTTTTTTCTGTATCATCAAAAGGGTATAAAAAAATCCAAGAAACCATTACACATGAAAACAAAGGTAAATTTCATGAGGTTTTAATGACCGAACTCCCGGGAATTTTAAATGTGAACATTAATAATAAAAATGAAAATACCCAATGGTTTTTGGATGAGAAATTTATTTTTCAAGGGGAAAAGTTAGAAATAAGCTTGCCCGCCGGACAATACAATTTAGCAGTTAATAACCCTTTTTTTGAGAAAAAAAATACGAATGTCATTATTGAAAAAGGGGAACCTAACAACCTGGATTTAGAACTAAATAATATTAACAGTTTTATAAAAATTGATTCAGAGCCAACTAATGCAACTGTATTTATTAACAAAAAAAAAATTGGACAAACCCCAATGATTTTTAAAGATCAAGGTGGTAAGTACATGATTGAAGTTAAAAAAGAGAATTACGAAAAAATTAATGAGACAATAATTATTACAAATCAAAATAAAGTAAATCAAAGAAACTATATCTTGGAGCTCATCGAGGCTAAATTAAAAGTCACTACAAAACCAAAAGGAGGAAATTTAAATATCAATGGTTTGGTTTATCAAACAGATAAATTTATCAATCTTAAATCTAATAAGGAATATATTGTTTCATATGAAAAAGCTGGTTTTAAAAAAAAATCGCTTAATTTAAATTTAAAGCCTAATGAAGAAAGAACTGAGACTATTAATTTGGAAGAAGAATATGGTATTGTTGAAATTATTTCTAAACCAAAAGCAGAAATTTGGATTAATGAAAAATTATCAGGCCAAACTCCTAAACTGGTTGAGTTAAGAACTATTCAACAGACCATTGAAGTTAGAAAAAAAAACTTCAGGTCTGTGACTAACAAAATTTTACCAAAAGCAGATAAAAAGAAGGTTTTAAATATTAGTCTTATTGATGAAAAGACGGCAAGATTGCAAGAGGCAAAATCCTCTTACAATAATTCTATTAATATTGAAATGAAATTATTTAACCCAAAAGGCGACATGTTGCAATTAGGTGCTAAACGTCATGAAAAAGGTCAAAGAGCTAATGAAATTTTACGAAAAGTTAATCTAACCAAACCTTTTTATGTCTCTTTACATGAAGTATCAAATGAAAATTTTACCAATTTTAAAAAAAAGCAATTATCTGGAAATGGAAGTTTTCCTATAAGCAACATCTCTTGGATCGAAGCTGCAGCTTTCTGCAATTGGTTAAGTAAAAAAGAAAAACTTGAAGAATTTTATGTCATTAAAGGTGGCAAATTAATTGATTTTAAAGGAAATTCCAATGGATATAGATTACTAACTGAGGCTGAATGGGAGTGGTTGTCAAGAAAAGCAAATAAGAAAAAAGCCAGTAAATTTAGTTGGGGTGATAGCTTTATAATTCCAGACAATTATCTTAATATTGCCGATGAAAGTGCTCAAAGCAATCAAAGGAACTTTGTAAAAGATTATGATGATGGTTATGAAAATCTTGCAGAAATTGGGAGTTTCAATAAGGAAAAATCTGGGCTATATGATTTATCAGGTAATCTTAGTGAATGGGTTCATGATTATTATACAGTTACTTTCTCCGACAAAATAGAAAAAGATCCATTAGGTAAAAAAAAGGGATCTAGTCATGTAATCAAAGGTGCAAATTGGAGTTCTGGTACATTAACAAAAATTAGGCCTAGTTATAGAGAAAATGGTATAAAGGGAAATGAGACAACTGGTTTTAGAATAGCAAGATATTTATGAACTTTAAAAAAAAAATAATAATTTTTGTCATATTAATTTTTACATGTCTTATATGTTATAATATTATTGAGGCTGGAGGCCTGAGTATTTCGTTAAATACTCCAATTTCTTTTCCAGTTGATATTTAATGAATAATATACTCAAGAACTCTCTATTTTTAATTTTTACAGTCATTATTGTGCATTTTATTTTTTCAGGTTTTATAAGACCTGAAGCGAATTTGATAATTGAAACAGCTAAGAACACACAAACATCAGTACCTAGAAATTTCTATATTATTGTAAAAGACCTTGAACAGGAAATTTGTTTCATATTGTTAATTTGGGGAGTTTTTTTAATACTTCAAAAATGTCTTAAAATTATCAATTCAAACTATCTTTTTAATATTGACCTTATTGAAAGACAAATTGAAACTAAAAAAACGGCAGAAGAAGTCATTAGCAAATTAAATAATCAGCTTGATAAAAATCTTCAAGAAACCCCTCTTATCGAATCTATAAATCTTGCATTACTTAGATACTCTCAAACAAAAAATGTTCAAAATGTTTCAGATTCTATTAAAAGTAGTATTGAAATGCTCTCAACAAAACAAGATAGTGATAACGCAATGATTAGATATTTGATATGGGCTATACCTTCTGTTGGTTTTATTGGAACTGTCAGAGGCATTGGATTAGCATTGTCAAATGCTGATAAGGCAATTGCGGGTAATATTTCATTAATGACTGAAAATTTAGGAATAGCTTTTAATTCAACTTTTGTTGCATTAATCATTAGTCTAATTTTAATGCTTTTTTTCCATCAACTACAAAAGCTACAAGATGAAAATTTAGTTGATATTCAAGAATATTGTGAAAAATATCTTTATTCTAAGTTCGTATAAATTATGAAAAAGAAAGAACGTAACAATGATTTTAGCTTATCATTTTTAGACATTATGGCATGCGGTTTAGGCGGAGTAATAATAATTTTTTTATTACTAGATAATAAACCTAATTCTATAATTACTGAATCAAAAACAAATAATGAAATACTAATTGAGGAGATTGAGAGCCTTTCTAATTCGAATCTAGAACTAAGCACTGCTAATCAGCAATTAGAATTAAATATAGAAAATGAAAAAAACAAATTATCAACTATTGATAAACAAAACGAAACTCTAGAAAAAAAGATCAAAGACATTGATAAAACTTCCGAAGAAATCAATAAAGAAGTTTCTCAATTGAAAGAAAAAATATCTAAGATGCCTCAGGAAATTATTGAAGATCCTATTTCAAATGATGAATTGTTTGAAGAAAATTATATTGAGGGTCTTAGAATAGTAGGGAAAAAAATTTGTATATTACTTGATTCTAGTTCATCAATGACAGATGAAAAATTATTAGAAATTATCAAAAGGAAGAATTTATCTGACGAAGAAAAAAAAAAAGGTCCAAAGTGGAAGAGAAGTTTAGATATTGTAAAGTGGGTTTTAGCTAGAGCACCAAAAGAGAGTAATATTGCTGTAATAAGGTTCAGTGAAACAGCAAAATATATTGCCAAAGAATCCTTCCAAACCAAAAATAAGAATGATTTAAAAACAATTTTTTTAGGTTTAAATAATATAATCCCCAACGGGCCAACTAATTTGTTATCTGCTTTAATACAAGCGGCAAAATTTAAGCCAACCAATATTTATCTAATTACAGATGGATTACCAACTTTTGGTGGAGAAAGATTTAAAAGTTTAAATCCATTTAATAAATGTGATTCTATTATTGGTTCCTCAAATAAAATATCTGGTGAATGTAGAGTAAAATTATTTAATCAAAGTATAAAATATGTAAGTAATAATGGAGCAAAAATAGATATAATTCTCCTACCCGTGGAAGGTGATCCCCAAGCCTCTCCTGAGATGTGGAAATGGGCCTCTGACACAGGTGGTATATTAATCAGCCCAGCAAAAAATTGGCCATAATGAAAAAAAAAAGGAATTTAGAAAATACACTTTTTTCATTCTTAGATGTTATATCATGTGGGTTTGGGGCTATTGTCATGTTGGTGTTAATTTACAAATTTAATCCCAGTGAAAATATTGAAAATTATGACGAAGATAATGAAAAATACATTATTAAAATAAACGAATTACAATCAATTAACGATAAATTAAAAATAACTAAAGAGCAATTAACAAATAAACTTTTAGAAATTAATAAAAAATTTTTAGAAATTAATAATTCTATACAAAATAAACAAAATTCACTCACGTCTGTTGAAAAAAAGAAAAAAGATCTTAAAGATTCTGCTGAAGCATTAAAACTTGTTGAGAATAATCTCAAATCCTTTTCACTAAAAAAGAAGAAAGAAATTGTAAGGGATATTGAGGTTGGTGGAATTCCTGTTGATAGTGACTATATCATTTTTATAGTTGATACATCTGGAAGCATGTTGACTATTTGGGATAAAGTTTCAAAGAAAATTGAGAATATTTTAAATATTCATCCAAATGTCAAGGGCTTTCAAATATTGAATGATATGGGAGTTCCTCTCATTTCTGGTTATAAAAACAAATGGATACCAGATACACCAACTTGGCGTAAAAATTCATTAAAGTTATTCAAAATGTGGGTTATTGCCTCAAATAGTAGTCCTTTAGAAGGCATTGAATGGGCACTTATTAAATATTCAGATCCTAAAAAATCTGTAGCAATTTATGTCATGGGTGATGATTACACAGGAGGAGATTATGATATAGCAATTAATAAAATAACGAATTTAAATAAAAAAAAAAAATTTAAAACAAGAATTCATGCTATTGGTTTTCTTGCTCAAGATACAACAGATAGATTTTCAATTATTATGCGTGAAATAACGAAACAAAACAATGGAACCTTTATCGCTTTGCCAAGATAATTTTTTATATCTTTTCTGTGCAAATAATTTTCAATTGAACGGGCTCATTTCCTGTCAAATTGATATCTAAAAAAATATCTCTGAAACCTTTTTTTTTTCCTATAAAATAGTATTCTCCGGGAGGAAGTTGAATAATTTTTTCTTCAACTTTCCCAACTTTACCAATACCTCTAATTTCTATATAGGTTTCATTGTCTGAAACAATTTTTACATTTATCTTTATTTCAGATTTTTTAATAACATCAGAGACCTCAAGATAATTTTTTAAAAGTGATGGACTAATATCTAAGTATTTTTCCGAACTTTTAAGATCACTAAGAACCACGTTCTTAAATTTTTGATTCGTAAACCTATGTAAGTTTTTCGAATGACTTTTTAAACTTTTTTTTAAAGATAAAATTTCTTCTGTCATTTCAATTTTTTCTCTAATAAAAGCATCATTATTTTCTATGTTTTCAATCTTCTTGAGATTGAGTAATGAGGTTTCCCAATCATCATTACTGGACGCAATATTAAAATTAAAAAGTAAATCTTTTTTTATTTTTTCTTCTTTAAGTTTATCTAATTTGTCTTCAAATAAATTTATCTCAGGTCTATTTGGTAAAATTTTCTTTGCTTTTATTAAGAAGTTTTCTGCATCTTTAATATTTCCATCTTTAAAAAACTTTTCTGCTTTATTAATTTTCTTTGCAAATTCTGTTTCAGCTATTGTGAGACTTAAATTTTTTATTTCATCATCTAATTTAGGGTTCTTTTCTATTTGACTGAGCTTTTGCATTAAAAGTAATTCTTTTTTTTTATTATTCTCGTTTCTGGCAGTTTCTAAATTTTCAAGGATTTGAATTTTTTCTGGAAGCACTTTTATCTTGGTTCTTAACTTTTTTGCTTCTTGAACATTAGGTTTTAATTTGAGGGCATTCTTAATGTTTTCATCTGCTTTTAAATAAGATAAATCCTTGTAAAATGATTTTGCGTTTGAAAAAAAATTATTAAAATCTTCCTCAAGTTTCTTGTTGGTTTTTTTAATTTCAAGTTCAGTCTTATCAATTTTTTTTATGGCATCAATAAAGTTTCCTTTATTTTTAATTACAGTAATCTCTTTTCTCATATTCTCAATCTTTTCAATATTTCGTTGAAAATAATTAAAATTCCAAACAAATAATGAATCATAAAAAAATTTTTCAAGTTCAATTTTCTTGTTTAGAAAAACTTCTTTTGCATTTTTTAAATTAATATTCTCAGTTTTATTGGATAAACTTTCCAAGTTATCTTTAATTTTATTTCTTTTATTTGTGGTAATATTACTCTCAAAATTTTGACAATTAAATTCTGTAAAATCATTGTTGATTGTTGACGTTATTTTCTTATTTTTAAAATCAATAATTTCAATTTTATCATTATCCTCAGTTACATAAGTAAGATTTAAATCATCAGAAGAAGTAAATTGCTTGCAGTTTTCTTGGTTGGAAGAATTTATCATGCAAATATTATTTTTGAATTTTGTATATTTGGTTAGTTTATTCGCTCCATCTATACATTCCATTGTTAACTCATAATTATTTGCTTTAGAAAAAATTTTATTACTAATTAAAGAAATAAGTATAAAAAAAATTATTTTGTGGAATTTCATCTATTGGCAACAAAAAAAATTGAATTATCAATTAGATAGTAGCTGGGATTTCGCCCTCAGGAGTTTTTTCTTTTTCATATATTTTTTTTAAAAATAATCTCCACTGCGAAAATTGTTCTTTAGCTGTTCCAGTTAACTCTACAGTATCATTACTCAATTCTATTACTTTAGATGACATCTCTACATCTAATGATTGTCCAAGTTCGTTGATTGCATCTCTGTGGACTTTAGCTTCTGCACTTTTCTTAAAACTATCTTGTAAAAGTGATGTTCCAGCCATACCACCACCTACAGCACCTAATGTGCCAAGGGCTTGACCACCAGCGTCACCTGAATTTGCTCCAGCTACTGCAGCTAGAACTGCAGCACCAAGCAACAAAATTCCTCCAATTGCTTTACCTACAGCTTCTCCTTTGGCTTTGCTTTCAGCTTGTTTTTCCTGAAATGTCTGTTGCTGCCATGTTAAATAACTTGAATCTATGTTTTCGTCAAAATTCATATAAAAAACTTGAAGTTCGTCAATAAATAATTGATCGCGAACTCTTAAATTTGATAATCTAAGATATTTTGGATCAGAACTATCAAGTTTTGTTTTAATGATGTACTTTCCATCTTCATTTTTATCAATATTTTCCGAAAAAGATTCTTCAGAGAGATTCATACCGAATCTTAAATCACTAATGTATTTTAAATCATCAAGGTTTTTGGTAGAAACAAATTGAAGCTTTTCTTCGATTTTTTTGGCAATTTTCTGAAAAACCGGGTCATAAGAATCTTCGTTATAACCCCCTTTAGTGTAGAAATCTTCTGGCACTTGGTGTTCAAAATCGTCATCAATCCACAAGTTACCTGAAATATCTGCCACTTTAATGTCTAATTCAACTTCTTCACTATTTGATTCCATAATTTTTCCTGAAATATATAAATCACTTGTCGCGTTCAAGTCAGGAACAACTCTGACAGCCCCAAATTTATCTAACTTTTCAATATGTAGTTTAAGTTTATATGCGAATCTGATTGATTCAGCTTTTCTTAATTCTTTCCAAACATCTTCGTTATTGGATTTAGGAATATTTGAATCAAATACAGCTATTGCAACATCTAGTCTTGGTCTAGAATCATCAGCAAAATCTTGAACTTTTTCTTCCTCAAGAATTTGATTTGAAGTTTTTGGACCAAAGTCCATTAACGACTGTGTTGTTTTACAACTAGATATAAAAAAAGCTATTAATATAAACAAAGAAGTAAGTCTCATAACTATAATTTCCCAATTAAATTAAATCATAAATTTCATAAAAACTCAATCTTCAAGCGGTAAGTTTTTATACTTTCTATACTCGTTCCAAATTTTTTTTTGCTTTTCGGGGTCTCTTTCTTTAAGTGCAGCGTTCTTTATTTGTTGAGCTAAAACATCATCATTGTCATCAAAGGGAATATCTTCAGGAATTTTTCCATTTGACCCTGAGTTATTTTTATTTATAGAACCTGCGAGTTCATTTTCAGTGTCTTGATTTTGTTCATCGTATGACTCAGTTGATTCTTGATCTGCTCTAAATTTATTGCCTCTTAATTCTTGTGATCCATCCGATGCATTTTCTATACTATTGTCAGCATTATTTTGCCTTGCTGATGTTTTTGCTTTTATACACTCTTCAAATCTATCCAAGGACTCGAGTAAAGCATCATCCATCGCCTGAATCTGCTCTCTGTCTGTTAAATATTCATTTTCTGTATAGTTTACATCAAAATTATCGCACTCATCATTAATAGTTTCAGAATAAGGAGCTTTTCCAACAACAAAAAAAACAATAAGAAGTAAATGACTTAAAAAAAATTTGTACAACATAAATTAAACTTTTTTTCAAATTATTTTAGCGCTAACCACTTTTAATTTTAATCTTTAATTCTCAGTTGGAAAAGAAAAATTTTTATCTCTTATAATCGATAGGAGAACAATTTGTAATCTGTATAAGGGAAAATTCTCTAATTAAACCTCTCCTATTACCAAAGTAATCAGGTGATGAAAATTTTGAGGACCTTGGCTGTTCATAAATAAAGTATATCAAATGTGTCATTAATAGTTTTATCAAGGGCCCTAGTCTCATTTGATAATAAAGACACTAATGCACTTAATGCTGAAAAAAAGTGTGATAGTAAAATTTATCTGCATTTAGATCAATGAGTTACACACTAACACAACTGATTCAAAATCCGTTGAACTTCGGTTCATGTCCGTTCGAGTCGGACTAGGAATACCATAAAGTTCTTTATTTATCCATTTCTCAATAAATAGTATGTATTAAAATTTAAGTACTTTCTGTTTGAAATTAATAAAGTTGTTACAAATACCAACATAAATAGAATTAAAATAATCAAAGTAACTGAAATGGGAAAATACCAATCGATACTAAAAAAATTTGTTATAAAAAAGTAGGAAAATACAATTGAAAATATTAACGAAGAAATAACTATAGGTATAAATAATATGAGAGTTTCAAATATTATCAGTTTATAAATATTTAATTTCTCAAAACCCAGAATTCTTAAAACAAGATTTTGATAAACTTTAAGATTTCCGATTACACTTATAGCATTTGATATCACAATGAGTCCAATTAGAATTACCACTAGTGATATCAAAATACTCACAATAAATATGCCATTTAAAAAATTTTTTGTTTTGTTTATATACTCAGATAACTTTATGTAGGTTATATTTGGTAATTTTCTTAATATATTACTTAAGTTTACCAATTCCTCATTTTCAAATTTTATAGTAGACATAAATTCATGAGGAATTTTTGATGCATATTTAGGATTAAATAAAATTGCAAAATTAATGTTTAAGTCCCTATAATCTACTTTTCTAAAATTTGTAATGATTCCTGTAACTGAATTACCAAAAATATTAAATGTCATCGAATCACCAATTTTTAATTTTAGATCATTAGCGACTTTGTAATCTAAAGAAAGTTGTAATTTATTTATTTCATCTTTATCCCACCATTTACCTTTAATAACTGGATTATTGAATGGAGGGTTTTTTGACCAAGATATTCTTCTCTCACCGTTAATAAACCAAAAACTTTTATTTTTTTCATCTATTAATTCTCTTGGATTTCTATTATTTATAGTTTCTATTCTTGCAGATATCATAGGTACAACTATTTGTTTTGCTTTAAAATCAATTTCATAAATTTGCTCCTTAAATAATTTCAATTGATTTTCCTGTATTCCTAAAAAAAAATAATGTGGGGCATTCTTTGGTATCGAAGTATTAAGTTCTTTATTGATATTAGAAGACAACATTCCAAGAAAGAATAATGTGGTCATTCCCAATCCCATGGTTACTATCATAATAGTATTTAGACTACGATAAGCTTTCAGATTTTTAATCCCCATGTTAAGAAGTAAATTTTTTATGTTTTTCATTTTACCCAAAATCAAAATGTAGAATTTAGATAAAAAATAATAGAAAAAACTAATAATTATAAAAAAGAAAAAAAATACTGCTGTTTGTTGAGGTTTTACATTTAAAATACAAAAAAAGAAAACGAAAATTATCAGCAAAACACTAATTTCTATAAATGATTTTCTAGTATAATTTAAATTTAATTGAGTGCTGCTATTTCTAAATAGATTTGTAACTTTAATTTGATCGATACTATCTACCACAGGTTTGGCAAATATAAAAAAGACTATAATACTAAAGAATTGAATAATTAAGTATTCAGTAATTTTAAATTTTACCTTTAACTCAATATTTAGAAAGTTTAAAAAACTATGATCTAGAAAAAAAATTATTAACAAACCTAAAGTATAAGCTATTAGAGAACAGAAAATCAAAATCACAATAGTTTGTGTGTAGTATATGGTTTTAATATTATTGGAACTTAATCCCAAAGATTTATAAATAGCAATATTAAACTGATTATTACTAAGAAATGAATAAAGTGAGTTTTTTAAACCAACTCCTGAAATTAGGATAGCTGACGCTGCAATAATGGTGAGAAAATAAATAAAATTCTCAATAGTTCTTTTTAGATTCTGACTAACGTCTTCTGGAGTCTTAATTATAATTTTCTTATTTTCATTAATTTTTTTTGATAATTTTGAATTATTTTCCTTTTTTATCATTTTATATTTAAAATTTATAAAAGTTCCAAGATTATTGACTTTTAAATTCTTAAAGCCTGATTTGTTAATTAAAGCTTGATCTCCAAAAAGAAAAAAACCTCCAATATCCGGTAAACTTTCAATTACACCTATAACCTCAAATGAAACATTTTGTATTCTTATTTTCTCACCGATTTTTAAATTAAGATTATTTTTGGTTGTTTTATCAACCAAAATAGCATTGGATGTTGTTTTAAGTAATCTAAGTGAATTTGCAGGTTCAACTTTTACATTTCCAAGAAGTGGATAAAAATTATCTATTACTTTTATTCTTGTTGTTTTGCTTTCCTCATTTATAGTTCTTATAATAGACGTAAACTCAATAACCTCCGTCATTAAGAATTTATCTTTTAATTCGTCTATAAATTCATCATTTAAATCTGTGTTTTTTGTAGATAGCTCTAAATCACCTCCAAGAAAAACTCTTGCATTATCTTTAATTTCATTTTCAATACTATTTTTTAAAATTGTTACTGAAGAGAAAATTAGCAAACTGATAAATATTGTAAAAAATACTTTTGAGATTTTTTCTTTATTCTTATAAAATTCTTTTATTAAAAATTGAAAATTTTTAGGAAAATACATAATTAATTTCTTATTTCACCATCTAATAAATTTATAATCCTATCGCACTTTTTTGCTAAATTAATATTATGAGTTACTAAAAATAAACTGATTTTTTTTTTTTTGGAGTAATTTATTAGTAAATTTGAAACTAGTTCTGTATTTTTTCTATCTAGATTACCAGTAGGTTCATCTGCTAGAATAACTTCTGGGTTAAACGAAATTGCCCTAGCGATTGCGACTCTTTGTTGCTCTCCACCTGATAACTCAGAAGGTAAATTATTTTTTCGTTTCTCTAAACCAATGTCAGAGAGAATCAAATTAGCTTTTTCTTTTTCATTTTTAATTTTATTTATTTGCATAGGAAACATGACATTTTCAAGAGCTGTATAATTTGGTATTAGGTAAAATTGCTGAAACACTAACCCAATTTTTTTTTTTCGTATTACGGTTTTTTGTTCCTCGCTTATTACAGAAAAATTTTTATTTTCAAAAAAAACTGATCCTGTTGAAGGTTTTTCTAGACCAGACATAAGCATCAAAAGACTTGTTTTTCCAGAACCGCTTTCACCGACTAAAGCTACTCTCTCATTTTTTTTTAATTCAAAATTTATATTTTTCAAAACTCTGATATCATTCCCATTCACATTGTAATTAAGATTAATGTTATCTAGTTTATATAGTTTTTTCATTTTAAGATTTCTTGTTATATTGATAGTTGGTCTAAACTTTATACCAACAAAAGTGTATTGTAACCAAAAAATTGCATTGTTTGGTGATAGCTTAATGTCTGGTTATGGACTTGAAAAAAAATTTCATCTATCAACTATTTTAGAAAAAAATCTTAAACAAAAAGGATTTGATGTAAATGTCATTAATGCCAGCGTATCTGGAGACACCACATCTGGTGGACTAAATAGATTAAATTGGTTACTTAAAAAAAAAGATATAGATATTGTTGTAGTATGCCTTGGAGCAAATGATATGTTGAGAGGAATTAAACCCTCTCTAATAAAACAAAATTTAAATAAAATCCTGCACATTTTGCAAGAAAGAAACACAACCATTCTTCTAGCCGGCATGCTATCTCAAGAAGCATTGGGAAACGAATATAAAAATAAATTTGATAGCATTTATCCTGAGCTTGCAAAAAAATTTCAGATTTCTTTTTTGCCATTTTTATTAGATGGTGTTGCTCTAAACGCTGAATTAAATTTAAGTGATGGAAAACATCCTAACCAAGAAGGAATTAAAATAATAAGTAAAAATCTTGAAAAAAAACTAAATGATATTCTTCAAAATTAATTCAAGAAAAAAGCATTGAGACAAGTTAAGAAAGCCAATTTAATAAAGGGTCTAAGAACTACTAAACTGATTCAAAATCCTTTGTCTTTTCTGGCATATTCGGTCGAGTCCTACTAGGGTCACATGATTATATCTTTACTAGTAGAGAGCTACCAACCTTTTAGATAAATTATTTTTATCAAGTTTTTTAAATAAATTAATAAGTTGATGTATTGTTTTAGATGAATGACTAATGCTCTTTAAAGCTGCAGATAATACTTCTACATAGCTATTAATCGTTAATTTTTTATTATCCTCGAATAGTTGACACACAAGAAGAAAATCTGTCAAAGATATAAAAAAAATCATTACTCTGATGAAATTGTTTAATGAATTCTTAGAATTCATTATATTATCAATATTTTTTAAAAATTCATTAATAAAGTAGTTTTTAAAAATAAAATCATTCTCTTTTCTAAATTTATTGAATTTTGTATTGTAAATATAAGTAAATTGTTTAACAAATGTTGTTTTAGGTAAAAATAAATAGTCACTTTTTAAAGCTGATTTTTTACAGATTTTCCTAAACCTTGAATCTCTGAATTCGCCTTTACTATCAGCAAGACCATTAGAGCTTTGACTTCCCGATTTATTACTGCTAACCAATTTGGAAAAACAGAATGATGCCAAAATATTTATATCCGTATGAAGTAAGTCTTTTTTTATTTTCTCATTTTCATTTTTTAAAAAATTATTTACAGAACATTCACTACTATTTATTTTATCATAGGAAATTATTATCTGTTTAAGAGTTTCGAAAATGTTACTATAGTCATTTATTTTAAAAAATACTTCTTCTATAAATTTTAATTTTTTATCAGATAATTTTTTTTTAGTTTGAAGTGAAAAAACATTATGAGAATTAAAAATATTTGGTAATTTTTTTTTTTTTAATGTTTTAATGTTTAAATCTTTTTTACTTAAGCATAATCGAGCAATTTCAGGGCATGACAATGAACCTGAAATAAAACCTATTTTATCAAATATTGTTATTTCCCTGGGATAAGTTGAGCAACCAATTGATAAACTTTCTTGTCCCATTAACTTAAATGCATTGCATAGTTTATCCTTAGTTAAAAAAGGGCAACAATTATTTTCGTTTACTAACTTTCCGTAATTAATATTTGACTTTAGATCGTCTTTAATCAGCGACCTTTGAGAAATTGATTTTATTTCTTTAATAGTTGAATTTTTATATTTTTTATATGTTGCTTTATCAATTTTTATATTCCAACCCACACAACAAGAATCAATGCAGTCTTTTCCTATACATTTGAAATCTTGTATATATTCGGGAACAAAAAAATTCTGGTTTGTTTGCATGGTAACTAATTATTTCGCAATATTAGTGCCAATAATGATAAGTAAAAAACTTTATTTTAATAGTTATTATTTTGAAAAAAAGTTTGATAGAAAAATTTTATTTATTTAAATTAATCACTTCTAATCAAATGAAAGCAATTGAAAATCCTTTGAACTTTCATTATGGATAAAATTTTTTCAAATTTTATCTATAATGAACTTACAAAATTTTTTAATTCCTTCCGATTTATGCCATTCTCTTGAGGCAATTACAGATTTCTCATTAAAATATTGATAATTTTTAATGAAATTTTCTAATGAAAATTTCAGTGACTCGCTATCGTTCCATTGAAAAAAGGCTCCACATTTTTTTTTTTTAACTAAATAAGCTGGGTGATTTTTTTGTGGTAAAATTATTGGTCTTCCTGTAGCTATTGTTTCACAAACTATGCCTGAAGCAAGCAATTGATAATAAATCGGAACAAAAAGATATAACACAGCATCAAAACTAGCAATCTTATTATTTAAATCATCAGTAAAATTAAAAAAAGAAAAGTTTTTATTCTCTAAAATTTTCTTAAAATGATGATCTACATGTTCTAGTATTTTTTCAGGTTTAAAATATTCTCCAGGATCATGAAATTCAAACATAAGATTTGTTTGTTGAAATAATTCTAAAAAACTCTTTGAAAAGTTTTCTGTGAAAACTTTGTTTAATCCAAATACTCCTATTTTTTTTAAAAGTTTACCTTCTTTTTTTTTATATTTTGAAAAAGTAAGAAATGGTGTAATTTCAATATCTATGGGTAAAAAACGAGAAAAAGTTTCTTTAACACTCTCCTCATATGCTAAATAAATTATATCTTTTCTTTGTTTAAATTTGTCAAGAAATTTAACATACAAATTAATAGTATTGTTTGAAAAGTTACTATAGACTGCATCTAAAAAAATAAAGGGACGTTTTGCAACTTTTAAGAATAAATTAGAAAAAATTTGTATTGGGTAATTGGTTGGGACCCAAATAGCAATATCGGGAAAAGGATTTTTTTTTAGATAAAGTTTAATACTATTTACAGTTATTTCGACAGATTTGATAATTTTATCCTCATTTTCATATGGAACAGCACTGTAAGTTGAAATATCAAATATTTTTTTTATTTTAATTTTATTTTTTAGAAATTTATCTTCAGTTTCTTTCTCTATGTTTTTTAAACAAAGTATTTCCACGTCAAAATTATTTTCTTTGAAATATTTAGCAATGTATAGGTCTGTTGAGAAGTTATGCCCTTTTGTATGTTTTAAACCGGAGTCTATTAAGATAAGCTTCATTTTAATTATTAATAAGATTAATATTATTCTTACATTTTTATTAAGCTAAAATTAAGAAATGTAACATGAAATTTGGGGTAAAAAAATTAAATTTATCAAAACCCTTATTTATGGAGTTTAAAAATTCTTTTTTAAAAAAAATACACCAATACGCAACCATTACAAATCATGAAGATGCAGAATTTTATTTTTCTGAAAAATCAACAAAAAATTGAATTAAGAACGATGACCCTGCTAATAATTAAGATTTAATGAAGTATTGATTATGTTTGTTAAATTTAATTATTCGACTAATTTGTGTTTTACTTATTGGTCTCATAAAAAAAAATTAATTAATTTCCTCCTTAATAAATAAAAATTTAAGAAATTAATTAAGTCTAATTAATGATAAACAATCTTGCCTGACTCTTTTGTTTTTTTTTTATGAGGGCAATGTTGTGTAGCATTTATTTGTGCATTAAAAAAAATTCTGTAAGATTCTCTTAGTAACCTTCCAAGTATATATTTTGCAAGTTTAAGTTTGTTTGTTTTTTTTGAAATTATTAATTTCCTAAATATTCTATTATACACGAAATGTTTTTCGTGTTTCTCCTCAATTACATTAGTTATAATGTGTAACATTAATTCATTAAATTCCTTTTCACTCATACTTTAATGATAATAATTATCATTCGCATTTACAATGTCTTTTTTTTTTTTTTTTGGTTTCTTACTTTAATCATCTGGATGGTATGATTTTGCAAATGCTCTATATGCCACTTCAATTAATTGTTCTTGTCGAGGGGGGGGGATAAGAAAGTCCTAAAATATGATAAAAAATTTTTCACTTTACAAAATTCTAACTTACTTTTTAAATAAAATAATGCCTCACCTTCAATTTGAAATTAACAAAAAGTTAAACAAAGAGTCTAAAAACGATTTTATAAGTTTTGTTGAAGAAAGTTTTTCAAAAATAATGGAAACCGGTAGAGACCATATTGCAATCTCAATAAGGGAACTAGAAGAAAATAGTTTAAGTCTTGGGAGAGCAAAAAATGAATATATTTGTCTTATGAATCTGGACATTAGAGCTGGAAGAACTGATAAACAAAAAATTAAATTAATCAAAACCCTTATTTCTGGAGTTGAAAAATACTTTTTTATAAAAAAAATACATCAATACGTAACCATTACAAATCATGAAGGTGCAGAATTTAATTTTTATGAAAAATCACTAACAGATTGGATCAAGAACGATGACCCTGCTAATAATTAGGATTTAATGAAAGATTGATTATGTTTATTAAATTTAATTATTTGCTTAATCTGTGTTTTACTCATTGGTCTCATGCATAAAGCATTTGAGTTTTCTAAAACCTCTTTTTCATTTGTAATTCCTGCAATAGTAACCGAAACTTCAGGTAAAGACATACAAAAACTTAGACAAAATTGCGCTTGTGATGTTTTTTTTGAAAGTAGGTTATTTTCGAATAATTTTTTACTACAACCTACCCATCTCTTTTTTTGATCATTACTCCACAAACTTCTATGATCATTATTTTTAAAACAATGGTCAGAATTAATTTTTCCTGTTAAAAAACCAAAACTAAATGGCGTGCGAGACAGAACAGCAATATTATTTTTTTTACATTCTTTCTCTATTCCTAACTCAATAACTCTTGTGTCTAATATATTTAAATTTACTTGGATTGAATCAATTAAATCTAAATTTTTTACATAAAAAAAATCAGAAGGCTTTTTTAAAGACAATCCAAAGGCTCTTATTTTTCCTTTTTTTTTTTCCTCCAAGAATGATTGTATAAAATCTAAATTTCTCAAGATTTGTTCCTCAGGATTATGTAATTGTATTAAGTCAAGGTAATCTGTTTCTAAATCATTTAGACTTTTGTCTAACTGTTTAATTAAGAAATCTGAGTTAAAGTTTTTTTTTTCAGAAAATTCTGAAATACCACATTTTGATGCTAAAAAAATCTCATCTCTTTTTTTTCTTTTAAGAACTTTTCCCAAAATTTTTTCACTAATTCCATATGCAGGAGAAGTATCAAAAAAATTAATATTTCTCGTCAACGCATTTTCAATAGTTTTTATGGCGGTTTTAACTGATATACGGCCATATGAAGGGGCAATTTTGGTTCCACCACCAAGACCCCAGCAACCAAAGCCAAGCTTCGATTTAATAATATTAGAGTTTCCTATTTTAAAATTTGTCTTAAACAATTACTTTAATGATGAGCTGAATAATATTTACTCATTGCTTTACTTCCATACAAATAAGCTCCTTTTTTATTTGCATACCAAACAACCTTTTTTGCCCAATCTAATCTTGAAATCCATGTTTCACCTCTTCTCTCAATTTTATAATTAAATTCTCCTTCTTCAAGTTTCGTTTTTCTCCCAACAAGGACTGATTTATAGAAATCTATAATATTATAGTTTAGAGTTACTTCATAATTTTTATCTCTTTTTGGTAATTTGAGCATTTCATAATTTATCATGATTGACTGACTTATCAGATTTTTGAATTGAGTAAGATTTGGATCATGAGAAATCATCTTTTTAAAAAGCAACTTTTCTGCTTCTTTATAAAAATCAGATATTAAATTATTTTTATATAATTTTAAAAACATATATTCATCATGTGGCCACCATATATTAAGCCACTCTTTTGAAAACTTATACTCTGGACCACCATTTTGAATTATTGAAGCCGAATCAAAAAAATATTTTCTAATTTGTGATATTAATTTAAATTCTTTACTTTTTTCATTAACAAAAAAATTAATTATGGATTTATAATCTTGTCCAGTTAAATGATGATAAATTATAATTGGAATTTGAAGAATTTTATTAAAATGAAGAAAAGCGGTCATCCATGAAAACGCCCTAGTTTTTTGCCAGTCTTTTTTCGGCATCGAATTGGTAGCCACTACTAACTGTTGTTTTTCAGAAATACCAAAGTCATCATCACTATAGAAACCATGCATGTTTAGAATATCTGTTTCTACAGTCTTTATTCCAAATTTTTTTTGATATTTTAGATCACCTACTTCTGAGTTAGGAAGAATTGAGAGGTTATTAAATTGTATCCTGTTATGTTGACCATTCTGTATCAGACTTGATACTCCTCCAGTAAAAGAATCAAATGTTTCTCCAGGTAAACCTAAAATCAGATCTGAGTATGTTGTAACATTGTTTTTGGTAAATATTTTTTGAAGAGTATCATAGGATTCTAAAGATATATTATCCCTCTTTATGTTATGCAAAGTTACTGGGTCGAGTGACTGCATTGATAATGTTACCCCTTTATTAAGCCCAGCATCAGCTAATATTTTTTGTGTTTGATAAGCCCTTTCAGTTGTATTTTTTGTATTTTGAACAGATAATGCTTTTGGATAACCTGTAATTTTTTTTTTTACTGCCGCATATTTAGCAATCTCAACATCTCTTTTCAAAATTCCAAAATTTGCATCACAGCAAAAAATAAATTCAATCTTTTTTCTTGAAAACCAGTCGATTTCTAATTTTAAACGCTCTAAATCAAATTTATTAACCTTGCTTGCAGTTGCAGAACCCCAATCACAGAATGTACATTTAAATGGACATCCTCTATTTGTTTCCCATAAAATTAACCATTCATTTTCTGGGTAAGCTTCAATTAGATCATCAAAGATACCAGATAAATACGGGGATGGTATGCATTCCAATTCTCTTATTCTTTTAAATTCGGAATTACTCTGATAGATACCATATTTATTAAGCCAAGATATACCGCTTACTTCTTTTGTTTTATTATTTTCAAATGATTCCACTAAATCCAAAAAGACTTTTTCTCCTTCTCCATGAACAACATAATCTATAAATTTATTATTTCTTAAAAATTTTTCTGCATGATTTGGGACCTGCGGACCACCAAAAATAATTTTAACATTTTTGTTAATAGCCTTAAGTTTTTTTGCTACAGAGAGAGATATTTTTTCGTTCCAAGAATATAAACTAAATCCCACTATGTCAGCATCTGAATAAAGGTTTACTGCGTCTTGAACACTTATCCTTTTGAATAATGGTTCTAAAAATTCATAATTTTTTTTATTTTTTGCATATTTTTTGAAATAACTTTCAAGTAAACCTGCAACATAGGGAAGATAATAGGCCCCTGAAAAACAATTATTTATCTGGCTAATTCCTATTTTTATTTTTTTCTTCATTTTTTAATTAATACATATTTATTTTTAAGTGACAAGGCTAGCATAATCAGAAAAATTTAGGGGGTTATTAATAATATCTATTCATGTCGAAAAAAAAAATTGAATATAAAACTACAATATTAACGACTTTAAATTAAATCTTTTAAACTTCAGGACTTAATAATAAGGAATATTTGGTAAAAAGAATATGATAAAATTGAAAGACCATACTCATATGGATGTTATTATTTCACCAAACAAAAATGAATATGATATAAAGTTTTCTCAAGAAAAATTTTTATACTCTCAATAACTTAATATAATTGCTAAAATAATTTCATATTATTTATAGTTTCCTATTATGCTAAAAATTTTAAAAAATAGACTCCTAAAAAACACAATGATTTATCATATTTATAGATATTTAAAATATAAAAAAAACTATTTTCCATCTTATGGAGCTACAGGTGAGGACGTTTTAATTAGCAAGATTTTCAAAAATAAAATTGATGGTTTTTTTGTTGATGTTGGTGCCCTCCACCCCATAAATGGATCGTTAACATATAATTTATCTAAAAAAGGCTGGAAAGGTTTGAATATTGATTTACTGGAAGAAAACTTAATTTTATTCAATTTATTTAGAAAAAAAGATAAGAACATCAACTTAGCTATCTCGAGAAATAAAGGAATTATTAATGCATATATTTTTGAAAGAGGTTCTGGTGTGAATACAACTAACAAAAAGTGGGCAGATAAATGGAAAAAAAAAATTGGGAAAAATTACTCAATCCTCAAAATAAAAAAAAACTCACTTAATAATGTTCTTACCTCTCATAAAATTAACAAAGAATTTGAATTATTAAACATAGATGTAGAAGGGCATGAAATAGATGTTTTAAAAGGAATAAATTTTAAAAATATTCGTCCAAAAATAATAACAATTGAAATTCATGTTGAAAAAACTGAGCAAATTTTTAAAACAGAAACTTATAGACTGTTAAAAAAAAATAACTACGAACTTTTTTCACAATATTATCAAACATCTTTTTTTAAGAGCAATGAGTTCAATATAATTAATTTATAGTTTTAGCTTAATTATGGCAAAACGGAATGATTTCCTTAGTTTTATGGTAGTTGACGAAAATATTTTGAGTACTTATTTTTTAAAATAAAAAGAAGAATAAAGAATGTTAATAAAACAATTGATGGCATTAATAATTCTTCAGTCAGAACCTCGAGCTTTAATTCTGAAGCATAAAGTTTAGTAGTATCTATCACTCTCTTGAAAATATAAGTGTATAATATTATTTGAGGTACCTCAGCTAAAATAGTCGCAAAAATGAACTGTCTATATGTAAGATTAAAAAAAATAGCAAATATATTTTTTATCACAAATGGCATGCCTGGTATTACCCTAAATATGGTAAATAAAAACATAGATTTTTCCTTAAAATTAGTAATTTTATTAGACTTAACCAAAATCTTTTTTAAGTAATCTTTAAAAAGGTTAGCTATATTGAATGCGAGTATTGAACCTAATATAAATGAAAATACGGATAATAGAATTCCAAAGTAACCAAAAAAAAGAGTGGATATAAAAAGTAATGGTGAAACTATACCAACAAAGCATATCCATATCGTTGATAAAAATAAATATAAGCCGATTGATATTAATTTATTATTATCTAAAAAAGTTTTTAATTTTTCATGTTCGGAATGAATACTCTCTAAACTTAGATTAAAAAGTAGATCTTTATAAAGAAAAATTAAAAAAACTATAATTGAAATCATTAATAAATATATGATTGCAAGAATTTTTTTTAATAAACTTTTAGTCAAATTTTTATTTTCGAGTTTAGTATTATACTTCCTTTAAAGTTTACTTTTTTTTATTTCATGGCTTGCTATTTTTTTTAGAATTTTATCTAACTTATATTTAATCTTCCATTTCGGGAAATCTTTAGAAAACTTTGAATAGTCGGTAATCCACCAAATGTGATCACCTATCCTATTATCATCAAAAAACTCTACTGGAACCTTAAGACTATACTCTTTCTTAAAAAAATTTAGAACTTCGATTATAGAGCAGCTATTTTCTCTTCCTCCACCAATATTATAAATTTCACCTTGTGTTGGATTTTGGTAGTAATGCCAAAAACAACTTATGAGATCACTACTATGAATATTATCTCTAACTTGTTTTCCCTTGTAACCAAAGATCTTATATTTTTTTTTTTGTATTATACATTTGATCAAATACGATAAAAAACCGTGTAACTCAACACCAGAGTGATTTTCTCCAGTTAGACATCCGCCTCTAAAAGTAACAGTATTAAGTTTCATATTTTTACCAAACTCCTGAACATAAAGATCAGCACTAAGTTTGGATACTCCAAAAAAAGAATGAACGCAGTTGTCTGTACTCATTCTCTCACTTATACCTCGTTTAAAATACCCGCAACTTTTGCTAACTTCATATCTATTCTTTTTTTCTATGAATTTTAGTTTATTAGGATTATCTCCATAAACTTTATTAGTTGAAACATTAATAAAACTTGCATCAGGACAGTATCTTTTAAAAAGATCAAGAAGTTGAAGGGTTGCTGTAGAATTAATTTGATAGTCTAGTGTAATATCCCTCATAGCCCAATCATGAGACGGCTGAGCAGCACAATGAATAATACAATTTATCTTCTTTTTAAAATTAATAAAAATTTCTTCAACTTTTTTTTTATTTCTAATATCCACATCGAAGTGTTGATAGTCTTTCATTTGATTAAGCTGGTTTTTTCTGGTGTTAGTACTACCAGAGGAACCAAAGAATATTTTTCTGCTGTCATTATCTAACCCAAGAACATTAAACCCCTTTTTAACGAAAAATTCTGCACACTCTGAACCTATTAATCCAGCAGACCCTGTTATTAAAATATATTTCACCTGATGATTATAAAAAATAAAAAGAATTAAACAATTATGAATTGTTGAATTTATAAATCACGTTATATTAAAAAAATATGTCAGATCACAAAAATTTTTATAAGAAATCTGCTAAACAAAGAATTTCTTTTACTCATAAATTTAGAAAAGTTTACTTAACGATTAGTAAAGAAATTAATAGTATTTTAGAAAATTCAACTAATTTACTTTTTTTAAGTGCCGGACATTCAAGTATGGTTGATATGTTAAAATTCAATAATATTTATGTTTTAGAAATTATTGAAGAGTTTCATTCGTTATATACTAATAAGAATAGTAAAAAAATAACAGAGCTTGAAAGCTTAAAAAAAATTAAAAATTTAGTCATTGACGATGTGATCATTTCAAACTTAGAGTATTCAAATGATCCAATTAAATTAATGAATGATGTTAATAAAACCTTGGGTGATAATGGAAAAGTTTCCATAATTTGTAATAATATTTTTTGGAATCCTGTTTTTAAAATCTTTGAATTTATTGGTCTTAAGTTCAGACATCCAAGGAAAAACCTCATCACTTCAAATTTTGTTGAAAATTTATGTTTCCTATCAGATTTTGAATTAGTAAAAAAAAAAAAAGATTATTTTACTCCCTTTTAACATTCCAATTCTTACAACGTTTATAAATAATATTTTTGCTAAACTACCAATAATAAATTTGTTTTGTTTGATCTCACTTTATGTTCTTCGTGCTAAGCCAAAGAGCAGTTTAAAATTAGATGATATGACAGTTTCTATTATTGTTCCGTGTAAAAATGAAGAAAATAATATTAAGCTTGTAGTAGACTCCTTAGAAAAAATTGGAAAAAAAACTGAAGTTTTATTCGGTAATGATAATTCAGATGATAATACTGAGGGTGAAATAAAAAAATTTATCAAAAGGAGGAAAGATATAGATATAATTTATTATGAAGGTCCTGGAATTTGTAAAGCAAATAATGTTTATAAAGGATTTGAAATCGCTAGGGGGGATATATTAGTTATACATGATGCAGATAATACAGTTGATCCAATTGAGCTAAAAAAAATTGTAAAAGTTTTAGTCGAAAAAAACCAAAATTTGGTAATTGGTTCAAGATTAATTTATCCAATGGAGAAAAAGGCAATGAAATTCTCCAATTATTTAGGCAATCTTTTTTTCTCTTATTTTTATTCTCTTATCCTTCAACAAAATGTTACAGACACTTTATGTGGGACTAAAGCTATCTTTAGAAAGGATTGGGATAAAATAATGAATTATATTGGAGCATGGGGAATTAAAGATAAATGGGGTGACTTTGAATTATTATCTGGTGCAAAAATTAATTTGATGAGAATATCCGAGGTTCCAGTAAATTATAAGGAAAGGGTCCAGGGAGAGACAAAAATGACAAATACAATTTTTAATGGATTCAGAATGTTATTAATTTGTATTGTCTCTTTCATAAAAATTAGAATTAAATAAAGAAGATATGTTAAAATACTTTTTCGAAAGAATCGTTTTGATTTTAGATAATTCGTCCCAAAAAAAAAATTTTTCTTTTATAAAAAAAATATTTGGAAATAAAATAAACACTTTCTTTGATGTTGGTTTTCATGCAGGTGAGACAGCCTCACTTGTAAATCACTATTTCTCAGTCAAGGAGATACATGCATTTGAACCAAATCCAAATATATCAAAGAGTTTTTATGAAAGAAAATTTAAAAATGTAGTTTTGATCAAGAAGGGTGTTGGAAGAAAAAATTGTAAAAAAACTTTTTTTATTAATAATTTTTCTCCTATTAATTCTTTTTTTAAAGTCAATAATCAATCAGGACATACAAAGTTGAAAAAAAGAATTTTAAACTTCTTATACTCGGAAACTATTAATAGTTCGAAAAAAGAAGTTGAAATTATTACTTTAAAAAATTACTGTTCAAAAAAAGGCATTCTTTATATCGATGTCTTAAAAATTGATACCGAGGGTAGTGAATATGATGTATTAATTGGGTTAGGGCAGAATATAAAAAATGTAAAATGTATACTTTTTGAGCATCATTATGATAAATCTCTTATTAAAAACTATAAATTTAGTGATATAAATAAGTTATTAATTAAAAACGGGTTTAAAAAGGTTTTCAAATCTAAGATGTTACTAAGGAATATTATTGAGTACGTTTACTTAAATGAAGAGTTTTACTTTTAGCGTTTTGATTCATCATTAATAGTTTTTATTCCAATTGCGCTAAAAATAATAAGTAAAGGTCCGGTCTCTGATCTATGTCTTGGGTTACCTAACCCAACTCCAGTAGCTAGAATTATGAAAATTATACTCATGATTATTAAACCATTGATTCTTAAATGAACTGATTGTAAGATAAGATAGAATCCAAAAACTTGTAAGAATCTCAGTAAAATAATTACAAATACTGAAACTACGTTAAGACCACTAAATTTATTATTAAATATTGACGTTGAAGGCCATGAATTGGAGGTAATTCAGAGGCTTAATTTAAAAAATACAAGCCAAAACTTATTACTGTTGAAATTTATTGTACTGATGCTGGCAAAATATTAAAAACAAAAATTTATAAGATTTTAACAAATAATCGTCACAAATTTATTTCTCACCTTTATCAAACATCATTTTTTATATCAAATGATTATAATTTTTATAAATAATATTCTATCATTTAAAATTATTAATATTTTACAAAATTTAACTATAACTTTAAAAAATAAAAGAGGTGAAAATAAAAAATTTATTCAAAAAAATTGCTAGATCTTTTGAAAAACGTAGAAAAAGAAAAAATAGCATTCTTTCAATTAACGATAATATTGAAACACTTAATGATTTACTTATTCAAGAATCAACAAAAGAACTTCAAAGGAATCACCCTAACCCATTTAACATATATGGCAAAAAGTGTTTTTCTCAATCAGATGAAGATGGAATAACTTTGGAGATACTTAAAAGAATAAAGAAAATTAATAACGGTAGTTTTTTGGAGATTGGGGTTGGTGATGGAACAGAAAATAACACGTTGGTTTTGCTGTCATTAGGCTGGAATGGAATCTGGGTAGGTGGATCAAACTTATCTTTCGATACCTCTAAAAGTAAAAGGCTTCGATTTTTTAAGAATTGGGTGACAGCAGAAAATATAGTTGAAATAATTTATCATGGTTTAAATGCCTCTAAAATTAAGGGTCTTGACCTAATTTCTGTGGACTTAGATGGAAATGATTATTTTATAGTCAAGAAAATTTTAGAAGCAAAACTATTACCTAGTGTTTTTATTTTAGAATATAATGCTAAATTTCCCCCACCTATTAAATTTAGTATAAATTATAATCCACATCATAAATGGACAGTTGATGACTATTTTGGGGCCTCTCTTTCATTATGGAATCAACTTATGAATCAATATGGTTATATTCTAATATGCTGCAATTCTCATACAGGAGCAAATTGTTTTTTTGTTAAAAAAAAATTTTCAAAGTTATTTAAGGAAATTCCTAATGATATTGAAAAAATTTACTCTGAGCCAAGATATTTTTTATACAAAAATTTTGTGCACAAAAGAAGTATCAAATTGATTCAACAAATAATTAATGATTAAGTTTTTTTTCTATTAATTTTTCCCATATCATCACATGCTCTTTGGCATAATTTTCCCAAGTAAGTATTTTTTTAACTCCAGCAAATTTTTTTTTTTGATTAGTAATCTTATTAATTGTTGAAAAAAAGTTTTTTAAGCTAGGGTCTAATTTATGTGTTATAAACTTTTGTAAATCTTTTTGGAAACCCTGTGGAATCATTATAGTTTTTAAACCAATTTGAATAGCATCCATAAAGCTCATTGAACCTTCATCTTGTCCAAGGTAAATTAAATAGTCCAATGATTGTAATTTTTTGAGATAGTTCCACCTAAAGAAAAATCTGTCATAATCAATCTCCATTCCTTTATTCCTTAACTTTTCTACATATGGTTTCCAGCCTTTACCAATTATAGTTAATTTTGCAAAATCAGGATTAACCCTAGAAAACGTATCATAAAATATTTTTTCTTCTTTTCTTCCGTCTCTATATAGATTTGTAAAAATACCAAAATTTATTTTTTTAATTTCTAGATCTCCATCGGCAGGGGGCAAAACAAAAAAAATATTTTTTAAACCAAGTGACTTTGATTTTATGAATTTTCTATGGTCATCAGAGAAGGCAATTCCAGCGTCTAAAAATTTTGAGATTTTCCTAAGTTTATTAAACCTTAACTCATCGTTCACATGCGTTAGCATTGACGTATTAACAGTATTTCTGAAATAAAGAGCTTCATTTTCTTTTTGAAATAGAAAAATTATATAATGATTAACATCAACATTCTTCAATGGTTTTTTACCCAAATAAACTTTGTGTCCCAAGTTTCTTAAATTTATAACAAGTTTTTTTGAAATTTTTGTTAAAATCCATCCGTCTTGATCTAAATTTATAATATTAATTATCATTTTAATTTTTTTAAAATAAATGTAATTTAAATAAAGATTTTAACCTGGAAAAAAAAGTTTTGAAAAAAAAAATAATAAATGTTTGTGAACCACTTATTTCCCAAAGTGCAAAAAAATATTTAAATGAATGTATTCAAACAGAATGGATCTCTTCGTCTGGGAGGTTTCTTGATTTATTTGAAAGGAAATGGGCAAAGTATTGTGATGCGAAAGATGGTGTAGCTGTTTCAAACGGAACTAGTGCACTTCAAGTTGCTTTTAAAAGCTTAGATCTAAAGCCTGGAGATGAGGTTATAATGCCATCATTTACAATTATTTCTTGTGCAATGGCAATAATTGAGGCTGGGGGTAAACCCATACTAGTTGATTGTTATTCTGATAACTGGTGTATGAATATTGATGAAGTAAAAAAAAAAATATCTAATAAAACAAAGGCAATATTAGTTGTTCATATGTTTGGTCATCCTGTTGAGATGGATGAAATATTAAAGTTAGTAAAAAAGAATAACCTATTTTTAATAGAAGATGCTGCTGAAGCTCATGGAGCAACTTATAAAAAAAAAAAAGTAGGATCATTTGGAGATCTTGCGTGTTTCAGCTTTTATGCTAACAAATTAATAACAACGGGTGAAGGAGGAATGGTTGTTTCAAATAATAAAAAACTTACAGAAAAAGTAAGGTCGTTGAGAAATTTGGCTTTTAGAAATGATAGAAGGTTCTATCATACAGAAATTGGTTACAATTACAGATTAACAAATATGCAGGCTGCAATTGGTATAAGCCAAATTGAAAATTTAAAGAAACATATAAAAATTAAAAGAACTAATACCAATTTTTATAACAAAATTTTAAATGAAATGTCTTTACCACTGAGATTACCATTAGAGAAAAATAATGTGATGAGCGTTTATTGGATGTATGGAATAATAATTGAAAATAAAACTTTTAATGCGAAGTTTTTAGCAACAAAACTTTGGGAACAAGGAATTGAAACAAGACCATTATTTCTAGGTATGCATCAACAGCCAATTTTTAAAAAAATGAATTTATTTAAAAATGAAAAATATCCCGTAACTGAAGAACTTGCCGAATATGGGCTTTATCTCCCATCAGGCCTTAAACTAAAAAAAAAAGATATTATTAGAGTATGCAAAACCGTAAAAAAGATCTTCAATGAAAACAAGAAAAAATAATATTTTCAAAGAAGTTTATTCTGATTATTATGATCTTATTTACAAAAGAAAAGACTATAGAAATGAATGTCAGAGAATTCTAAACTTTTTAAAAAAAAAAAAAGTCAACAAGGTACTTGAAATAGGTTGTGGCACATGTAGTCACTCAATAATATTAGCCAAAGAAAATTTTCAAATAGTTGGTATTGATAGCTCCGAAGAAATGCTGAAAGTAGCTAAAAAAAAAATTTTACATCACAAAGTATCAAATATTCAGTTAATCAAGGGAAATGCAGAAAAAATTAACAAATTCATTCATGAAAAATTCGACGTTGTACTTATTTTATTCAATGTAGTTGGTTATTTAAGTAATTTAGAATCGTTTATTAATAAGATTAGAAATTTTTTAAATACCAACTCTACCCTAATCTTTGATTTTTGGCATCAGGAAGCAATTGAATTGAGTGGTCCGAGAAAGACAACAAAAATTTTTAAGAGAGATGATTCTGAACTTGAAAGAATATCTCAGGGAGTGATAAATAGTAAAAAAAAAATAGTAGAAATTAAAGTTGAATGTTCAATTTTTAAAAATAAAAAATTTATTGGAAAAGCTACGGAAGTTCATGAACTTAGATACTACTGTGTAGACTACTTGAGGAAAATAATTACAAAAAATGGGTTTAAGATTGAAAAATTTGAGGATTTCAAAACAAAAAATATAGGTCCACAAAAAAAAAATTGGAGTGCGTATTGTGTCGCTAAGTTTTTAGGGTAATATTTTGTTCTTTTATAGCAATGAAAATAAAAAATTGTAGATTTTGCAACTCCAGGGATTTAAAACTTTTTTTAGATCTTGGAAGTTGCCCACCCGCAGATCAGTTTTTAAAAACTCCTTACTCAATAAATAAAGCTAAGAAATATCCTCTACAAGTTGTAGTTTGCAAAAGTTGTGGGTTGGTCCAACTAAATTACACGTGCCCAGGTGAAATTCTATATCAACAAGACTATCCTTACGAGTCAGATATTACAAAAGAAGGAAGAAGTCATTGGAAAACATTCGCTGAAGATGTTGTTAAAAGATTTAAATTAAATAAAAATGATTTGGTTATTGATATTGGTAGCAATGTTGGTGAACTTTTAATCAATTTTTTAAATTGCGGGACAAAGGTTTATGGAATTGATCCTGCCAAGAATATTGCTAACAAAGCAATCAAAAGGGGGGTACCTACAATAAAAAAATTTTTTAATAAATCAATTATCAAATATTTGAAAAAAAATAAAATTTATCCAAAAGTAATCACTGGAACGAATGTATTTGCTCACTTAGACGATATTGAAGGATGTGTAAGTGTTATAAAAGAGATTTTACTTTTTGATGGTTTATTGATAATAGAAGCTCCTTATCTAAGAAATCTCATCTCTGGTCTTGAATATGATACAATTTACCATGAACACCTAACCTACTTATCACTGCATCCAATGAAAAAGTTGTTTAAAAAGTATGAGATGGAAATTTTTGATGTTCAGTTTAAGGATATTCATGGAGGATCAATAAGAGTATTCGTAAAACATAAAGATGGGCCATTTAAGACATCTACCTCAATTAAAAAAATTGAACACAGAGAGACTATAGAAAAACTTAATTCTATTTCTACACTTAAAAATTTTTCTACAAATGTAAAAAAACATGCGATTGAATTAAAAAAATTATTAAGAA
This sequence comes from Rickettsiales bacterium, assembly GCA_002689325.1. Classification (GTDB taxonomy): domain Bacteria; phylum Pseudomonadota; class Alphaproteobacteria; order Methylaequorales; family Methylaequoraceae. The sequence continues at coordinate 33,812 of NZFP01000009.1, forward strand.
AATTAAAGTCTCAAAAAAAAAGAATTGCATGTGTGGGTGCACCTGCTAAAGGTATGACTCTTTTAAACTATAATAAAATTGATAATAATTTGATAGATTTTGTGACTGAAGTTTCGCAGTTAAAAATTAATAAATATTGTCCTGGCACAGAATTAAAAATAGTTAACGATTATAAGCTTATTGATGAAAATATTGACTATGCATTAATTTTGCCCTGGAATTTTAAAAATGAAATAATGCAGAATCTTAAAGATTTTAAAAAAAAAGGTGGACAATTTATCATTCCCTTTCCAAAAATAGAGATTATTTAAAAAAAAATGATAATAAAAAAAATTAAAGATAACTTTGAAGATCATAGGGGGGCAATAAGAGATATTATTGCTAAAGAAAGAATTGATTTTGTGACGATTATTTCAAACAAAAAAGGCGCTGTAAGAGGTAATCACTATCATAAAGAAACTGTTCAATATCTTTATGTTTTAGAAGGGTCAATTTTAGTTGCATCCCAGTTTGAAGGTCAGGAGCTAAAAAAACAAATTCTATCTGAGGGAGATCTTCTTCAGAACGAAGCATTGGAGCATCATGCCATTGAATCACTGGAAGATAGCAAACTTTTAATTTTGACTAGGGGCCCTAGAGGAGGTGATGATTATGAGTCCGACACCTTTAAACTTGATAAACCTCTTCTTTAGAAAAACTTCATTTTTTTGATATGTTTCCATAACCTTTTCAAACCTTTGGGAGCGTTAGTTTTTCTTCGTTTAGGCCATTTCCGAGTAGGATCTAAAATTGTTCGGTCTAAACCAATATCCTTGACTGCTGGGTCTTCAATTATTACTGTGTAGAAGCCTTTTTTTTTATACTCCACACCGATATCAAGTTCATTCTTAAATCTTTCGTATCCACCAATTAGCTTATAATCTTCCATTCTTTTAATTCCTGGCCGGAACGAAAAATAACCCCATTCCCAGCCAGGCTTACAAAATACTTTTCTAAAGCCAATATTACTTCCACTGATTTTATTTAATGGGCCATAACTAAAAATATCTAATCTGCTTGCACTTTCTTTACTTTCAAGCCAAACCTGAATTATCTTTTGATCTGTTTGAAGAATTCTTAAAGAGTCTTCAATAAATCCACTTCTAGTGTAAACCCAATCATCTTCACAATGAAAAATAAAAGGAGTTTTTACTTTTTTATAAGTATCTACTATTGACTGAATCTGACCTTTTTTATTTCTATTAAAAATAAGTTTTAATTTCCCACCCCATTTATTTTCTATGTGCTCATAAACATTTAAGTCAACTGAATCCTCTACCAAAAATAGGTTTTCTAATTCATATGAGTTTTTTTTAAAAAAACTTTCTAAGGTTGGATCTAAAAGATCAACTCTTCCACAGCTAGTTAATACAAAAGTTACTTTATTTTTCATAATATAATAATCATTTTATCCGACTGTTGGTATTTTGATTAGAAGCATTCTACTTAATTTTAGAATCGTTATAAAAATTTCAAATGTTAAAGTGAATTTTTTTATTATTATTTTTAGAAAAGAAATATGTCCACCCATAAATAGATACTAATGAATATTTTTTATCTAGGAAGTATTTATAAATTTTATTAGATAAGGGTGGGCAATTTTTATCGTGAATTTCTATAGACACTAGGTCAGGACTGAATTTATTTAGTGAGAATCCATTAAGAGTATTCATTTCATTTCCCTCAACATCAATATTCAGATAATTAATTTGGTTAACTTTAAATTTCTTTAAAACCGAATCAAGCGTAAGTTGCTGAATTTTTAAAATCTCAGGTTTTTTATTAACACTTTTTTGAGTGTACTTCTTAAATTTTTCATCAACAGTATTCATCGAGCAATTATCGTAAAATATGTATGAATTAACAATTTTTTCTTGGTTACCAATAGAAACATTCAAACTTATATCTCTAGGTCGAATGAATTTATTTAAATTTATTGCTCTTTTTGATATATCTACGTTAATTCCACTCCACCCTTTTTTATACAGGAGATAAGTTAATGAAGAATTTTTTGGTAAATTACAACCTATATCAACATAAAAGCCTTTTTTAACATCCTTAAAAAAAAAATTTATAAAAAGGTCTTCACCAAAGTTTTCTGAATATGATTTCTTATATTTTCCAAAATAATTTGTTACTAAATCATAAAAAAATAAAGATTTTATTTTTTTTCTAAACTTTTTAAACACTTTTTTTTCCCATGTTATTATACTGTACTAAAAAATAATATTCCTAAAAATTAAATTTTAATAAGATTTGAGATATGGTTTTAATTTTGTAAGTTTTTAATTATCCAAAAACAAAGTATAAAATTTTAAACTTAATTATACCAATTTTACCTAACGCCCTTAAAAAAAATTATGTCAATTAATGACTTTAAAAAAACCAAACAATGGCACAAAGATTTTAAAACTTTAGGATACAACCCAAAGTTAATTTTCAAAAAAGCAAAAACGAAGTTTGAAATTTTATTTTCTCTTAGTTTTTTTTTAGTAATAATGGCGTCAGAAATATTGTTAAATCAACCAATTAAAAAAAAAATAAACATTATTCACAATAATTTTCTTTATAAATTAATAAGCAAAAATAGCAAAAAAGTTGACAGAGTTGAAACTAATTCATTTAGCTTTAGTCTTTTTATGATTCTACAAAAATTATTTAAAGAAGAAGATACATTTGAAAAATATGCTGACGAAATTATAAACTTCTCAATTTGTCACTGGTCAAAAATTCAAAAAATAAGTGATGAACAATATTTGCAAAAAATGGATAATATCCTGAAGTTATGGAATAAAAATAAACCTATAGTTTTTTCTAAGATTGATTCTTCTAAAATTGATTTAATAATTTTGCTATATAAAAGTTTTGAAGTTGGTATTGGAGATAAGGAGATTATAAAAAAAAATATTGCTGTATTAGGATTTTCTATAAGCAAAGTATTCAAAGAATTTAGATATGATGTTATAGATGAATTTAAAAAAAAAGAAAAAATAATTAGATAATGTAGATTTACTTATCTACTTATATTCTTTATATTCTTATTATGTCAAATAATGAAAGTGGTTGTGGTTGTGGTCGTTCACCGACTGGAACATGCATAGGCTGGCATGCTCTAAGTGAAGAAGAGTATCAAAAAAAGCTCGCTCTTTATAAAAAGAAAATGAAAAAATAACTTTTCAGATTTCATAAATTATAAAATAAATATTTATAGATTTGTTAACAATAAAAAGCTTTTACATGTTTTTAAAAAATTATTTTTTAATACTTCTAATTTTCCTATCAAGCAATATTCCTATGGCTCAAGATAAATTTAGTAATTTTAAAAAATATCCAAAAACGAATCAAAAGTTCAAGCTAGTAAAAGTCACCGAAAAATTGAATTATCCATGGGGGATGACTTTTATTGATAAGGAACACCTATTAGTTACAGAAAAAAATGGCAGATTATTAAAAATTAATATTAAAACTGGATTAAAAAAGGAAATCAAACATGAAATTCAAAGTATAAAGTTTAAAAATGAAAAAAAAATATCAACCCAACAAGGTGGATTACTTGATGTTCTTTATGATAATGGATGGGTTTATTTTAGTTACAGTCACACTTTCGAAAAAAATAACCTAGATGATCGTAGCTCTGGTAGATTTTCTAGTACTGCAATAGCCAGAGGAATTTTAAAAGATGATAAGATTTTAAATTTAAAGGTTTTATTCATTGCTAAACCAAAGCTTATTTCTGGAAAGCATTTTGGCTCAAGAATGGTTATTAAAGACGAGTTTATTTTTGCAAGTTTTGGTGATAGAGGCCTTGGTATGATTGCTCAAGATCCTGAAAAGCACCACGGAAGCATAATAAGAATTAAAACTGATGGTTCCATACCATCTGATAATCCAAAAGCAAAAGGAAAAAAAAACTGGCTTTCAGAGATTTATCAAATTGGATTACGTAACCCGCAGGGAATGACTATTAACCCTAACAATAACAGAATTTATTTTTCTAACCATGGGCCTCGAGGTGGTGATTCTATTGGTGTAATAAAATTTGGAGGAAACTATGGTTGGAAAGAAATTGCTTGGGGTGGGACCGAATATATTGGAACAAAAATTGGAAAATCAGCTCTTAATAATATTTATGATGACCCAGTTAAAATTTGGGTTCCCTCAATTGGTGCTGGAAACTTAACATTTTATAATGGAAAAACTTTTCCTGATTGGCAGGGTGATCTTTTAGTAACAGCAACTGGATCAAAAATGTTGGTAAGAATAAACTTTGACAATGAAAAAGTCATAGGAGAAGAATTTATTCTTAAAGATGAAATTGGAAGAGTTAGAGATCTTGAAGTTGATATTGACGGAGACATTTATTTGATTAGCGATGAATTCAACTCCAAACTCTGGAAAATAACTAAGTAATGTATAATTCAATTCTTTATTTATTAGATAAAATATTTCTGATTAATAAGGTAGGTTACTTTTACCCATTAAAAACTGATCAACTGAGTGAGCAACTTGTCTTCCCTCTCTAATTGCCCAAACCACAAGAGATTGTCCTCTTCTCATATCCCCCGAAACAAATATTTTTTTTTGATTAGTTTTATAGTCAAAATCGTTAGCTTTAACATTTCCACGATCATCAAGATCTAAACCTAGTTTTTCAATTAGTTTGTCTTTTTTCGGATGAAGGAATCCCATTGCTAAAAGAACAAGATCGGTTTTAATATCTATCTCAGAATGACTACCACTTAAATCTTTTAATTCTAGTTGACCATTTTTATTTCTTTCCCATTTTACCTTTTTTAACCTAAGAGAACTTACTTTGTTTTTATATCCTTCAAATAGTTTTGTGGAAACACTCCAATTTCTTGACACACCTTCCTCATGTGAACTTGATGTTCTCAATTTGAGAGGCCAGTTTGGCCATGTCAAAAGTTTGTTTTCTTTTTCTGGAGGTTTGTCTAGAATTTCTAACTGTGTGACTGATTTTGCTCCTTGACGATTTGAAGTACCTATGCAATCAGAGCCTGTATCACCTCCGCCTATAACAACTACATGCTTATCTTTTGCTGATATTTTTTCTTTATCCTGTATTTTATCACCTTCACACATTTTATTTTGAAGAGTTAAAAAATCCATTGCAAAATGAATTCCATCTAATTGTCGTCCAGGTATATTTAAATCTCTTGGTTCCTCTGAGCCACATGCAAGAACAATCGCATCAAATTCATTTAGAATTTCTTTTGCGTCAATATTTTCTCCAATATGGCTATCACATTTAAACTCTACACCTTCTTCTTGCATTTGAACTATTCGTTTATCTATATAATGCTTTTCCATTTTGAAATTAGGAATACCATATCTAAGTAAACCACCAGCTCTGTCATTTTTTTCAAAAACAGTAACCGTATGACCAGCCCTAGCGAGTTGCTGTGCACTTGCTAAACCTGCAGGTCCAGATCCTACCACCGCAATCTTTTTGTCAGTTTTATTTTTATTAATTTCTGGAACAACCCAACCCATCTCATAACCTTTATCAATAATTGATCTTTCAATACTTTTAATTGCAACAGGGTTATCTTCAATATTTAGTGTACACGATGCTTCACATGGAGCTGGACAAATTCTTCCAGTAAATTCAGGGAAATTATTCGTTGAGTGAAGTGTTTTTAAAGCATTTTCCCAATCCTCATCATAAACTAATTCATTCCATTCAGGTATGATATTATTAACTGGACAAGAGCTGTGGCAATAGGGAATTCCACAATTCATACATCTTGAAGCTTGTTGATTTAAAACCTTGCTAGAGTAGGGGATGATGAATTCTTTAAAGTTTTTTACCCTCGTTTTAGGGGAAACTAATTTATTCTCAGCTCTATCATGTTCTAAAAAACCAGTTACTTTTCCCATAAAACGTCTTTACCTGCTTTTAAGTTTTCTAATTTCTTACTTTCAATAGCTTTTTTAAAGTCAATAGGTAATACCTTAACAAAATATTTAATTTCTTCATCAAAATTATTCAAAATAAACCTTGATTGTGAAGAGTTTGTATAATTAGTATGTCTAGTTAATAATTCCTTAATCCTCAGTTCATCACTGTCGAGGAAGGAAAACTTGTTAAAAATATTATTAAAACTATCTGAATCACCTTTGTCAATTTTTTGTGTTTCAACCATTGAGAAATTACATTTTGAAGAAAAACTGTCATCTTTGTCGTAAACATATGCTATCCCACCACTCATTCCTGCGCCAAAATTAACTCCTGTTTCACCTAAAACCATTATAACTCCTCCTGTCATATATTCACAGCAATGATCTCCTGTACCTTCAACAACTGCAATTGCTCCTGAATTTCTTACTGCAAATCTTTCACCTGCAACTCCAGAAAAAAAACATTCTCCAGCTACAGCTCCATAAAGAACAGTATTACCTACAATTATATTTTTATGCGAATCAATTTTAGAATTACTAAAAGGTTTAATTATTATTCTTCCTCCTGACAAACCTTTTCCTACGTAATCATTTGCTTCACCATTAAGATTTAGTGTTACTCCTTTGGCTAAAAATGTACCAAAGCTTTGTCCAGCTGTTCCACTGAGATTAATTATAATTGAGTCCTCATTAAGCCCTTTATGTCCATATTTTTGGGCAATTTCACCTGACAGCATTGCACCAAAACTTCTATCTGTATTCTTAATTAACTTATTAATTTGAGTACTTCTTTTAATCCCTTTTATTACATCTTTGGCTTCTTGAATTACTTTTAAATCAAGAACATTTTTAATATCATGATTTTGACATGAGGAACTGAAATTTTCTTTTTGATTCTCAGTCTTTGGTTTCCATAATATTTTTGTTAAATCAATGTCCTTTGCTTTCCAGTGATCAATAGCACCTTGTTTGCATAAAAGGTCAGAACGACCTATTAAATCATCAAACTTTGTGAAACCAAGAATAGCCATAATCTCTCTAACTTCTTCTGCTACTAAAAAAAAATAATTAATTACGTTTTCAGGTGTCCCAATGAATTTTTTTCTTAAGGCTTCATTCTGTGTGGCTACTCCAACAGGACATGTGTTCAAATGACATTTTCTCATCATTATACAACCTATGGAAACTAGTGGAGCAGTTGAAAAACCAAATTCATCAGCCCCTAATAGAGCTCCTATAATTACGTCTCTTCCTGTTTTTAAGCCTCCATCTACTTGCAATGAGATTCTATCTCTCAGTTTATTCATAACCAAGGTCTGATGAGTCTCAGCTAAACCAAGTTCCCATGGTGTTCCTGCATTCTTGATTGACGTCAAAGGTGACGCTCCTGTACCACCATCATAACCAGCGATTGTAATATGGTCTGCCTTACATTTAGTAACTCCAGCAGCAACAACCCCCACACCAAATTCTGAAACTAATTTTACGCTAATTCTAGCTTTGGAATTAACATTTTTTAAATCAAATATTAGCTGGGCTAGATCCTCAATAGAGTAGATGTCATGATGGGGTGGAGGTGAAATAAGTCCCACTCCAGGAGTTGAATGTCTTACCTCAGCTATTTTGTCATCAACTTTATGTCCAGGAAGCTGTCCTCCTTCTCCGGGCTTTGCTCCCTGTGCAATTTTTATTTGAATATCATTTGCATTAACTAAATACTCCGTTGTTACGCCAAATCTTCCTGAAGCAACTTGTTTAATTGCACTTTTTAATGAGTCTCCATTTTTAAGTTTTTTGAAACGTTCCGGTTCTTCACCTCCCTCGCCGGTGTTCGATTTTCCACCTATTCTATTCATAGCAATAGCAAGAGTAGTATGAGCCTCTCTAGAAATCGATCCAAAAGACATGGCACCAGTAGAAAATCTCTTAACAATCTCTTCAGCTTTTTCTACTTGATTTATTGAGACAGCCTTCTTTTTCTTGAAGTCAAATAAACTTCTAATCGTAAACATTGATTTACTGTGATCATTAATTTGGTTTGAAAAATTTTTAAAAGAATCTTTTGAGTTAATTCTCACAGCTTGTTGAAGGTTAGAAATTGTTGCAGGTGACCATGCATGTTTTTCACCGTTGACTCTGAAGGCATATTCTCCTCCATCTGCAAGTTTTGAACTTTCATTTAATTGCCTAATTCTATTAAACCTATCTAATGTTTCTTTTTGTAATTGATTCAAATTAATTCCACCGATTAGAGAGGAAGTGCCACAAAAGAATTTTTCTACAACCGCCTCGGATAAACCTATAGCATCAAAAATTTGTGCACCACAGTAGGATTTAAGTGTTGAAATACCCATCTTAGACATAATTTTTAAAATAGCTTTACCGGATGCCTTAATAAAGTTTGCTCTGGCTAATTCTTTTTCTTTAGGGCTTGAGAGATTATCTATTGTCTCAAATGCTAAATATGGGTTTATTGCTTCTACACCATATCCAAATAAAACTGAAAAATGATGAAGTTCTCTGGCTTCACCGGTTTCGAGCAGAATGCTTACTTTCATTCTCAAACCTTCTTTTATTAAATAGTGATGAACCGCAGATACAGCTAATAAGGCTGGTATGGGGGCGTTAACGCCAGAGAAGTTTTTATCTGAAAGTATTATTATATTACTTCCATCTTTAATTTGTGATTTAACTTCATAGCATATCTTGTCAATACCTTCCTGTAGTTCATTTCCATAACTAGAATTTTTAAATAATATGTCAACCTTTGAAGTTTTTAATTTTCCGTTAGTAAGATCCTTTAAATTGACAATTGATTGAAGATCGTTATTACTCAAAATTGGTTGATCTAATTCAAGCCTGAGAAAATTATTTTGGTCAGGTGTGGAAAAAATGTTGGGTTTTGATCCTAGACTCATTTTTAAAGACATAACTAATTCTTCCCTAATTGGGTCGATAGGCGGGTTTGTTACCTGAGCAAAACACTGTTTAAAATAAGAATACAGAAGTTTGGTTTTGTCGCATAGAAGTGAAATTGGAGTATCGGTTCCCATCGATCCAGTAGGTTCAATACCAGATTTAAGTATTGGGTTTAAAAAAAATGAAATATCCTCTTTTGTATAACCAAATGCAGTTTGGTAAAGTGTTAGCTGGTTAGAATCTATATTTTTGGAAATATCTTTTTTTTTGATATCATCGATGAATATTTGATTCTTTTTTAAGTGTGACTCATAGTTATTTTTTGTTGCATATTTTTCTTTAATCTCCTCATTGTCTATTATTTTTTTTTCAATCAAGTCTATCAAGAATATCTTTCCAGGTTGGAGTCTCCATCTTTTTTTTACACTGGATGGATCAATTGGTAAGACTCCCATCTCTGAAGATAACAAAACAGTCCCATCATCTGTAACCAAATATCTTGAGGGTCTTAGACCATTTCTGTCGAGAATTGCACCGATTTTTTTTCCATCTGTAAAACACATTGCAGCCGGTCCATCCCATGGCTCAATAAAATTAGAGTGATAATTAAAATAACTGTTTACTTGTTTAGAGTGGTGCTTATTTTTTTCCCATGCTTCCGGAATTAATAACATCATTGCCTCTTCAATATCAAAGCCTCCAATAACCAAATATTCTAAGGCATTATCAAAGGCAGCAGAATCTGATACACCTTCAAAAATTAGAGGGTTGATATCTTTAAACTCATCTGAAAAAAAAATTGAATCTGAAATTCTAGCTCTTGCATTCATCCAGTTTACATTACCTCTTAGAGTATTAATCTCTCCATTATGACACAAGAATCTGAAAGGTTGGGCCAACTCCCAACTTGGAAAAGTGTTAGTTGAAAATCTTTGATGAACAATTGCTAATGAAGATATAAATAATTCGTCTTGAAAATCTAAATAAAAATCTCTTAGGTTATCTGACATAATCATTCCCTTGTAAGTAATTACTCTTGGGGATAATGATACAACGTAAAAATCAAACGATTTAAGTTCTATTTCCATATTTCTTCTGGCCAGAAATAATTTGGACTCAAATTGATTTATTTTTTGTGAGGGTTTTATTTCCTTAACAAAATATTGAATTATAGAGGGTTCTTTTCCAATTATTGATTTACCAAGTATGCTTTTATTAGTAGGTACATTTCTTTTTACAATTATTTCTAAACCAAATTTTTTAAAATATTTTGTTATTATATCAGAACAATATTCTTTCTCATCCTTGTCTCTGGGTAAAAAAAACATTCCAACAGCATAGTCATCGGGTCTCGGCAAAATTGTATTTGAAATTGAGAACTCTTTTTGAAAGAATTGATGCGGTATTTGTGTTAAAATGCCAACGCCATCTCCAGCCTTTGGATCAGCACTGACAGCACCTCTATGTGTTAGATTACTGAGTAATTTAAGCGCGTTATCAATTATTGATCTAGATGGAATATCATAGATATTTGCTACAAGACCAATTCCACATGAATCCTTCTCATACTTAGAGTCGTAAAGTCCTAATTTTCTTTTTTTTAAAAACATCCTCAATTAATATTTATGATTAAAAGCATTGTTTATCAACACTTTAATGACTTTTTAATCAAAATTCATTACTTTTTCATAGTATATGTTTCCCATAGTCTCTGAATCGGAAATTTCTTCTCTTATTAACTTAACTAACCCCAAACCTGGAGCGTACCATTCGGTTTTTTTAATCGTAATATCAATTTTACCTAATGGTGCTCCAGGAAAAAAACTGGTTTGACCAAATCCTTCAATTTTTAAACAATTTTTTAAAATTTTATTTTTAATTTTAACAGTCTCATTTAAGCCAATTAATTTGTTTTCTATATTTATTGGTAGTAAAGTTCTGTAAATTCTATCATAGCCTAATTTCACAACTAATGTGGTCAAGTCATTTGTGTTCCAGGACTTGTTCTTTTCCAAGGACATTTGATAAACAATATTTTCACGTTCAAACTCTAATTTTTCCTTGGGACGGTCAACAAGACCAGGGAATAGATATTGAACTTCTTTGAGGATAAGTCTTTGTGGCTCTTTTTTATATTCTATAACTTTCCCGTCACTTCTGACTAATACAGATTTTCTCTTATCTGACTCCTTTAAAAAGTAAGATTGTTTGTATTTTTTAGTTATTTTTTCTTTATTAATAAATTTGATGTCATAGTGAAGTGTTTGCCCCGTTTTTAAAGAACTGAAGTGTTCATTCTCATTACATGAAAGTAATAAAAAAATAAATAAAAGTGGATGATAAAAAAAATTCATTAAAAATATAAATTCTCAATTTAAAATTTACTTTTCTTCTTTTATCAGATGTGAATAACCAAGTTTATATTCAAGAGCATTACATAACATTTGCCCAATTAAAATATGCATTTCTTGGATTCTTGAGGTATTTAGAGCAGGAACAGATATTATTTCATCACATAAACGACTTACTAAACGTGTGTAATTTCCTGTAAATACTACACATTTAAGTCCTTTTTTCTTTGCAGTTTTAAACGCATTTATTACATTCTGACTCTTACCAGACGTTGTTATTCCAATTGCAATATCATCTCTTTCTCCTAAGGCTTCAATTTGTCTTGAAAATACAAAATCAAATCCAAAATCATTGCCTATTGCAGTTAGTGCTGAGGTATCTGTAGCCAATGATATTGCTGGAATTGCTTTCCGGTTTTTCGAGAACCTAACTGTTAGCTCTGTTGCTAAATGTTGGGCGTCAGACGCACTTCCACCATTTCCAAAAAAAAGAATCTTTCTTTTCTTTTTTAGTGAACTTATACAAATTTTTGTTACATTTAAAAAAGAAGACTGAAGTTTTTTTTGGCAATCGATTGTAACCTTATTGTGTTCTTCAAATTGTCTATTAAAAAAGTTTTCTAAATCATTACTCACACTAATTTTTCCTCAATGGCGATCTTATCTGGACTCGAACCAGAAACTAATCCTTAGGAGGGATTTGTTATATCCACTTTAACTATAAGACCAAATTTATCTTCCAAATGGTATTTGATATTTCAAAACTAAAGTCTCAGAACCTGGGTTTTTTTTACCACTGTCTGCGTTTGAAATATGAAAAATTCCAACTCCTAACCTTGCCTTATTTTTAAATCTATAAAAGACATCAATTCCAATGTAGAATTCTAAAGGGTTTCCTGCTTTAATTTCGTTTCCATCTTTATAATATCCACAAGCTAAACTTGGTGTCCAAACAATGTTTTTCTTTTTTCCATAGTATCCATCAATTCCAAAGCCACCGTAGGCATAATATGCATTTTCATTGGTACCTAAAAAACCAGCGAAGGGCTTAATTAAATTAAACATCTTCCTTCCGCTATGTACCTCTAAGTTTATCATTCCTGATTGATCATTATGGGGAGGAGAACCATCCTCCATGTAATTGAAGACACCCACTCCTAAGGAAAATCTAGCTGAATCTCTAGCCATAGCATTTGAGTTTAAAAAAACCAAAAGTGAAATAATAGTTACATTTAATAAAAAGTTATACTTCATCTGCATTTAAAACGGGATTTGATATTTTAGTATTATTGACTCAGAGCCTGGGTTTTCAGTTCCTAATCCGGCATTTGATATATGGTAAATTCCAACTCCAACTCTTACATTGTTCCTAAATCTATACGATATATCCCCTCCACTCATAAACTCCAATCTATTATACATTTTTATTTCATCTCCGTCCACATACCAACCAGCAGCAAAACTTGGCGTTAATACTATACATTTACAATCGCCGAAATAAAAATCGACTGCTAATCCACCATAACCATACAAAGCATCTTCACTTGTTCCTAAAAAACCAATTTTTGGTTTAAAAATTTTAAAAATTCTTTTTGGAGACTGATATTCAAGCTGATACAAAATCGAAGTTTTTGCAATACTTTCCTCTGAAAAACAAGTACTATCAGAATGTAAAGATATGCATCTTTTTTCCCCGTTTTCCATAAAATTATAAATACCACCACCTACTGATAACCTAGATTTATTATCTATTGCATCAACTGAAAAAAAAGGAAACAAACAAAAGAATAAAATTAATTTAACTTTTTTAAACATTCTCACTAAATTTATAATAAATATTATAAATGAAGTGTTAAGGTAACATTTAAGTGATAAAAAATAAATTTTTAATTTTCTTAATTTTCTTTTTCATATTTTGTTCAACTTCAAGTTGTGTGGTTACACCATCTTCTGGACAAAGAGAAATAAGTCTAATGTCTGAAAAAGATGAAAAGGCTATAGGAAAGGCTGAACATCCAAAAATTATCAAACAGTTTGGAGGAATATATAAAAATAATACTCTTCAAAATTATATCGAGAGTTTGGGGAAATTTCTTGTATCTACATCCGAAAGTCCAAATCTTAAGTTCACTTTTACTATACTTAATTCACCAATAATAAACGCATTTGCACTTCCTGGAGGGTATATATATCTGACCAGGGGGTTAATTTACCTTTGTCAAAATGAAGCCCAACTAGCCGGTGTCATAGCACACGAAATTGGTCATGTAACAGGGAGACATTCAGCTAAAAGGTATACTAGAGCTGTTGGAACAAACCTATTAGGTAATTTGCTCAATACTCTCATAAAAAATCCTATTTTACAAAATTTAACGAATACTACTTCATCTCTTTATCTCTTATCGTATTCACGAAAAAATGAATATGAGGCGGATAGTTTAGCAACTAGCTATATGGTTAGAGCAGGATTTGAACCATATGAAATGGCAAACTTTTTAAAACAAATGGAACAATACTCAAAGTTACAAAAAAAAATAATTGGAGATAGAAAAAAAGTTTCAGAACTATTGTTAACCCATCCTAATTCTTCAAAAAGAGTTATGGAAGTTATCAATAGTGTTAATGATTCCTCTAATTATAAACCAATAATCGGAAGAGAAGTTTTTTTGAAAAAAATTGACGGAATGCTTTATGGAGACAAACCAGAGGAAGGATTTTTTTACAAAAACACATTCATACATAAACCACTGGACTTTTTTTTTAATTTTGATGAATCAATTTTTTTTATTAATAACCCAAAGTTTCTTTTAGGCCTGGGAGAAAATGATGTAAAGATTTTTTTTGATGTAGATAATAATATGAAACTAGATGACTTAGAGTATTTTTCGAGTTGGGCCAAAACACCCAAAAAAAACATTTTGAACTATAGTAAAAAAACGATTGGTAATTTTATCATTTCTGAATGTATAATAAAAAAATCTGACCAAGCCATAGGACTGGCTCTAATTAAAGACGATAAAAATCTTTACAGGTTTTCAATTACTTCAGAAAAAAAATATTTCAAAAATTACAAAAAAAAATTTTCTAATATTGTCTATTCATTTGGAAGAGTTTCCACCAATTCAAGTATTGACAAAATTGAACCACCAAAAATTAGAGTGATTAGGAACTCTCCAGATGAAAATTTTATTAAAGAAGTGATAAAAAAGAGTAGTTTTCAAAAAAGGTTTTCAAAAGACATTTTTATGACTATCAATAATGTCGATGAAATTAAGACTAATCAAAAAATTAAAACAATTTATTGATTTAATAATTCCTCTAATTTAACTTTAGCCATTTTTTTCTCTAAATTCTGAACAGCTGCGTATTCGTTACTTAATCTATTTAATGCAGTTAGGTAAATTTGTCTTTCAGAATAAGATTGTTGTTCAAGAGAATCATCTTTTTTATGAAGATCTCTAACTACTTCAGCGATGAGAACTGGATCTCCACTGTTAATGTTTTTTTCATATTCTTTCGCCCTTTTTATCCACATATCTTTTTTAACAGAGGGTTTTTCAGCTAAAACTTCTAAAGCCTTTGATAATCTATTTTTATTGCTAAGTTTTCTAAGACCAGATTGAGAAGCTTTGATCTTAGGTATTCTTAACTTCATTTTATCTTGTTTAAAATTGATTAAAATAAAGTCTTGTGACGAACCATCAACCTCATACGTATCAAAATTTTCAACTTCGCCGACACCATATATAGGGTAAACAACAAGATCACCAACCTCCAGATTTAATTCATCTTCTTTTTTCAAAATGGGCTCCTAATTAATTATACAGTTGTGGATTATATTAGAAAAAGCTTTGAATACAAGCTTTACTTAAGATCCTTTACCAGGCTTTTCGCTGAAATGCTTTTCAAATTTGTTGGAGACATCTTTCCAGTCGTCGCTATCAACAGGGGGGGTACCAATTTTATTAATGTTTGGCCAAATTTCTGAATATTTTCTGTTAATTTCGATCCATTTTTTTGAAGATTCATCAGAATCATCACTTATAGCTTCAGCTGGACATTCAGGCTCGCAGACACCACAATCAATGCACTCATCTGGATGGATAACAAGCATATTTTCTCCTTCATAGAAACAATCAACAGGGCAAACTTCAACACAATCCATGTATTTGCATTTCACACAAGCGTCTTTAACAACATAAGTCATTATGTGGTATATAATCCAGTTTTAATATTTATTCAACTTAATATTTAATACTTACTACAAAATTATTATTTTACTGTTTGATTCAAGAATCAGTCTTTCTAAATTGTTTTTAGGAGTATAAGTCTTCAATTTTTTCTTTTTATAATAAAAGTTTTTTTTAATTATCTTTTCAAGATATTCAAAATATACTAAGTAATGTTTCTTGGATATTTTAATTAAATAAAACCCCATTCTTCTGTAAATTTCTTTTTCTTTCTTACTAAAAGATGATTTCTTTAATGCATAATAATTTTTTTCCAGAAAGTTGCTTAACAACTTTTCAAAAAATATATTTATTAAAGTTTGCCTAAATAATTTTGCACCTTTGGATTTAAAAAAAAGAAAAAAAACACCAGTTTGTAGGCCGCATTCTCGAAGACTTTTTAATTCATCAGATTTCAAGTATTTATAATAATGAGCAACGTTTTCTCTCTTACAATGACCAAGGTTTTCAACTAAAGAATAAATAACTGCCCTTAAGTTACTTGAAGGTTTTCCTATCAAATTAATTTTTTTTATAAATCCGATATTTTGTGAAAAATAATGTTCAAAACATTTTCTGATTCGTAATTCAATTTCTTTTTTGTAATTTGAAAAAAAATCATCGAAAAAAACTTTAATTTTTGGATTAGAAATTTCAGAATTTTTCAATAATTTTGCTATCAAATTTTTTTTCCATAAAATTTCTCCATTAACCTTGAAATCAAAATCAGAAGATTTTGAGTTTTTAAATTCATCAATCTTCTGCTTTGCAAAAAATGCTAAATGTTTTTTTAGAATTTTATTATTGTAAATATTGTTATTTTTAAATGAATGATTAACTATAAATCTAAATCCTTGCAGCTTTCCAATAGTTTCTCTACCAAATTGAACAAAATTCTTTGTATCAAGTTTAATAAATGATTTTTCTAAAGTTTTGTCAAAGTTAGATTTTAATCCTTTAAACTCTCCAACAAATTCGTTAATTAATTGACTGTGAAGTGTTATTGATAAATCAAACTCTATGGCTTTAATTTTCTGTTGAAGTAAATAGTTATTTTCCATCCAGTCACCTTTAAAAGCTAAAAATGACCATTTTCTAATCTGTGAAATTTTATGATTTAATTCTGAAATTTTCGCAGTCTTTTTTTTTATATTTTTTAACTTATCATCAACCCACGAAGCTGGGATCATTTTTTTTTTATCAACCAAAAACTCAAAAACCTTTTTTAAGAATCTTGTATGAAACTCATCTAACTCTCTTGAGTAATCTGGTGTTCTACAAAGTTCCCACAACTTTTTTAAAATTAATGGATTAATTATTTTTTTGTTTACAAAATCATCTTCCAGTAAAATTCTTAAAAATCTTTGATCACTTGCATTCTTTTTTTGAATAAAATAGCTTTTATCTGCTTTTTTATTTATTGAGTTAAGAAGAGAATTTTTATTAGAAAAATTTAATAATGAATTTCTCCAGTAAACCTTTTGAATTTCAGTGTATTTATAATTTTCAACAAAACTAATTGACTCCTGACTCAATGACTTCAAATTTCCAGTTGTACCAAAAAAGCCATCGTTAAGATATCGCCCGGCCCTACCAGCAATCTGAGAAATTTCGTCATAAGTCAGTTTTCTTTCTCTATGGCCATCAAATTTTTTGATACTCGAAAAAAAAATATTTTTTATATTTAGGTTTAAACCTAGTCCAATTGCATCAGTCGCAACAATATGATCAACTTTACCATCCTCAAAAAGTTTAACTTGAGCATTTCTTACGTCAGGTGAGAGTGCTCCCATAACAACAGATACTCCTCCATGAGCCTGTCTAATCTTATTGGCTATTTCATAAACATCTATCAGAGAGAAAGCGATGATTGCAGATCTATTTGGCAAACGAGTTAAATTTTTATATCCACAATACGATAAATTTGACAAGCGAGGTTTTTTTTTAATAAGGATTTCTGGATAAATTTTTTTAATTACATTTTCTATACTTAATGAACCCAAAAACATTGTTTCTTTCTTCCCTTTTTTATTTAAAATCTTCTCGGTAAAAAGATGACCTCTCTCATAATCTGAACATAACTGTACTTCATCAATCGCAACAAAATCAAAATTGTTATCAGGGATTGATTCAACTGTGCAAAAAAAATATTTTGCTTCCTTTGGAATTATTTTTTCTTCACCCGTAACTAATGCGACGCAATCTTCTCCAACTTGTTTTTTAACATAATCAAAATTTTCTCTAGCTAACAATCTGAGAGGAAAGCCAATAACCCCATTTGAATAACTTAAAAGTTTCTCGATAGCCGAGAATGTTTTTCCTGTATTCGTTGGTCCAAGTGTCGCTGAAATTTTAGTCAATTTCATTGGAAATACTAATAAATATATTTCTTTTTAGTCTTTTATTAAATTAAATACATAAGGTAAAATACCATCGTTAGTGAAATAATCGACCTCTTTCACAGTATCAATTCTAGAAATAACACTGATTTCTTTCACTGAATCCGGATAATTGATTTTAATTTTTAATTTTTGGTTTGGTTTAGAAGAAATCTTATTTATATTGCCAATGTCAAATGTTTCATTTCCATTCAATTTTAAATCAGATAGGTTTGTATTTTTCATTTCCAGCGGTAAAACACCCATCCCAACCAAATTAGATCTGTGAATCCTTTCAAAACTTTCTGCTAAAACCACTCTAACACCTAATAATTTTGTTCCTTTTGCCGCCCAGTCTCTTGATGATCCTGTTCCGTATTCTTTACCTGCTACCACAATTAAAGGAACTTTTTGATTCGAATACATTTCGGCAATATTATAAACTTCATCTTCAATTTCTGAGGGGAAATGTTTTGAATAGCCACCTTGTCTATTAACCATTAAATTTTTAATTCTTAAATTTGAAAAAGTTCCTCTCACCATAATTTCATGATTTCCTCTACGTGCACCAAAAGAATTAAAATTATCATGCTTAATTTGTCTCTCTAATAAGTATTTGCCTGCCTCACTTTTTTCTTTAATAACACCGGCGGGAGAAATATGATCTGTAGTAATAGAGTCGCCAAGTATAAGCAAAGGCCTGGCTTCAAGAATATCATTACTTTTACTTAATTCATTTTCTAAAAACGGAGGCTTTTTTATATATGTTGAATTAATAGACCAGTTGAAGGTAGAAGAACTTTTAATTTTTATTGCTTCCCAACTGGAGTCTCCTTTAAAAATGTTTTTATAATTTTTTTTAAATAACTCTACTTTTAATATTTTTTCACTTAATAAATTTACTTCTTTTGACGAAGGCCAAAGATCCTTTAAAAAAATTTTTTTACCTTTAACGGTTCCTATTTCTTCTTTATCAAAATCAATATTAATTCTTCCCGATAAAGCATAAATAATCACTAAGGGTGGGGATGCTAAAAAATTAGATTTAATTTGAGGGTGTATTCTTCCTTCAAAATTTCTATTTCCTGAAATGACACTACACACATTTAAGTTGTTTTCTTCAATTTCATTTGAAACTTTGTTATCTAGTGGCCCCGAATTGCCGATACAAGTTGTGCAACCATATCCAACAATGTTAAATCCAAGTTTATTTAAAAAAAATTGTAAGTTAGCTTTATTTAAATATTCTCTTACGACTTTACTACCAGGAGCAAAAGAGGTTTTTACCCACCAAGGAACTCTCAAACCTAATTCAACAGCCTTTTTTGCAATAAGTCCGGACATTATCAAAACTATTGGGTTGGAAGTATTAGTGCAACTTGTAATAGCCGCTAAACAAACTTTACCGTTTGTTAGAGAATCATTGTTATTTGTAAGTAATTTTTTTTCGTTACTATCTAGAGAATTCATGTATGTTTTTGGAATATCTCGTAAAATAATTCTATCTTGTGGTCTCTTAGGGCCTGAAACACAAGCTTCTATCTTTGATAAATCTATTTTTAAATTGTCCGCATACTTTATTTTTTTTGAATTTTCATCATGCCATAAATGTTGAGATTTACAATAATTCTCAATCATCACAATTTTCTTCTCGTCTCTTCCTGTCAATCTTAGATACTTTAAAGTTTCGTTATCCATGGGAAATAAACCACATGTTGCACCGTATTCAGGCGCCATATTAGAAATAGTTGACCTCTCTGATAGTGAAAGTGAAGACAGACCATCACCATAAAATTCAACAAATTTACCTACAACATTAATTTTTCTTAATTTTTCAGTTATAGTTAAAACAACGTCAGTTGCTGTAACACCCTCTTTCAAGTTTCCTTCTAGCATTACACCAACTACTTCAGGAATCTTCATAGAAATAGGTTGGCCGAGCATTACTGCTTCAGCCTCAATACCTCCAACACCCCATCCAAGTACAGACAAAGCATTAACCATAGTCGTATGACTATCAGTCCCAACAACTGAATCCAAAAATAAGATTTTTTTTTTCTCACAAACAATTTCTGTTAAATACTCAATATTAATTTGATGACAAATACCAGAACCTGGCGGAAAAAGAGAAAAGTTCTTGAGAGATTTCTGTGCCCATTTAAGTAATGAATATCTCTCAGAATTTCTTAAAAACTCATTTTTAACATTGATCTTTAAAGAATCATCACTTGATGAGCTATCAACTGATATTGAGTGGTCGACAATAAGACTTACGGGCACTAATGGATTAATTAATTCAGGGTCCCGCTTCTTTTTTGCCATTTTATCCCTCATTGAGGCAAGATCAGCTATTGCTGGAACTCCAGTATAATCTTGCATTAACACTCTGCTAGGAGAAAAAAAAATTTCACTACCATGTTTCATTTTAATAAGATTTATAATTTCTAACTTTTTATCTGATGAGGAGTTGTTTTTTCTTATCAAATTTTCTAGAAGTAACCTGTAACTAAAGGGAAGACTTGATAACTCAAACTTAATTAAATCTTGAGCTTTTTCCAAACTAAAGAAACTAAATTTCTTATCAAATGTAAGTTCATCTAAAAATTTATTTGACTCAAAATCCATATTTTTTGTTAATAGGTTATTATACTATTTAAAGACAATAATTATGTTAGAAGTTAATTCAATATATCTTTACAGAAATAGAAAGCAAGTTTTCGACAACTTCAGCTTAAATTTAAATAAAAGTGAAATTATACAGTTGGAGGGAGAAAATGGCGTTGGTAAAACAAGCTTGTTAAATATGATATCTGGTTTAATTAGTCCAGATAAAGGGTTTATAGAAATTTGTAAAAAAGATATTACCGAATTAGGTAAATACAAAAAAAAAAAGTTCACTTATATTCCTGATAAAAATTGTTTAAAGGAAAATTTTACTGTTAACGAGAATCTAAAAAGTTGGATGAAACTGTCTAATCTAGGAACGAATTATAACACCTACCAAAAAGCACTAAATACATTTTCTTTAAATGATATTCAAGGATCCCTTGTAAAAAACCTCTCACAAGGTCAAAAAAAAAAAGTAGCTCTTACTAAATTGTTATTTTCAGAATCTAAACTTTGGCTATTAGATGAACCACTTAATGGTATTGATACAAAAACGAAAATGACATTAAAAAAAATTATGATCCAACACCTTAAACAAAATGGATCAATTCTATTTTCAAGTCATGTTAAGTCAAATATGAAACTAACAAGAAGAATTATTTTAAAAAAAATAATTAAAAAATTAAATATTCAATTATTAGATAAATGGGAAAATTTTAAATGAGAGATTTCAAAAATTTAATTTTCAGAGAATTCATTATTACATTTAAAAATACAAAAAGTTTGTACTCCTATTGTACATTTTTCTTCACATCGATGCTTCTTTTTGTTTTTGCAATTGGTCCAGATATTTCAATTCTTTCGCCTATATATAAACCAGTTTTATGGATGATAACAATTTTTTCCTTGATTTTAATTTCAGAAAGTTTTGTTTTTGAAGATTTCCTAGACGGGAGTTTATCAGAGCTTCAGTTTTTAGGCTACTCTGAGGAAAATATATTTCTTTCAAAATGTTTGGTAATGTTTATGTCCTTAATCATACCTAATATTTTTTTGATTCCCATCTCATCTATTTTATTTGAAATTAATTTTCTTGATGTAATAGAACTTACAACACTATTTATAGTTTCTCTGCCAACCATTACTTTAATTTCGATACTTTCAGCTTTTTTTTCGTTGCAAGTAAAAAGAAACAAATTTATTCAATTTATTTTAATTATGCCATTTTTTATTCCTATAATCATTTTTGCCACATCAGAAAATTTTTTTGTCGCAAATTTGGGTAATGAATTTAAAATATTAGTTTTAATTGGTTTGTTTTTAATTACATTACCATTATCTATCCTAGTAGGAAAATTAATCATTAAGGAATTAAATTATTAGATGTTTACTAAATTAGCCAACCCATCAAGTTTTCAAAAACTTTCTGATTTTATTTATCCGAAATGTTTTTTTCTTTTTATTATTTTTTTAATTTCAGGTTTTTATTATGCTTTTTTCATTAGTCCACCTGATTACTTGCAGGGAGAAACTGTAAGAATTATGTATATTCATGTTCCATGTGCATGGCTTTCGCTTGGAATATACTCTATGATGGCTGGTTGTAGTTTTTTTTCAATTGTCTTTAAACATACTTTGGCTGATATTATTAGTAGAGCATGTGCTCCGCTTGGAGCTTGTTTTACGCTAGCAACCCTAATCACAGGTTCAATTTGGGGCAAACCAACGTGGGGGACATGGTGGGTATGGGATGCACGATTAACATCTGAGTTAGTATTATTATTTATTTACCTTGGTCATATTTTTATTTCTAATGCTTATGAAGATAAAAGAAAAGGTGATAGATATGCCGCAATTTTAACTCTATTAGGTATAGTAAATTTACCGATAATCAAGTGGTCTGTTGACTGGTGGAATACCTTACATCAACCTGCTAGCATTTCAAAGTTTAGTTCTCCTAATATTGATTCAAGTATGATGTTACCACTTTTCTTAATGGTATTTTCCTTTTTATTTTTTTTTATATCCTTAGTCCTATTAAGAATTAAAAGTGAAGTTATTTCACGTAAACTTGAAATTTTGGAACAACATGGATCTTAATATGGAAGTTTTTTTAAATTTTTTAAATTCAAAAGAGCATTTTTATTATGTTATTTCTTCTTATTGTGTTGTATTTTTTTTACTTGGCATAATTTTTTTTGAAACATTTTATAAAGTCAAAAAACTTCAAAAAAAGCTTAATCAAAAATTAGATAAATGAAACTTAAAACACAAAGACTTTTGAAAGTATCTTCACTACTCATTATTTTTTTAATTGGTTGTTTCATACTTTTTTATAATCTTAAAAACAATCTTGTTTTTTTTTTCTCACCTAGTGAAATTCTAGAAAAAGAAATATCATCCATAGAAAATGTTAGACTTGGTGGAATGGTTAAAAAAGGAAGTGTTAAAAAAAAAAGAAATTGAAATAGAATCAAAAAAAGTTCAAGAAACAGTTTTCACGGTAACTGATTTTGAAAAGGAAATATCTGTTTACTATATTGGGATTTTACCTGATCTGTTTTCAGAGGGTCAAGGTGTTGTAGTTGAAGGCAATCTCGTTAACAAAAATAGATTTAAAGCTAAAGTAGTACTTGCTAAGCATGACGAAAACTACATGCCTCCAGAACTTGATAATATTATAAAACCAACTAATTAAATATAATGATTGCTGAACTAGGAGTATTTTTTTTAATTTTGACCCTCATTGTGTCAAGTTTAGGATTTATTAGTCCTATATTAAAATTTAATGAAAACTCTGAAATTACACAAATAAAAATTAGTAAGCTTAGTTTTTTTTGTACTATCTCTTCCTTCATTATCCTCACTTATTGCTTCGTAATATCTGATTTTTCATTAAATGTTATTGAGAAAAATTCTAATAGCCAGCTTCCCCTTGTTTATAAAATAACTGGAGTTTGGGGAAACCATGAAGGATCAATTCTTTTATGGTTATTAGTAATGACATTCTTTGGTTTCCTATTTTCCTGCCAAAAAAAGATCGATCCAAAGTTCAAGGAAAAAACATTAAATGTTCAAAACACTCTTATTTTTCTCATTTCATTATTTATTTTACTAACCTCAAACCCTTTTGATAGAACCTTTCCTCCTGCCATAGATGGTGCTGACTTGAATCCTCTCCTTCAGGACCCTGGATTAATTATTCATCCACCATTTTTATATCTAGGGTACGTTGGCTCTTCTATAGTTTTTTCAATTTCGATGGCTATTCTAATTCTGAATAACAACACAAAAGAATATTTTGAAATACTAAAACCTTGGATTTTTTTATCATGGACTTTTTTATCATGTGGAATAGGACTTGGTAGTTGGTGGGCATATTATGAATTAGGATGGGGTGGTTTTTGGTTCTGGGATCCAGTTGAAAATGCTTCCTTACTTCCTTGGTTAACATCCTCGGCTTTACTTCATACCATCATCATATCAACAAAAAAGAAATCTTTACAAAACTGGACGCTTTTTTTATCAATTATTACCTTTCTTTTAAGTCTATTGGGAACTTTTTTAGTAAGGTCAGGCGTTCTGGTATCAGTTCATGCTTTTGCCAATGATCCAACAAGAGGTGTATTTATATTGATACTGTTGCTTGCTATTTCTGCAATAAGTTTTTTTCTTTTTCTTCAAAGAAGTAAAACTTTTTCAAGTAAGTTACAAATTAATTTAGTTTCTAGAGAAGGAGCCATTTCATTAAATAATATATTTATGTTTACTCTTAGTTTCACAATTCTGTTAGGAACTATTTATCCCCTCTTTTCTAGTGTAGTTTTTAATAATAAAATATCTGTTGGAGCTCCTTTTTTTAATTCTATTCTTTCCCCTTTAATGATTCCTATAACACTAGGAATGATGTTTGGGCCATTTCTAAAATGGGAAAAAGACGATATAGGAAACCTAATTTCTAGAATTAAAATTTTGTTATTAGTTTTATTCCTAATCTCATTAGCTGTTTGGTATCTAAATTTCAAAGGACCAATCCTTTCTATAATTTTTTTCGCTTTCTCCGCTTGGATTATCACTAGCTCACTTTTTGAGCTCCTAAAGTATTTATCCTTTAAACCTAAGTTTTCTCTAAAAAAAATTCCTTTAAAAACATTCTCGCAAGTCTCTGCTCATGTAGGTATCGCTTTAATAATTCTTGGAGCAACTGGCACATCAATACTTAGAATTGAACAAATTCAATTTCAAGAGACTAATGAAGTGATCACTACCAAGAATTTTAAAGTAAAATTTTTGGGTGTAAAAATGATTGAGAAAGAAAATTATAAAAGCCAAATGGGGTTATTTGAAATATATAAAGATAATAAATATATCAAAACACTTAAACCCGAAAAAAGAATGTACAATGCCAACAAACAAGTTACCACCGAAGCTGCTATACATTCGACCGTATTTGGTGATTTATACATAGCCATTGGTGATGTTAATACTATCAGAAACAACTCTTGGACAACAAGAATCTGGTTCAACTCCTTCACTATTTGGATTTGGGTTGGTGTATTGTGTTTAGTACTCGGAGGCATTTTATCCATATTCAGGTTCATTAAAGTTAATAAATGAAATACCTTTTCTTATTAATTTTTATGGGCAGCATTGGAATTTTATTTTATAAAGGTCTTAAAATAGACCCATCCATTGTTCCGTCAAATTTGATAGATGAGAAAACTCCAAATTTTCAATTAAAAAAAATTGGTAAATACCCCTTATTTAAACCAAATGACTTAAAAAAACCAGAAATTAAAATTGTAAATTTCTTCGCAACATGGTGTGCCCCATGTAAAGTTGAGCATCCTCAACTTATGAAGCTATCTAGTTCTTTTAAAATTTATGGGATAGCAAAAAAAGATAACACAAAAGAAATAAATAAATGGTTAAAAAATTATGGTAATCCTTTTGATAAAATAGGTTTAGATAGTGATGGAATTTCCAGTATTGAATGGGGGGTATATGGTCTACCTGAAACCTTTATTATAAACAAAGATAACAAAATTATTTATAAACATGTTGGACCAATTATGGAAAACGATTTAGAAAAAATTAACATTATTCTGAAATGAAAAAAATTTTAATAGTTATTTTTCTCTTATATTCTCAGGTTCAGGCTGTTGAACCGGACGAAATACTAGCTGATCAAAAACTTGAAAATGTTGCACGACTTATTGGAAAAGAACTTAGATGTTTAGTTTGTCAAAATGAAGACATCGAAAACTCTAACGCTGATATGGCCAGAGATTTAAGAGTTTTGGTAAGAAAAATGCTTTCAGAAGGAAAAACTAAGGATGAAATAGTATCTTATATTCATTCACGATATGGTGACTTTGTGTTATTCAACCCTCCTGTAAGATATGACACGCTTTTACTTTGGTTACTTCCCATTATTTTTTTAATATTACTTAGCTATACTTTTTTCAGAAAGAAACACTAAATGTTTTGGTTTTTTCTTATAATTTTTTTTCTTATAATTTTTCTATTTTCAATTTTCTTATATAATCCAAAAGTCTCAAAAAAAAAAATTCTTCATAACATTTTTGTCTATTACATTTTCAACTTTGTTGATTTATTTTTTTAAAGGGAATAAAGAAGCATTTTTTTTTGAAAATCTTGTAAACAAAGAAATAAATAAAATTACAAATAATCCTGAAAGTCTTAAGAAGATAAATCCCCAAAAAATAATTTTTTTTTTGGAGTCAAAACTTAGGGAAAACCCTATGGACTTAGAGGGCTGGAAACTTTTAGCTCGTACATGTTTAATGACAGGACATATACAAAAAGCTGAAGTACATTATACAAAAGCTCTAAAATATTTTCCCTTAAATGAAACTTTAATATATGAATACGCAGTTTTAAAAAAAAACACCGACCAATTAAATGGTGCACTTAAACTTTTAAAAAAAGTTGATGTTAAAAAAACTGAAGATAAGGAACTTATTTACTTTTATCTTAAATTATTGAAAGAAACAACCAACAGAGAGGTGCTTAATAAAAAAATTAGTGAATTAGAGAATAATAAGAATATTGATTCCTCAGAAAAAAAAAATATTTTTAAAAAACTTAAGATAAATTAGATTTAGTCTTTCAGTTTTTTCTAAATCATTTTGACAATTAAAAAAATTAATCAAATCTGCGACATTTTTTTTTTTAACAAATTTTTTTTTTTCAAATCTACTAACTGGCATTACTTTTAAAACTGAATTTGTTAAAAACATCTGATCAAATTTTTTAATATCACTTAAGTTTATATTTTTAATGATTACTTTATCAAAAAAAAGCTTTGCATTATCTATTACAACTTGTCTCATTACTCCATTAATTCCTGAATCTATTATCGTAGGAGTAAAGAGTGTTTTTTTTTGAACAAAAAAGATATTAGTCATCGTTCCTTCTAAAATATTTTTTTTTGAATCAACAAAAACTCCTTCGAAAATTTTTTCATCCTCCCACTCTGACCTTGCAAGAACTGAATCAAGCCGATTTAAATGTTTAAAACCAAACAAATTTGTATTTTTTGATAAATGTGTTTTGCAAATTTTTACTGTAACGCCTGATTTAAAATACTTTTTTTCTATTTTTGGCTTTTGTAAAGAAAGGAATATAATTGTGGGAGACATATTTTTTTCAAATTTGTAACCTCTTCCACCTACTCCTCTGGTAATAATCATCTTCAGTAATCCCGATTTTTTTCGTTTCAAAGAAGCTTTCAAAAGCTTGTTTCGTTGTCTAATAATTTCATCATTAGTTGGGAAATTAATCTGCATTAACCTACAACCATCTTTTATTCTTTCTAAATGTCTAAGCCAGAATTCAACACCAACATTAATTTTATTTTTATCTTTAAAACTATCCCATAACATAGTTTCAAAAAAACCATCACCATAAGCTAATCCTCTATCATAAACTGAAATAGAGTCTTTAAATTTACCGTTTATTAGAGAAAGGTTTTTACTCATTTACTGAAGGATCCAAGAGCCTTCAACATTCCATTTGCCTTAGCCTCAGTCTCAATTGTTTCGTTCTCAGGAATGGAATCAGCAACAATTCCACCCCCAGCTCTAAAGTAGAGAAATTCTTTTTCTTTAAGCATTGATCTTATCAAAATATTTAAATCCATATCTCCAGAATGAGTAACATATCCTAGGGAACCAGTGTATGGTCCTCTACCTTCTCTTTCAAGTTCACCTAAAATTTGCATACATCTTACTTTGGGGCAACCAGTTATTGTTCCACCAGGAAATAAAGAACGAATAATTTCTCCTGGAGAGATACCATCTATTTTTAAACCACAAATATTTGAGACTATATGGTGTACGTGTGCATACGACTCTATCGTCATCATTTCATTTACCTCAACAGTTCCTGGTTTACAAACTTTTGAAATATCATTTCTTTCAAGATCAACAAGCATAAGATGTTCTGCTTTTTCTTTATCTGAGTTTATTAGTTCCATTGATAATTCTACATCCTGTAACCCTGAACTACCTCTTGGCCTAGTCCCAGCAATTGGTCTAGTCTCTAAATACTCTCCGTTCACTGAAACAAGCCTCTCTGGTGAGGAGCATATTATATTACTTCCTTTATAATTTATTAGACCTGCAAAAGGAGATGGGTTTTTATTTCTAAGTTGCTTGTAAATTTCTACTTCATCAATTTTTTTGTCAATTTGAAATTTCCACAACCTAGATAAGTTTGCTTGAAATATCTCTCCCTGAAAAATATAATCTATGCACTTTCTAACTTGCTCCTGGTGCTCATATTCACTTCCTTTTCTTAGAATCGTAATTGTCCCAAATAGTTTTGTGCTTTCATCAAGTATTTTCGTAAAATCCTCTTCTATCTCCAAAATATCATCATTAAAAGAATCTTTATCATCTGAGGTAATTAAAATCTCATTATCAACATGATCAAATATAATTGCGGTATTGACTCGGCTTGCAAAAGCAGTTGGAAGTTTAAAAGGAGATTCTGGGATATTCAATTTAGTTTCAATTTCCTCAACAAGCTCGTATCCTAAATAGACAAACCATCCTCCACAAAATGGAATCTTTTTATTGTTGAAAAAAAGATCATTTTGATTAATTTTTTCTCTCTTCCAAATTTCATCAAATTCATCTAAAAAACTATTTTTGTCTTCTTTATTTTTTTGAAGTAAAATTTTTGGTTTAAAAAAAAGAACGGAAAATCTATTTTTTTTGTTTCCCCTAGATGAACTTTCAAGAAAATAAGGATATTTAGTAATATTTATTGATTGAAGGTTTAGTAAATCAAATTTTTTTTGGTCAAGTTTATAATACTTTCCAACCCAACCATCTCCTTTTACTGTACTTCCGATAAACTTCATTGACTTTTTGAATTTAATTTTTATATCATACAATTTAAGGTATTAAAATATGTATCATACAGTAGTAATTGGAGGAGGTTGTTTAGGTGCTGCCACAGCTATATCTCTTCAAAAAAAATTAAATAAGATAGGTAAGGGCGAAAAGGTTTGTTTAATTGAAAAAGCAGTACTTTGTGCTGCTGAATCATCTAGACATTCAGGAATTGTCAGATCTGCTAATGCAGATCCTGATGCTTCAATGATGGCTTCAATCAGTACTAAAATGTGGAAAAACATTAAAGACCATTGGGGTATTGATATGGAAGTTGATGAGTTTGGTGCAATTTGGATCGCAAAAAAAAATTCTGATGGAGATAACCCTGCTTGGACAGATTTATCTAAAAGAATGGAAAAAATTGATCTTGTTTTTGAGGAAATTGATCCCCAGTCAGCCATCCAAAAATGTGGAACTACCCTAATTACAGATAATGATGAGTCTTACTATTATGAACCAGCTGCATTCCAGTTAGATCCAAGTATACTCAGAACTGCCCTTTACGAAGCTATAGAAGAAAATGGTGTTGAACTTTTTGAAAAAACTGAAGTTGAAACCATCGTAGCTAATGGTAACTCTATTCAATCATGTTTAACAAATAATGGCAAATTTGACGCTAAACATTTTGTAAATGCAACTGGTGCTTGGAGCTCTCAGCTTTTCACAAAACTCGGTTTAAAAATTCCTGTAACGATTGAACCTGTTTCAGTTGTTAACTGGATGGAAAGTCCAAAGCAAATCAAATATGAGTATCCGATAATCGCGGACTATACTAATCTTTGCTACTTTAGATCCTGGAGAGGTAATAAAATGCATGCCCACCAACCGAGAAAAAGGTCTGTTTATGAAATTGCTAAAAATTTTATAAATGATCTTACTGCCGTTAATGGAGGTGAGTACTTGAATGAACCAATGAATCAATCATTAGCCTATAACCAAATAAAAAATTATGAAGACATTTCAAAAAAAAGGTTTTCAAACATTGATAAAACAGTTTATGCATCAGGCTATAGATCATTTTTCGACATTACACCCGACCTAAGATTTATTTTAGGTAAAGACTCAAAGATAAATAATCTTTTTCATAACTTAGGTTCTGGTCAAGCAATGAAATACACCCCCATACTTGGTGAAGCACTTGCTGAAGATATAATAGGTGAAGAAAACGTATTAAAAAAATTTGATTACCAAAAATTCAACATTAATAGATTTGGTGATGATTATTTGAAGGAATTTTGGAACCTTGTTAATGGTGAAGAAAATACACTTCATAGACAAGGTAAGAATACTCTTTAATCATCATTTTCAGTCGAGAGTGATGTCATTACATTTAAACTTCTCCAAAAATCCTCACTCTTTATATTTATATCATTTAAGCGTATTAAAAGACTTCTTAAAATAGCTCTAACAACAGGATCAGCAGTTTTTATTTTTTCTTTTAAGGTTTTTTCGCTGATTGGGTATAAAATACAATTCGTTGCAGCCTCGGCAGTAATTGACCTAGATTCATCCAATGAGGGTCCACGCTCTCCAAAAATTTCTCCTTCACCTACCTGCCCTAAAAGAAGTCCGCCTGGAGAATAAATATTTACCTTCCCAGCGTGTACGTAAAATGCAAAATCAGCCTTATCTCCTTTAACATAGATTTTTTTTCCTTTTGAAAACTTAACCTGATTTATACCAAATTTAGTTGATGACATTTACTTTACCCGCCGGTTAGAAATTCTGTTTAAATATCTATTAGAAAATTTTATTTTTCTAGAAAAAATATTACTAAAAAAAGGTTTGCTTTTAAAGTTATAACTATCACAAGGATAGGATTTTAAATCCTTCTTAGATGAGCCAAGTTCTTTTTCTAAAACTTCATCTAATGTTTTTAAGATGTTTTGTTGAAAATTAGTTGGAAAGTAAATTTTTTCTTGAACCAAAAAAACTGGTATTTTAGCTGGCACAGTTTCCTTCAGAAGTCTAAAGAAAACATTAGCTAGGAATGACTCCCAATTAATTCGATTACCTTTAAAAAAATAACTGCTGATTTCATGGTTTTTTTTAAGAAAAATACTGATCATTTTCTTTATATCACTGGTATGAATATTTTTATTTACAAAAAAATTTCCTTTTTCCAGACATAAAGACTTAATTAGCGATTCATAACTTTTAAGTTTTAGACCTTTAGAAATAATTTTACATTTTTGGGTATAACTAAAGTCATCTGAAATCTTTAACCTTTTTAATTGAATTTCTTTTATGTTAAATTGTTTTAACAAATAGTTCTCAAAAAAATCATTCAAATCAACATAAGACGTAGGATTATTATTAATTAAAAACTTTTCTTGGTAAATACTGGTTAAGCTTATATCGAGGTTATTCCACCAACAACCCTGGAATTTCTCAACATTATAAGAATCTTTTTTAAACAATATGTTTGCCTGCGACCCAGTCTCAGATATTGTAACTTTTCTTTTGTCACATCTTACGAAAAATTTATTTTCATAAGTTGGAACATCAATTACACTTATGGAAAGAAGATTATTATATCCAACTAAGATTTCTCTAATCTCATGTGTCTTAAAATTATCCTTATACTCAACTTTATTGTTCAATTCGTCTCTCATAATGACAAATTCTCTTTGGGGATGGTTAATCTTTTTATCAACAAATTGAAGAGACTCTTCAAAGTAATTTCTTAGTTCCTTTGATGCTCTAATTCTTGTTAACCTACTTTTTTTTGTTGTTCTATCAAAGAAACCAGGAAAAAAATCAATTAATTTAATTTTTTTTAAAAAGTTTACTGCATTGATCGTATAAGAAGAAATATTATTTGGGTTATATCTTGATTTGGAATTATAACCTCTTTTTGACATTGATAAACTTAAAAATTGTTCGCTAGATTCATGCCAGCAGTAAAAAAGTTCTATTAATAACAACTTCAGGTGTTTTTCTAATAAAATGTTTTTCTCTTTCAAAGAAACAATATTACCTAATAAGCTCTTCGCTTTTTTAAGATCCAAATTTTTTTGAATATCAAGTGGCCTACTAAAATTAAAATCTATTTGATCATTCACATTATTCATATTATAAAATTTCCAGATTATGTACTTTATAGATTTTTTTGCTTACATTGTTTTTCAAATTCTTCAAATATATAAATATGCAGTAATAATTTATGTAATTATCAGTATGCTTATCTCATTTAATGTTATCAATTACAATAATTCTTTAGTTTCAATTATAATGGATTTTTTATA
The DNA here is from genome assembly GCA_002689325.1 of Rickettsiales bacterium. GTDB lineage: Bacteria > Pseudomonadota > Alphaproteobacteria > Methylaequorales > Methylaequoraceae. The sequence continues at coordinate 65,931 of NZFP01000009.1, forward strand.
TAGATTGACAGAGCCATTATTAAAAATTATAAGGAGGTTTTTACCTAGTTTTGGAGCGATTGATTTGTCTCCGGTCCTACTTATAATTATAATTGAGGCTACTCAGTACGTTATGACTAAATATGGATTTTAAATATGAATGATAATAAAATTATTGATGGAAAATTAATATCTAATCAAATTAGAGAAAAAATCAAATTTTTTGGAGAAAAATTAATTGACAAAACTGGAAAAAAACCAGGACTTGCAGTAGTACTTGTTGGAGAAACCCCAGCCAGTAAAGTTTATGTAAAAAACAAAATCGAAAAAACAAATGAGGTTGGTTTTAACTCCATAGAACATAGACTTGATGAAAATGTTTCTGAAGAAAAATTATTGGAACTTGTCAACAATTTAAACAACGATTCAAGTGTTCAAGGAGTTTTAGTTCAACTTCCTCTACCAACCCATATTGATTCTGATAAAGTTTTAGATGCAATCATTCCTGTTAAAGATGTTGATGGATTTCATGCAGAAAATGTTGGAAAACTCTGGTCAGGTCTAAGTTCTCTCGTACCATGTACTCCTCTTGGATGCTCAATACTTCTTAAAAAACTTAACCCAGATTTATCTGGAAAAAACGCAGTTATTATCGGGAGATCAAATATTGTAGGAAAACCAATGGCTTCTTTACTTCTTTCTATGAATGCTACTGTAACAATAGCACATTCTAGAACCAAAGATATTGAACAACTTGTTAAATCTGCTGATGTATTGGTGGCTGCCGTTGGAATTCCAGAAATGGTAAAAGGAGAATGGGTGAAAAAGGGTGCTATAGTTATTGATGTTGGTATTAATAGAATTGAGAGGGAGGGAAAAAAAGTTTTAGTTGGAGACGTTGATTATGGAGAATGTCTTAATAATGCCTCAAAAATTACCCCTGTTCCTGGTGGTGTAGGACCAATGACGATTGCGTGCTTACTTTTAAATACTTTGCTAACTTCTTACGTACAATTTGGAGAGTCACCAGTAGAGTTAAGTTCTTTTCTTGAGTAGCTTTAATCTTAGGGCGTTAAGTTTTATGAATCCTTCTGCATCTTTTTGATTGTAAATATCATCTCTTTCAAAAGTAGCCATTTTTGACGAATAGATGCTTGAATTAGATTTACGACCCAATACAATAACGTTACCCTTATAAACCTTTAGTTTTACAATTCCATTTACATTAATCTGACTTTTATCAATTAATGATTGCAGCATTTCTCTTTCAGGAGAAAACCAAAAACCATTGTAAATTAGTTCTGCATATCTTGGCATTATTTCATCTTTTAAATGAGAGGCGCCTTTATCCAATGTTATACTTTCTATCGCTCTATGAGCTATATATAAAATTGTACCACCGGGTGTTTCATAGACACCTCTGGATTTCATTCCAATAAATCTATTCTCGACTAAATCAATTCTTCCAATAGCATTTGATCCACCTATTGAATTTAACTTTGACAGAAGAGATGATGGAGAAAATCTTTTTCCATTTAAAGCAATCGGATCTCCTTTTTTGAATTCAATTTCTATTATTGTAGCTTTATCTGGAGCTTTTTCACAAGAGACCGTTCTCATAAACATTGATTCATCAGGAGACTCCCACGGATCTTCAAGAACTTTTCCTTCATAGGAAACATGAAGTAAATTTGCGTCCATTGAATACGGAGCTTCATTTACTTTGTCCTTTGGAACAGGTATTTGATTCATTGAAGCATAGTCAAGTAAATCATTTCTAGATTTAAGATCCCACTCTCTCCAAGGTGCTATTACCTTTATTTTGGGATTAATGGCATAGTATCCTAATTCAAATCTTATTTGATCGTTACCTTTTCCCGTGGCTCCATGTGCCACAAAATTGGCATTTACTCTCTTTGCAATTTCAATTTGTCTCTTTGCAATTAAAGGTCTAGCTATTGATGTTCCTAGTAAATAAAATCCTTCGTAAATTGCATTAGCTCTAAACATAGGAAAAACATAGTTTTTAACAAATTCTTCCTTAAGATCTTCTATGAATATGTTCTTAACACCTAAGAGTTTAGCTTTTTTTTTAGCCTCGTCTATTTCTATTCCTTGACCTATATCAGCTGTAAATGTGACAACCTCAGCATCCATTTCATTTTGCAACCATTTAAGTATTATTGATGTATCGAGTCCACCAGAAAAGGCGAGGACAATTTTTTTTTTTTTTTTCATTTCTGTAATTTTAATTCTTATTGCAAGCTTCGTTAATTTTTTTGTAAGCCTTACTAAAACCTAAAAGTGAAAATGTGTCAGTAGTCATTGTTCCTCTGGAAGAAGTTCCAACAACTTTCATTTTAATAGATTTTTTTAAAAAATTAATTATCTTTTCATCATCACTAGGGCTAAAACTCCATGCTCTCGAACCTGATGTAAACAGTTGAAACTTTTTCTGATCAATTAAAATTTCTGGGTTACTGTTAGTTTTATAGTTATAGCCAGCAACTACACTAAACTCATTCCATTTTTTTTGACCTGGCAAATGAGTTATTATTGCAAAAACATCACCACGTTTAGAATAGTCTCCCTCTGATTTTTTTGGCTTTGATACAGCCATGCATGCTAAATTTTTTCCTTCGCCCTCTGCAAAAGCTGCCCAATCTTTAAACTTAGCCAATTCCTTGGCATCAACTAAAGACCCAAGAAACAAATTTAACAACATTAAAAAAAATAAAGGAAACTTGATAAGAAAAAAATTCATTATTTTTATTGACATAATTAAAACTAAATTGCAAGAAACTAAGATTTAAATATCAAAAATGCATCCAATTTTACAACTAATAA